>JAFUCC010000043.1 GCA_017459925.1 Eggerthellaceae bacterium
CGGGACTTCGTTCAGCGAGCATGGCGAGGACCTCGTTCACACGTGGGAGTGGCAGTCGCGCGTGCCGGACCGGGACGGCGCGATCGTCGTGAAGGGCGGAGCGAACGGCCACGGCGGCGAGGAGGGCGTCATGAACACGCCCTTGCTCTACGCAAACGAAACCCCCGCAGGCGCCTACTTCGGCCTGGGCGACAAGGAATACGAGAGGCGCAAGTGCATGAGGTTCCGCGAGGCCATGGCCGCGGCCGCGGCGGAGCTCCCGGCGCCGCCGGAGCCGTGGTGCCCGGATTTCGCCTCGCTCGTGGGCGATGGTTGCCCCGATGGCGCCGTGGAGGCCGACGAGGCCTCCGCATGGGACTGATGGACATGACGGCGATCAAGCAGGTTTCCGTGACCACCCCGGCGCATGCCGCCAACCTCGCGAGGTACCTCGACGACGGCCGCGCCGTCGCCCGGGGATCGCAGCACATTACCCGGGAGGACGCCTGGCAGCGGGAGATGGAGCGGACGAGGGCGGCGTACGGGCACGACGTCCCGAGCAGGGAGGGCGCCGCGAACACGATCATGTACCACCAGGTGCTGGCCTTCAACCCCGACGAATGCGAGATGAACGGCGGCAAGGTGACGCCGGCGCTGGCCATGGCTTTCGCGCGGGACTGGGTTCAGGGCCGCTACCCGAACCAGGAGGCGGTGTGGGTTCTGCACAGGGAGTTCTGCGCCGCCGACAAGACGTCGCGGTACGCGGTGCACATCGGCATAAACCGCACCGACCTTGCAACCGGCAGGCGCCTGCACGAGGGGAGGGGCAGGCGGGCGAAGGTCGAGCGCGCCAAGGCCGTGCGGGCCCTCGACGAGAGCTACGGGCTTGCGCAGATGGTCGCGGGGAAGCGCAACAGCCGCGTCCATGCGCGCCAGCCGACCCGGGCCGAGAGGGAGATGGCCGCGCGCGGCGAGCGCGCTGAGAAGCAGTATATCCGCGAAGCCGTTACGGTTTCGGTGATGGAGGCGAGGGGCTCCGCCAAAAGCGATGCGCAGAGGGTTTTCGAGAAGGCGCTCGAAGCCAAGGGCGTAGCCGTCACCGCATCAAGGAACGGCGACGACTACGTTTACAGGCGCGTGAAGACGGGCTTCCGGGTGTCCGGGCACAAGCTCGGAAAGGGTTTCTCGATGGCCGGCATCACGAGGGGGCTGGCGAAGTCGGCCGCACGCAACGCCGCGCGGTCCTTGGACGAAGACCGCGAGCGGTAGCAGGCTTCGGGACATCTTGGGGAAGCGGCTGGGTGCAGGGGCCCAGCCGCTTCCTTTTGCGTCGTCCGCGCCCCGTTACCACGGGGCGCGACCTCTCCCGACCCGCTACGGAGCTTGCCGAGCGGGAGGGCAAGGCCGAATGGAAACGCGGCGCCCAGAGGGCGCTGTGTTGACATTCGTACATCTTGCATCATCGTGAGCGATGGGTATACCGTAGGAGGAAGCGCTAGTGACGCTTCCAAGCTAGTCGGGTGTATCCCTTCGCGAGAGTGAGTCATTCTGCGATGCGGCGCCAGGACAACCCAGTGAGTTGTCCCAAGCAGCTCGCAGATGAATCGCGGTCTCACTCACATGCAAAACGTCTAGTCATTTGGCTGAAGGTTATAATGAGCGCAGTTGATTCGGGAGTCTGGAGTTTACAAATGAGCGCTATTACTTGCCCAGAATGCGGAAAAGATAACGCTGTCGGCAATACTTTCTGCATTGGCTGTGGCTGTAATCTGAGTGAAGCCACCGCGAAAGCTGAAAAGCAAAAAGGCAATGGCGAAGTGAATGTTTGCCCGAATTGCGGGAAAGAGAATAAGGCAAGCAGTAGCTTTTGCATAGGCTGTGGTACTTCTTTGAACGCCTCTGGCGTTGAGTCAGCGCAGGGGCAAGATTCGCAAGCCAACGTATGCCCGAAATGCGGGAAGCCTTATGCTGAAGGCGATGCGTTCTGCATCTTCTGCGGGAACGCGTTATCGCAAGCACCAGTCGCACCAGCCGCAACAACGGTAAGGCCCGCTGTGCCCAGAACCGCCTCGAGCAAGCCGACCCGGCAAAGGGGTGAAGCGCTACGCGAGAACGCGAATATTCCTATATGGCTTGTAATCGTTGCCGCAGTCGTCATCCTCGGCTTAGTCGGCTTGCTCCTGTTTTCCGTATTCAAACCTGGGGCAAGCACCACGAGCGGCCAGCCCTCAGCGACAAATGTGGCCCAGACGTCTTCTGCGTCGAGCGAAAGTGTTAACAGCTCGGCATCCCCTTCGACAAGCGAAAGCAGCAATACAAGCGCTTCGTCTGCGGCAGGCACCGCATCTGCGTCGTCGCAGTCAGCAACAACTCAATCCAGTGAGTACGTTTTGCCCGAAAGCAATTCACGCTATTATTCGCGCTCCGAGCTCGAGAGCCTTAGCACACTCGACCTTTATCATGCGCGCAACGAGATTTACGCGCGTCATGGCAGGGGCTTCAAAAACCAAGACCTTCGAGACTTTTTTGCGACTAAAACTTGGTATCACGAGACAACGAGTCCCGAAGCTTTCAACGAAGGCGTACTGAACGAGTACGAGAAAGCAAATACCAATCTCATGCTTGAAATCGAACAGTCGAGAAACTCGCCTTACGTGTAATTGCTTTCTTGCTATCGAACGTCGATGAGCGGTGGGAAGGCGTCGAATGCATAGCAATCAAGTTCCCCCACGCCCTCCTTATTTGGCACCGTTATATCTACTGTGCTCAATCGGCCGCCGGATGAGAGATCAATGAACTCCTCGAAGAGATCAGGGGGCATATCACGACATACTTTAGCTACCGATTCCTCCAACGAGCATCCGTCGGTAATCATCGTTGACACAACGCATACAGCAGGTGTTGCAGCCCATACAATCACGTACTGCCCAGGAGCATACTCGTGATCGTATATCCATTTGCTACCAACATCGCCCTTCGCACGCGTCGCGTCTTCGCCTCCTGTCCATACCCATGCGAGGGCTCCACCGTATCCGGCATCATGGACGTCCTTTGCATAAATCACAGTCCTGCCGTCCTCCTGCTCTACAGTCACACGGTCGCGCCAGTACTCAGGCAATTCAAACTCAAAATGATCAAATGCGAAATGATAGTTTTCTGCCTGGACTGTCGAAGCGCTTGCGACCTCGGTTTGTTCAGCAAGCTCGGAGAGCTTTCGTGGTATATCGTGCATCCTAACCAAACTGCCGCTCACGCTGTAATTCGAACCATCGATGTCTTGCCTAACGAGCGTATCAATATCCGATGCAAACATCAAAAACGTCACTCCACCCTCGAAGCTAATGGCGTCACAAGGTTCGACTGCCGCCCCTACTTCGCCAACCTCGAAATGAGCAGTCGATTCAACAGTTCGTTTTGAATTGAAAGCATAGTCGTCCCACTCATCAACCGGAAATGCAGCCATTACATCAGGAGGAATCTGATATATGTATTCGACTCCATTTTCTATGTGGTGAAATATCGACTGGGTTTGCCCAACAGATTGCCACCAACCGTTGAACAAGAAATCGTTCGATGCATTTGACGCGTCAGTAACTGCACCGCCGCCATCGCTCAACTCGTCATTGCTAGCATCTTCGTATTCATTGGCTTCGTCTTGCGCCAAACTCGGTTGGTACACCTCCGTATAAACGTAGTAGGCAGCGGCGGCGATGCCCGCGGTGAGGGCGAGCACGAGGACGAGCAGGACCAGCGGGGACATGCGGAGCCTGCTCCGCGATCGGCCGGATGCCAGCGCCGATGACACGCCGCCCACCTCCGCAGGCGCAACTTCCTCGGCAGCCACCATCCGCTCGGCCACGGCAGACCTCGACCCGCAGGCCGTGCAGAAGTTGGCGCCCTTGACTAGCTCTTTTCCGCAATTCGCGCAGTACATTATCGACCCTCCGAAATCGATAGGAATAACAAGGCTGCCTTTACCTGATTCATTATATTTAGCAAATATTACCTGGCAATCTGTCTGTCTGCTAGCAAGCAGCCATAGCGTCGTACTCTTTGATCTTCGCGTGGGCCGCAATGATGTAAATCGGCCCCACAATAATCGCGATTGTTATTAGGACGATAAAGGCGAAAAGAATGAGAATCCAGTTGAACACGATGAAGAAACCATGGGAGCCCGTCCAGCGCAGAATTGGAGCAAGCCCGTACGGCACGAAGAACATGCTTACACCCATGAAGATAGAAACGGCGGCGGCGTCTGACATGTATGAGTTCATGCTGGTTATCGTGGTAACCGCGAGCACAATGCCCACTATCCGGCATATGCAAAGCGATTTGCGCAAGCGTTCAGCCTCGCTCGCGCACCGGCGACGCTCCATTTCGTCGGCGAAGGCTGCAGCCGCCTGCTGATGGCTGTTAACGTAATGAGGCTTTACTTCAACTGGAGGACATGGCGCAGCGCATGCCGCGGAAAACCTAGCCTGACCAGCGCTTGCCGCATGACGCTCGGACATGACGGAGTTAGCTGGCCTCGGCACTTCGCGAGCGTTGATGCTCGCACCATAGTTACCGCAATAGCGAACGTCAGATTCTTGCTTGGTTCCACAGTTCGGGCAAAACATATTGGCTCCCATCTTTCAGCCGGCCTCTCTTTGCAGGCCGTTTCAACGATGTAGCCATTATCTGTACTCGGTAAAACCGAATATAGAGTTTTTGACCGTGTAATTTTTTGTCAAGTTACGCTTGTTGGCGATTGGCGTTAACTTACGTCAGATTCGACGGAACGATATCGGGCATTTGAGGAAGCTTCTGCAAGCTCGTGGTGTCGCCTCCGTAAAACACGTCCCCTGTCGCGAAGTCACCTGGGTTATCCTGATCGGCGTAGACAACCAACGAGTCCAAGCCGTATGGCGTCTGGAACTCGGATCGATCCACCGAAAGGGCAAGTCCGCCAGGCACTATGAAGTAGCGCTCGCCGCTGTTCGAGACAATCGCCCGCACCGCGCTTTCGGCGTCGAAGATTGAGGAGCCCGCCGCCACGCCGAAGCCATACGTTGCGCCTTCCAAGGCGCTGTACGTGTATTCGTATAGTGCCCCTTCGTCTAATCCCAGGACGCTCTCCGGCTTCAAGCGTTCCCCTGTTTCGAGGTCGACAGTCATGCATTCCCCGGTCATGGTGTATTGCATATGGCCGGCTTCCACGTATTTCGAAACTTCCCAAATCGAAGCAATTCCATCCTCGAAATACGTGATGTAGTATCTCCTGGTGGTGTAGAAGCGGTCTCGACCGGTCCCGTCATCGTAGTTCATCCAGCTCATCGTAGTAGTGTCGTTCACGATTGAGTCGGGCAGGGCGCTCTCGGCAGCCTCTTGCGCGCCGGCCCGCATGTACTCGTTGAGTGCGTTTATCGCCGGATTGTCCTGCGCTCCGCTTATGACCGGATACATGAACCTGTAGTTTCCATAATCGCCCGCAGTTTCGTATTCGAACGAGTAGGAGGCATTGGCGATTGCGGTGCCGCCCGCGTCGGTGACGGGCTGCTCATCGGCTTCGCCCTTCTCTTGCCCAACACTCGGCAGGTACACCTCGTTGTACACGTACACAGCGGCGGCGGCGATGCCGGCGGTAAGGGCGAGCACGAGGACGAGCAGGACCAGAGGGGACATGCGAAGCCTGCTCCGCGATCGGCCAGACGCGAGCGCCGTAGAAACGCCGCCTGTCGCCTCGGCCGTAGCTTCCTCAGGAGCCGCCATCCGCTCGGCCACCACCGACCTCGACCCACAGGCCGTGCAGAAGTTGGCGCCCTCGACTAGCTCTTTTCCGCAGTTCGCGCAGTACATCATATCCCCTTGTGTTCACCCATGTGCTCTAGCAGCGTAAGCCAACCTCGTGGCTGACGTTTCAAATGCCGCGAGACCCAGACGCATCCCAATTAAGGCTCTTTGGGGTGCCAAAATTGAGACGCTATACCTCCAACCGCGAGAATCAAACACAACCATGTCGCAATCGTCGGCGATACTGAAGCAACAGGCGCTCCGCTCATCTTCAGCGAATTCGATCCCTGAATAATGATGATCAGGGCCAAAACGCCCACTATTGTTGCGCCAGCAGTAAAGACGACTCGCCCGGCCTCGACCTTTCCCGCTGCTTCTACTGCGACACCCGCAACCATGATGATTAGGCCAATAATGGCAAGAGGGAGCATAAAACCGAGGCCGAAATAACTAAGATTCGATAGCCATATGAACGTATCTCCGGACAAGGCGCCGCTGTATTTTATCCACGGGACGAAAAGCATCACAAGCACAACAAGGCAAATCGCGATTCTCAATCCTATGGCTTTGCCGAAATCGCCAACGTGAGCACCTGCCGCCGCTGAAACCTGAGCCGCACTTTCAAGGGCGGTTGACGCAATGCCCTTGGCATTCTCCCTAAGCTCCTTGGCAACGTCGCCAACATTGGCAACCGTTTCGTTAATGTGGCCCGCCAAGCCATCTTCGCGCGCTGGCGTTGCCGCGCTGTCGATTCGATCGGCATCGCTTACAGAGGCGCCGTCGGACGCCTGACCGACCAGAAGCTCGAACCTGGCTCCGCAATTGAAGCAGAACGCGGCGGCATCTTCATTTTCCCTACCGCATTTTGGACAAAACATAATCATTCCTCGCATTCATCGTTGCCTGCCACTTCGACTAGCGCGCTTCTCTAATAACTCAATTTGACGCTCGCTGATTACGCCGTCCTCGCAGCACCGTCGAGCAAATGGGTGCTCCCCCTTTTTCGCGCACTCATCTCTTATCGCTTGCTTCAGCGGCGGCCATTTGGCAAGCATTGAAACGATGTCTTTGGCTGCGACTCTCTCCGATTTTTCCGCATAGAGCTCTCTGGCGATGTCCGGAATACTATGGCCTTCCATGTACATAGCCCTTACGCGACTAACTTTGTCACGCTCACGACGGTTCTTGGCTTTCGTGCGGCATTCGTCGCTGCAGTACCGTTTGGGCAAACCCCTGTGGCCGGTCAAGGAGAAGCCGGCGCCGCATTCCTGACAATACCCGACCTTCACGGCTCCGAGCTGCATGGCGAAATCGTACCAAAGCGAGCTCAGGAACGTGTCGAATGCCAGAGAATCGCCCGTGTCGTCGGATTTGAACAGGTCGACGGTCACCCGCTGCAGGTGCAGCGCCGCCATCGCCTGCACGATGCGCTGGATGTGCGGGGCATCGGCTTTGCCGACGGGTGTTTCTGCGAACCTGACGGCATTTTCGTTTTCGAGCGCGCTGGCCATCCGCTCGACTTCCGCGACATCGACGCCATCGAGCTGGCCCACGCCCATCTCAAGCAGTGCAGCGCGCGTGAGCGGTTGGTCGTTGAAGAAGCAGAGCATCTGCGCCAGCAAAGCGAGCGAAAGGCTTCCCTCGCAGGAGACAAGGCAGATGTCGAAGGCCTCGATTCCGCCCTCGACCGAGCGCACGGCGAAGAGGTAATCGCCGCCCCGAGATTCGCTGAACGTCCTCACCCACGGTGCGCTGGGGATTGAGGAGGAGTATCTGCCCGGGTTTTCGGGGCCGATGCCGAATGTGTAGTTGTAGCAGTTGAACAGCACTCCGCCCGCCGGATCCGTCACGGTTGTCTTAACCACGCGTTCGGCTTCTGAAACCCAGGGCCGCGTGCCGTTCACCTGCTCCTGCATCCTGATCGCCTCTTGCGCCGCGCCGATGGCGAACTGCCAATCGGACACCGCCTCATCGGCGGCATCGCCGAGCAGCGGCCCCGTCTTCCGCGCGAAGAGCGCGATGCGCTCGCATATTTCGTCAGGGTCAAGATCGCGGCTCGCACGAAGGCATCCTGCGAGGTCCTCGAGGGCGATCGGGCGCTCTTCGCCCCATTCCTGGGCGAAGCTGAACTCGATGCGCTTCCTGCCGTCTTGGCCCGAGACTACGAATGCGTCGTTTACGGGGTATCGCCCCCTGCTCGTGCGGAGCCTATCGCTTACCTTGATGCCCATGGCTCAACCCAGCCTTGCCTGACCTTATTGCTTGAACAGCATTCCCGAACGGCTGCGGCCCGAATGGCGGCCTTGATCGAATGTGTAATCGATTGACAGGTCGCCTATCTTGAGCGCGGGCTCGCCTGAATCGGTAACCACCAACGTGCCTTCCACGCTCGCCTGACCGTCGCCGCCGCTGCTCGTTCCCGTGCCTTTGAACTCGTACGTTCCCTTTACGGCCTTTGACGTGTAATCACTCTTTGCCGTCGCGATAATGTCGACATTGAGCGTTCCCGCCACGTTGTAGTCGTAAATGACGTTGCTCTCAGCCGCTGTGTAATCGACGACGAAGGTGCCCTTTTCGGAATCGAGGTCGCGGATGGTGAAAGTCACCTCTGAATTTCCCTTGGGCAGGTATGTGCCCTCTATGTCGTGGTAATCGTATGCGGCGGTCGTCTCGGCATCGATGTGCGTCCATCGGTCGTCGATGAAGCGATACGTGTGTACGGTCTCGAACTCCGCATCCACGAACCATGTCTGCTCGGTCTCCGTGATGGTCACGGTACTGGTAATCCCGTCGTCAGACAGCGTGCTCTCGAATGCTTGCGCGATGTTGACGTCATCCTTGTCGACGCCCTTCTTCGGCGTGGTTGCCGTGCTGGTAATGTCGAAGTGATAGCCGTCTACGATGCCGCTTGCCCAGGTGGAGCCGCTCGGAAGCTTCGTGCCGTCTATATAGGTGGCGAGCGCCGTGACCTCTGTCTTGAAGCTCTCGTTCTCAACGACGGCTTTCACGTGGGCTGTGACCTCGTAGTCGGACGATTTGCTTATGTCCGTGCATTCGAAGGACGTGACTGAGTAAGGCGTCTCGTTAACGAAGTCATTGCTCGCGGCGCCCTTTCGCGCGATGTCGCTCGTTTCGAAGGCCGTTTTGAAGGTCCCTGTCGTCTGGCCAAGCGTTCCGGCGCCTGAAAGGTTGAACCAAAGCAGGGCGGCGACGATCACCACGACAACGACAGCGACGATGCCGATCAGCTTCTTCTTATCGCCAAGCGCACTGGCGGCCGCGTCCCCCATTGGTCCGCCTTCCAATGCCGCAGCTGCCGCCCCCGCATTAAACCCACGTTGGCGGCGGGCGTCTTCGCCTTCGTCTTGAGAAGCGGATTGATGCTCGGAAACCGATTTGGAGGACATGCTCGGCGCAGCCTTAAGCTGCTCTGAGGCGCCGGCAATCACGCCTTCGGCCTCGCTCCCTTCCGCTTCAAGTACCTTCAAAGCTGCATCCAGCGACGATCCGCAACTGCTGCAGAAGCGCGCATCGTCCTCGTTCTCGGTTCCGCACTGTGGGCAAAACATTCGGGCCTCCTTCTCTCGTGTAGTCCTTGCATCCGGAGTAGCTTCCGGCAATTGTACTTTCTCACGTAATCGATAACGTATAAATAGATTTTGACCGAGTAAAAAACGACAGCCCGTCACCCTCCTTCTGCGTGCGCCCATGCGATTTCTGATACATCGGCGGCAAACCGCTTCGCTTCCCCGGAACCGCCAGATGCCATGACGACGAGGACGTAAGGCTTGGCGGCGAGAACGATGGCCGCATCGTTCTCGACGTTGGCCAACGACCCGGTCTTGTGGGCAACTGTGGCTCCATCTGGAATTCCCAGCTCTATGCCTCCTGGAACTTGCTGTTGGCGCAGAAGGTCGAGCGCAAAAGCGCTCATCTCCTCATTCACGAGCCTCCCGTTGTAAATCATTTGCAGCAAGGTTGCAGCGTCATTCGCGCTCATGGCGTTCTCCACGCCCGCCGCGATGGCCTCCTCGTCCATCATCTTGCGGTTCAGCGAGGTGCCGTCGAGGCGGAGCTTGCGCGCCTGTGCGTTGACCGAGTCCATCCCCTCCAAGTCGATCAGGATGTTCGCGGCGGTGTTGTCGCTCTGGCAGATCATGTGCCCTGCAAGTTCCCCGATGGTCAAAGAAGCGCCAGCCCCCATGCCCTGGACGACGCCCGAGCCGCCAACGATGTCGCCTGCTTGGACTACGCAGGGCTCGCTGAGGGGATGAGCACCTGCAGCGGCCTGGTCGAGAACGTCCGCGAGGACGACGAGCTTGATGAGCGATGCGGCGGTGCGGGACTCGCCTCCCCTCACCGAGCAATGATCGGATGGGTCGACGAGGCTCGCATAGGCGATGCTGACATCGAGGCCCGACGCGAGAGCGGCAGACTCCAACTCCCCTTGAAGTCGGGCCGCGTCAGGCGACTGCGCGGCATCGGATCCAGCTTCGGGGGCGTCGGCCACGGAGCTGAACGATTCCTGCTCTGCGGACGATGGCGGAGGAGAAGAGCCTGGCCCCGATGACCCTCCAGAAGCCGCGGGCTCGGCGCAGGAGACGAGGCAAGCGGGCAGGACAAGGGCTAGGATCGCTGCGTAAGCGGCAGTTCTGGCAATCCGAGTCAAACCATCATCACCAGCTTCCCGTCCATAGAAAACGACTGCTACAGTTGCATATTTTACACAGCATTATTGCCATGTGGCCTGCGACGACGGCATTGAGAATTTTACTCGGTCAAAAACTCTATATCCATTCGCCGCTCGATGAAACAATCTGCCTGCGGGGCAGAACAACGCGCCTTGCAACACGGCGGACGCCAGGGCCCGACGGACGCCGATACCGCGAAACCAGCCCTGTAGGGGCGATACGCGCGCATGGCACGCATGCGCTGATAGGAGACCACCATGGCGAAGCACGCGACATCGGAAATGAACCACGAACAGCAACCCTGCATTGGATGGCACAAGCCCACGGTTGCAGAGAGGGCGATTAGGGCGGGGCTTTCCGCTGCGCTCATCGCGCCGACGATCTTCGTAAGCGCAGGGTACGCCAACGCAGATGAGACACCGGATGCACTGCATCAGGAGTCGATCACGTTTGGCGCGGGCAGCAACGGTGCGCCGACATCGGCGGCTGAAGCGCTCGACCGTCTCGCAGCCGCCGAATCGGAGGTTGCGGAATGGCAGGACCGATACACAGAAGCATCCGCCGAGGAACAGCTTTCGGCGACCGAAGCGGGCAAGGCAGAAGAGGAGCTCACCAAAGCAGAATCAGCATTGGAAAGCGCAAAGATGGCATTGCATGATGCGGAGGCGATCGCCGCCGGGACGGCACCTGATTCCGTTGCTGACGCCGCCGACGGTCTCGAGTCGGCGCGCAAACTAAACGAGAGCGCTGGCGCCGAGCTCGCTGAAGCGGAGGGTATGCTGGTCTCCGCAAATGCGGCCTACAGCGCGGCCTCAGCAGCCTCAGCGAAGGCATCGGCTAAAGCTTCTTCGGCAGAAGCGGCGCATACCGCCTCCTCCTCCGATCTGGCCATCCGCGAAACTACCCTCTCGGAAGCGGAGAGCCGACTTTCTGCTCTTGAGTCCATGACGGATTCCGAGCGCCATGACGCTGCGAGGGCAGCCGTGGAAAACGCCAGAACCACCTTGGCCGCCGCCCGAGAGCGCGCCTCCCAAGCCAAAGAGGAGTTCGGGATTGCCGAGGCGTCCTTCGCGGCTGCTTTGGCTACATACGACAACGCAACGCTCGCGCTGGAGGCGGCGATGGCCGAGGCGTCGGGCAAGCGCGCGACGGCGGATTGGCTGCAGGCCGATTGCGACGGCAAGGCGGAGTCCCTTTCATCCGCCCTGGCCGCAAAGGATTCCGCGGAGCGTGATGTCGCCAATCGGGAAGCCGAGCTTTCCGAGACCACGGCTGCCAAGGAGGCAGCTGAGGTAAAGCTCGCGAGCGCCGAGGGCGCGAAAGCCGAGGCGGACGACGCCCTATCCGCAGCTGAAAGCGCCGCGAACGCCGCGAAGGCTGCGGCTGATCGGGCAAGCGAAACGCTCGCATCAGGCCTGTACGGATTCCTCGAGTACATCGGCTGCTCCGAGGGCCTGTCGGCCCTCGACAACAGCAGGTACGCAAGCCTCACCGTCGCTGGCGACGACAAGGACGCGACCTCTCTTCGGAGTCTTCAGGCAGCGGCTAGCTCCATTAGGGAGTGCAACGCGCTGAGGGCGGCGAACGGGCTCAGCCCGTTCAAGGTCAGCCCGCTGCTGCTCGCGATGGCCGCTGCCGACGCCAACTACTCGGACACGGAAGTGGCGCATGCGCTCCAGTTCCGCATGAACGGCGAGAACGTCGCCTGGAACCGGGGATCGGATCCGTTCACGCAATGGTATGACGAGGAGAAAGCCGAATACGAGTCAACCGGAGACGCGAGCGAGGCCGGCCACTACTTCAACATCATCAACCCCTCCTTCACGACGACGGGCTTCGCGACTTGCTACCGGGGCACGATGCGCGGCTGGACGACGTTCGCCCAGACGTTCGGCTCGGCGGCCTCGTTCGAAAGCGGCGCGATGACCGTCGACGAATTCGAGGAGGCGGTGGCGGCGTTCGTGAAGGCGCAGGAGGATGCGCCTGCGGCGTACGCCGCCGCGCAGCACGCCGTCGACCAGGCCAAGGCGATCGCCGAGTCCGCGGCCTCGACTTTCTCCGCAGCCGAAGCTGACGCCGAAGCGGCGTCGGTGAATGCAAAATCTGCTGCAACCCGGCACAATGAAGCCGTGAAATCATTGAACATCTCGGCCATGCGCGCAGGTTCGGCCCAACGGGATTACGAAGACGCCCTCCAGAAGCTCGGCGCCGCAAAAACCGAGCTGGAAGAAATAAGCCAGGCCGTAGCCAGTGCGGAGGCCTACAGCGCCGATTGCTCCCAAGCTCTCGGATCGGCGCAATCCGCCCTCGAGTCCGCTGCCACTGCGGCGGCTGAAGCGGCAGCTGCCGTCGAGGCTGCAGAGGCCGGCGTCTCTCTCGCCGAGAACTCGTTGGCGCATGTCGACGACGCCCTAGCCGATGCGCGTGCAGAGGTTGAGTCCGCGCGGGCCGAGCTTTCCGAGGCGCGGGCCTTGGAAGCGGAGCGTCTCGCCGCGTGGGAAGAGGCACTCGACGCCCTCGAAGACGCTGACAGCGCGCTTGCGCAAGCCCAGGAGCGCCTGACAGGGGCACAGATCGCGTACGACAAGGCGGTGGAGGCGAAGGCGGCCGCTGCAGACGCAGCCGTATGTGCGCAAGAACGCGTGGATGCGCTCGACGCCGTCTTCGCCGCCGTGGAGTCTGCGCAGATTGATTTCGCCAACGCATCGGCCATGGCAAAGCAGGCGGCTGCCACGCGAGATCTCGCCGCGGCAGTCCTGACAGCGAAAAGAAGCGCTTCGGAGAGCGCATGGGAGGGCCTGGCGAAAGCGCGTGCGAATCTCATCCTCGCCCAACTCGACCTCGGCTCTTTCACGGCAAACGCCTTGACAAAGCCCGCTGCGGGAAACCCAGAGGCGCCGACCCAGCGCCAGGCTGCGGCCATGGCGTCAACCCCCGCGGAAGTGGCATCACTCACGGGCATGCTCGAAGGCGGCGTGCAAGAACCCGCTCCTGCTGCAGAGCGCACATATGCCACAGGCGAGGCCACGTCCCTTGCGGTCAGCGGAAGCGATGCCGAGCCGCCCCTCGCAGAGAGCGTTCCCGCCAACGAGTCAGCACTCGCAGCACCCGAGCAAGAAGTGTTGCCGGACATCGCGCCGATCGGGGCAACGGCCGCCATCGTGGCTGCAGCCGGCGCAAGTGCCATCACCCTTGCGATGCGGCGTCGTGGAACTGCGTGATTCGAGGGCTGGCCCCTCGGGCAAAGCCCCTGAATTGAGCAGAGCACTGTAGGGCGCGCCTCGAAGACGAGGCGCGCCCCTGGCTTCACCTCCTTTTAGCTCTTCTCGCTAAGCGAATTCTCAGCGACTCAATCCATCCGCTTTCGACGGATTGGAGCGTGCCGAAGCGTTCCTTTACTTTGGCTATCTCGTTGTCGGATATATCACGGCTCTCGCCAGTGTTTGGGTCGAATCCTACGCAGACGAAGTCACCGTATAGGATGTCGAGAACACATCCCTCCTCGACGTTACCCCCTAGCGCGCTGAGGTTCCGAGCGTCCTCGGCAGTTGCGTAAACAGCCCTGTTCGGCTCGCATGCAAGCTTCCCTTCCTCGTTGACGTAAACAGCGGGCTTGTCGTCGAATATCCAGCTGCATGGCTCGATATAGCCGCCTACGGCAGCTTGCAATCCGCCCAGCCCTTCGACTTCGATGGTGATTGGCAGCCCATCGACGGGTACTAGCATCGCCTTCATGTCCGCTCTCCTATCAAGCTCGGTTCAGTAATCGCCCGCCGATTGCGGCGCGCCTTCAATCGGCTTAACTGCCGATGAAGCCCCGACGGGCGCACCGTCAACTTCCCTTCGAGAAGCAAGCGCGCTCTCCACCAATCCAGCAAAGCGGATTTGTGCGAGAGCTCTTGAAGGCGTGGTTTACGGGGCGACTTGGGGGATTACCTCGCCCGCCCAACGGGCGGAAACCAGCGGGCGCAAGCTCGCAGACAAGGCCGTTGCAGAGGGCTCGATGCCCGCGAGACGGCCCGGTTGGAACGCAGAAACTGGGGCTCCCTTCGGGAGCCCCAGAGCAACTCGCTAGAGCTAGGATTCCATGCAACCGAACACGTTGATGTTGTGCCTCAACATTGCGCGGTCGTCAGTTAGAACGAGAAGCGCAATCCTGTCGAACCGCACCTGGATGGCGGCGTCAAGCTCGCCTGCGTGCTCGGCAAGCCACGCAGCTCCTAGCAGCTCAGCCTGCTCGCGGGAAATCGGCTCCTCGCGGAATCCCAGGTCAGTCATGAGCGTTGCCGTGCTCACGGTCACGAAGACGATAGCCCCGTGGTCGTTTGCAACGAGGTCGAACTTGCCTGCAAGCCCATCGCATTTCCAATTGCGATCGAGAATCCGCATGCCCTTAAGCTCGAGGTAGCGGGCAGCTGCCTTGTTTGCGCGTTTCTTCAGTTTCTTCATCGTGAGCCTCCTTGGTCTCTCGGCCGCCCCTTTGGCTGCCTTGTGACGCGGAAAGCACACGGGACACGCGCAGATGCAAGGAGACAAGCACCGGCTTCATGAAGCTGCCTGCAGCGTAACCGCCACCACCGCCCGCGGTTGTGGCGTGTTTCATGAAACCGACGCGCCTTGCATCGAGTGGATTGCGTGTGAACATGCGCAAAACAAGGAATGCGAAGGGCGACGACTCGTCCAATTGGCAAGATGAAGAACTAGATTATCGAGAAGAACGGTAACGGCTTAGTTGAGCTCTTCCACAAGGACCGCATAATCCTGAGACTGATGGAATACGTGCGCAACCTGGACAACATTCATGTCGTTCACCCGGTACAGCATGAGGTAATTCTTGACGAGGGCAACGTGATAACCAGCCCCAGCAAGTTCTGGATGCCGCACAATCGGAAACTCGACCACGCCCTCCTCGAGCATTTTGATTTTGTTGTCGAACTCTCGAACGAACGACATAACTGTATTTCGGCCGAAAACAGAAAGATACTCGGCAATAAGGCGAAGCTCAGCCCTGGCCGTTTCGGAAACGATGACGCTACGCACGGTTTGCGATTTCGTATAGATCAGACACAACTTCACTGGCAGGCGAGCATTTTGCTTCCGCAAACTCCCGCTCGGCTAAGGCGATTCTAGCAAGGAGACGCTTTTCCGGATCGTCAACCACAGTGGGCTCGGCGCCCTGATATGGCAGCAATGTTGCTTCGATTGCGTTCATCCAAGCCTCCTTTTCTCAAGCGCATCATATCATGCACGGCCGTCGTTGAACAAACCTGTAATGAAACAATTATTGTTCACAGAAATCAGCATTCGATTGCTAACGCTGCGGTATATATTTTCGGGTTGATGTCGCTAGTATTTCGATGATTTCATCGGCGGAATTCTTTGATTTGTTAAGCGCTGTCCTTAAAGTCCGCTCGTCATGTCTGGATGCAATACAGAGCAGCGTTTTCTTTTCCACTGCATCTTTCAGGATGTCGAGTGTTTTGCACACAGACCATTCGCTCAAATAGCAACCTGCAAAGTCATCAATTGCAATTACTTTACAGGTTGAAAGCGCATTTGTTATTTGGGACATTGTCACATTCGAATTTGAGCTCATCGTGGACTGGCATAGCTCGATAAGGTCTTTGTGTTTGAAGTAAGCAACTTTGATGCCATATAAATAAAAAAGCGCTAGCGCTTGCTGCAAAGTCGGAGATTTTCCGCTTGACCGGCCTCCTGAAAGAAAGGCCCCAATTCCTGAACGTACATACTGAACAGGATCTGGTGAGTAATCAAATTCCCAGTCTACAAAAGATGATCGAACCTGATTCCCTTCGTGAAAAAAGCCGCCACTATTCAGTAGAACCCCAATCCGGCCAACTGATCGAAGCTTATTTTGTTTACTCATAATATCCGCGGTCGTTTTACGGCTTCTTTCGCATTTGCATGGCTCATAGCATGGCGCCACAAAATCATGGCCTGGAATCTTCTTCCACACACGAATCGGCTCACCGCACGCATCGCACAGAATTACGTCGCCAGTTTTATGTTTACCCTGCACGCGTTTGAAAAGGTAATCAAGGCTTGTCTGCTCAATACTTACCATGGCAATAAGCTCCTCAATATGTGGAACTAGATGTGTTGTTTATGCTGTGTTCTTTGTTATTGCATTTCGTCAAAATGACCTGAGCGACTGAGACGCATTGGCGTCTTGGTAACGGCAAATTGGCGCTGTGGCCACGCCATTTTTAGGGCATGGTTAGGACAAACTGTCGTTGTTGCTAAGATCCTGACATTCTGAGACTACTGCTCTGAGCGCATCGTAATCTATGCTATATAGCTTCGTTCGATTCGATGATCGCCATTGCCTCGATAAAACTATGCCGCTGTTTTCGAGCTGCTGTACAATGCGCTCAATTGTCTTGGTGCTCCAAAATGGGAAATGGTCCGACTTAAACTGTTGATATGAATTCCAAACCCACGTTCGCCCATACTGCTCATGCTTTCTTTTGCCCTTTGAGATTTCGAGCAAATAGTCAAGCCGGCCTAAGAAAATAGCTGGATTCAACCCAAGCGCTTTTACGATACCGTAATCGAGCTTAATGAAACCGCCGATTGCTGGCTTCACTTGTAACGCTTCGGATTCAGATTGAGCTGGAGGCTCATCGCCAAGCTGGCACCATCCAAATTGCCGCTCGCGTTGTTGGAAGCCCGGATCAGCAAAATCCCGGTGGCCTTCTTCTTTTCTGACTAAACAAGAATTCAAACTCATACGAATGCCCCTTCATTTCCGTCGATGATTTTTGCTGCCTTGGTTGTCGCGATAACCCATCGAGTTCCGATTTGGATTCCCGGAATCTCACCTTCGCTCATTTTTTTACGCAGATTACTTTCGCTTCGATGTGTCTCGAGCGCGAATTGCTTCAGGGTCATGGTTGCTCCATACGTCGCTGACAAGTATTCAAACGTCGATGCGCCGATGCTTGGATTGAGCATGTTCCTTCTCCCTTCCGTTTTGTTTGTATGTGCATCTCGATTGAACTACAATCCAAAATGTCTTGATTAAACGTTTTTTAGGCGGTCAGTACTTTTCAGCGATTTAATTCTTTGGAGCAGGTTTGAAAAAGCCATTCCCTCAAGAAATGTGGGTTCATAAGTTAAATTCCTACTGGGAATCGGAGCTTCAGCCAATTGGGCAAGAATTGCTCGTGGAGCTGAGCGAAATCGAGAGTCTTGAGCAGGCGGAGCTTTTTAATCAAAAATACGACGTGTTTCGGGCGATGCCGATACATGATGTCGCCAACGGCTCTGTCCGAGCTAACACGAGCTCATATTTGACCATAGGAGATTTCAAGGGGCTCCAATCGCTGATTAAAGCTGCGATAGGCCTCCGTGGTATTTGGACAGGTGAAATACCTGTTGATAGGAGTGAGTTGTCCTTCGAATGGGGAGATTTGTACGGCGACTGTATAAATGAGTTAACTGTTGAAGTTCCAATATCTGTGAAAATCCCTTTCACTGGGATGGTGTACGCATACCATATTGACAAAAGGCTTCATGGCACACCGTATAGTGATTGCGATTATGAGGCTCTAACGATTGTAAACACCGCCGGATCATGCGACACAGTTAATCCTTTGGCCACTATTCCCGATTTATTTCCACGTGGAGCTATTGAGGTGAGTTGCGAAGACGTCGGGCGGTATGCGCTGACGCTTCATACTCCTCCGGCAAATCATGATAAAAGCTACAGCAAACCTGTTCAGCAAATCGCTGGCGAGCTGCTTGATATGCTTTGCAATATCAACTTGAATGTTGTTGTAGCGCTTGACAATGGAATACTCAGCTATCGAGCTACAGATGGTTTGTCGGCTGTCTGGATGGCGTTATGCCACAAGTTTGCCCATACCCGAATCGACACTTGCAGGGCCTGCAACACGCCGATGGTGATATCTGGAGAACGAGGAAACAAACGACAGTTTTGCTCGGAAGCATGCAGAAAATGGCGTTCAAGGAATCCAGACGAATCCATATATTTTAATTGCCGCGGTATAACCCCAAGGATGTTTTCTTAGGAGATCAGTAATGGCTAAGCTTTTTGGTCGAGGTACAATCACCGAAATCGAGAGGGGCAAAAAGTATTTACTCGAGCTTAGTTGCGGCAAAGATCCAGCTACTGGGATCGTATATGAATCACCGAGCGCAATCCCACAAAACGCGCTAGCTATCGATGAGCATGGAAAGAACATTTACCCGAGGCTTGCGTACAAAGATGCCACCGATGAGCAAAAGGCGCGATACGCTCGATGGAAAACTCCGGCCAAATACATTCGTAAAAAGGAACGCTTCCTTGGTACGCGCCGACAAGCTGAACGACGTATCGAAGAAATGCGAGCCGAGGCCGAAAGGGGGCCTCGCTCAGATGCCGATAAAATCACCTTTGTCGAGCTTTCAAACGAGTTCATCTCTCGCCAAGAAAAGAATGGTGTTAACAGAAGAACTAAGAAGCCTCTTAAAGAGGCTAGCAAAACGGCGCTCAGGACAACAGAGCGCGTAGTATTGCGTGTGAAATGGTTCATCCAGATGAGGGTTGTCGACATAAGCGGCGGCGATATCCTGAAGCTGTATGACGAATTGCGCGAAATGGGCGTCGGTGCAACAACTCTTTATAAGTGCCATAAGCTAATCGGGCGAATCATGCGCTATGCGGTTAAGGTTCGAGTCATCGGCTACAATCCCCTGAACGATCTTGAGGACAGCGATGTACCTTTGAAGCCTGAGCCAAATCGCAAGCCCTTGACTAAAGAGGTCTTCGTTGGGGCGCTTTCCAAACTGCTGGAAAACGAACCCAACGCTCGCGAAGGTGCTGTACTCACAGCCATGTGTACCGGTTTAAGGCGCGGAGAAATCCTTGGTCTTCAATGGCCCTTTGTTCATTTGGATGGAAATAAGCCTTATCTGGAGATAAAGCAGCAACTAACCAAAGAGGGTGATGTTCACGAAACAAAGACCAGTAGCACGCATGTAGTTCCGGTCGATAATGTTTTACGCGATTACTTGCTCAGGTGGAGAGACGTTCAAGAGCAATACCTCAAAACAAATGAACTTCCATTCAACGATGAAACACCTGTCTTTACAAACGCAGTTGGTACATGGTATGACCCGAACAAATTTGGTGCTTGGTTCCGTCAATGGAGCGTTAGCCAAGGACTGGGTTATTGGGCTGACGAAGATGGACGCCGCATTATCCAGCTAACAATTGGTGAAGTTGCTGACGAATATGATGGTTGCATCATTGAATGGAGAGACGACGAAGGATGGCCTTGCGATGAAAAGGGCCGCCGCTATTCAAGGAGCTACCAACGGCCAATACTGAATCGCCACTATACTGGACTAAAACCACACGAACTTCGCCACACGTATTTCACCTTGAGAATCGCTGACAAAAAGAATCCGATTGACATTAAAACCGCCCAGGCTTTGGGCGGATGGTCAACGCCAGATATGTTGCTACGTGTGTATGCCCACGAGGTTGAGGAAAACGTATTCGCTTCAGCTGGCTTTATCGACGAGATGCTCCCCGAAAAGAAGGCTTAACTGATGTCAAATACACTCAACGAGAATCAATCGATTTACACCAGATTTACACCATAGATAGGCAATAAGGTAGGAAGACGTTTGATTATAGCCTTCCTACCTGGTCTTTATGGTGTCCCCGGCGGGATTCGAACCCACGGCCTTCTGCTCCGGAGGCAGACGCGCTATCCAGCTGTGCCACGGGGACGCGACTTGAGTGATTATACGCTATGATGAACAGGTTATTTAAGGGTTGATGAAGGATTCACAGCTTCATGAAACACACCGTTGAAATCGAGCGCATGGCCTATGGGGCCGACGCCATCGGGCACCTTCCCGATGGGAAGGCCGTCTTCGTGGAAGGCGGAGCGCCGGGCGATGTCGCCGAAGTCGAAATCGTCGAGGACAAGGGGTCCTTCGCCCGCGCGACAATTGCCGGACTGGCGGAGCCTTCCCCGCAGCGCGTGCAACCTGAATCGCCCATCGACCAGGTATGCGGCACGGCGCCCTGGCAGCATCTCGCCTACGACGCGCAGCTTTCCGCCAAGAGGAACAATGTGGTGGGCGCGCTCGTGCATACGGCGCATTTCGACGAGGAACGCGCGCAAGCCGTGGTGGCGGCATGCGTTGGCAGCAAGCGCGCGTGGAACTACCGCAACAAGCTGGAACTCGGTACGGGCACTGACAAAGACGGCAGATTTGTGCTGGGCTTCTACCGCGAGGGCACCAACGAGCTCGTGCCCGCCGAATCGTCGCACCTCGCCCACAAGCAGATCGAACGCGCCCCGAAGGCGTTGCAAGGCGCCATCCGCTACGCGCAGGGAAACCAAGACCTGGGAATCTTCCGCGTGGGCGTGCGCCACAGCCTGGCAACGGGCGAGCTGGAAGTGGCGTTGTGGACCAAGCCAGGGTCGTTCCCGCGCGGGCTGTTCGCCAAGACGCTTTCGACTGCTTGCAAGACCACGAGCGTCGTTCGCGTGCTTGCCGACCCGGGCAAGGCGCGCAAGATAAAAGGCGTCGAAATCCTCGACGGTCGCGGGTACTGGCGCGAGCGCATCGGCGATGTGGAATTCTCGACACAGGCACCGTCGTTCTTCCAGGTGAACACGGCACAGGCCGGCAAGCTCGTCGAATTGGTGATGCAGGGGCTCGGCGATTTGGAAGGCGCCTATGTGGCCGATCTGTATGCAGGCGGCGGCACGTTCTCAGTGCCACTCGCGCTGGCAGGCGCTGATGTCATAGCAGTTGAGGCAGCGGGCTCCTCGGTGCGCGACTTGCGTTTCAACGCCGAGAACAACGGGGCTGATCTCGACGTGGTAGGCGGAGACGCCGCCCGCGAGCTCGCCGACTTGGGAGAACTGGACGCGCTGGTCGTCGATCCGCCGCGTGCAGGCTTAGCCGAAAGCGTCATAGGCGACATCGCCGAGGCACGACCACAGCGCGTGGCCTACGTCAGCTGCGACCCCGTAACCTGGGCACGCGACATCGCACGATTCGAGCAGAGCGGATATGCGCTCGCATCCGCCACGCCGGTCGACATGTTCCCCCAAACGTACCACGTCGAAACCGTCAGCTTCCTCGAGCCTCGCTAGCACTCAGGTTGAACGCATCCCGATTTGAACATCATCCCAGGGGTAACGTTCAATTTCCTGCTTCGGTAGGAAATTGAACGTTACCCCTGGGATGATGTTCAAATCGGGATGCGTTCAAGCTCAATTATGAAGACGGCGTGAACAATACCGCTCGATTCTCCCGAAACGTAAATGGCCGTTAACGTTTCGAGGCGTTTCCGTCAGCTTTTCCCTGGAAACCGGCGAAAACGCGCGTTCTTCCAGCCGATTGCCGCTTTCCCGTTACCATGAAAACGCGGGGAACGCTTCGAACAACCCACGCCATAGTCATCCCCTACTGCGTGGAATCCCCAGGTCCTGGTCAGCCGCCTGAAGCGTTCCCCTTTCCAAAAAAGAAAGCTCCGTAAAGGAGCTTTCAGATGCGCACTATGTCGATGACGCGTTACGCGAGGGCCTTGCGGGCGATCTCGACCAGCTGGGCGAACGCAGCCGGGTCGTTGATGGCCATGTCGGACAGCACCTTGCGGTCGAGCTCGACGCCAGCCTGCTTCAGGCCGTTCATGAACACCGAGTAGGACATGCCGTTCTGACGGGCGCCGGCGTTGATGCGGGTGATCCAGAGCTTGCGGATCTCGCGCTTCTTGTTGCGGCGATCGCGGTACTGGTACTGCAGCGAATGCTGGACCTGCTCCTTGGCCTTGGTATACGTGCGCGACTTCGCGCCATAGTAACCCTTCGCGCGGTCGAGGACGGTGCGGCGCTTCTTGCGGGCGTTAACGGAACGCTTTACACGAGCCATTTCTTTCTCCTTAGAACGTAAGCTGCGACAAGCAACTTCAATGGGTGACGATTAGCGAAGGCCGAGGTTGCGGGCGACGACCTTGTTGTCGGCCTTGGCCAGCTCGGTTTCCTTGCGGAAGTTGCGCTTGCGCTTCGGGCTCTTCTTCGTGAGGATGTGGCTCTTGTAGGCCTTGGCGCGCATGATCTTGCCGGATCCGGTGACGCGGAAACGCTTGGCGGAACCGCGATGCGTCTTCATCTTGGGCATTTACTCGTCCTTTCCTTCGTCGTCTTTCGACTCTGATTCCTTCTTCTTTTTCGCCGAAGCCGGAAGCGGGGCAATCAGCATGTGCATGTTGCGGCCTTCCATCTTCGGTGCGCTCTCGATAACCGCCACGTCCTTCAGGTCGTCAGCGAGTTTCTCGAGGATAGACAAACCCTGGTCGGGGTGCGACATTTCGCGGCCCCTGAACATGATGGTGATCTTGACCTTGTTGCCAGCGTCGAGGAAGCGCAGCACGTGCTTCTTCTTGGTGTTGTAGTCGCCCACGTCGATCTTCGGGCGGAACTTCATTTCCTTGGTCTCGATCTTGCTTTGGTTCTTGCGAGCTTGCTTGGCTTTGATCGCCTGATCGTACTTGTACTTGCCGTAGTCCATGATGCGGCAGACGGGCGGATCGGCGTTCGGGGCGATTTCGACCAGGTCGAGGCCCTCGTCCTCGGCGATGCGGCGAGCCTGAACGGTGGGGTAAATGCCCATCTGGTTGCCGTCATAGCCGATCAGCCGGCACTCGCGCACGGTGATCTGTTCGTTGAGCCTGGGCTCCTGAGCTGCTATCGCGCTCACCTACTCTCTACGTGCTTCCTACGTGTCAAAGTGACCAGGCCACGTCGACACATTCCAACAAAAAACCCGCACGGCGGCGGGCTGCGAACATCGGGCACGTATGCCCGGAAAACCTTCTATTCGCGAACCCATCAGCTGCCGTGTCGGCGCCGAACCAGGTGGAGGGGCGTGCCCTCGCTTGATTTAGCTTGCACATAGTACCACATCAATTGGAAATGCGCAGGTTCTACATTCTTCGCAATGAGTAGCAAAATGAGTAGCAGGACGTTCCTGATACTCATTTTCCGCAATACGGTACAACTCGGAAGACGTTCGGCAAAATGAGTATCAGGAACGTCCTGCTACTCATTTTGCTGCTCATTTAGAATAGGCCGCCGATCATCATGCCGGTTGCCATGTCGTCGAGCGGACGTAGCACAGGCCAGATGTTGGCGCCGGCGGGCGGGTTCACCATGAGGCCGTCCGCGAGCATCTTGCGCGCCACTTCCACGTAGGCATCGGCGGCCACCGTGACCCACATCTCGATTTCCTCGTCGGTAAGCTCGCGCACGAACTTGGCGGGGCTTCCCATGATGAGGCTTCGCGGCTCGAAGACTTTGCCCTGCGTGATGAGCGACCCCGCGCCGATGACGCAATCGCGCCCGATG
Organism: Eggerthellaceae bacterium; assembly: GCA_017459925.1. Classification (GTDB taxonomy): domain Bacteria; phylum Actinomycetota; class Coriobacteriia; order Coriobacteriales; family Eggerthellaceae; genus UBA9715. Next base: position 23,843 of record JAFUCC010000043.1, read on the forward strand.
ACGACGTCGTCCATGATGACGGAGCCCATGCCGACGAGCACGTTGTCCTCGATGGTGCAGCCGTGCAGCACGACGTTGTGCCCCACGGTGACATGGTCGCCCACGGTGAGCTTGCTTCCCACGCTGACATGCAAGCACGAGTTCTCCTGGATGCACGTCTTCGCGCCCACGTAAATGGGTTCGCAATCGCCGCGGATCTGAGAGCCGGCGAACACCGACGACTCGGCGCCGAGGAACACGTCACCGCACACCGTCGATTGCGGGGAGAGCATTGCGCTGGGGGCGAACTTCACCTGATGGTAGTTGGAAATGGTCGCGCCCATTTTGATTTGGGGTTTTGACATGAAGGTTCCTTTTCTCCAATAGCCGCCGCTCTTTGCCGAATGAGTAGCAGGACTGTCCTCCGACTCATTCGGAGTCCAGGCTACCGAAGCACGATGACATTGCCAAGAATGAGTCAGAGGACAGTCCTGCTACTCATTCGGGATGGCTAATCCTCGCGAAGCCACAGGCCGGTCTTGCCGCCGTCTTTCTTCAGCAGGCGCACGTCCATGATCTCCATGCCGCGGTCGACGGCCTTGCACATGTCGTACACCGTCAGGCATGCGACACTGGCGGCGGTGAGGGCTTCCATCTCGATGCCCGTCTTGCCGGTGACGCCGCACGTCGTGGTGATGTGAATGCCCACGCGGCCGTCTTCGCGCTGGCCCGCTTGCACGGGCTCGCATTCCACCTTGGCCTTCGTGATGTTCAGAGGATGGCACATCGGAATGAGGCTCGACGTCTGCTTGGCCGCCATGACGCCCGCCACGCGCGCGCATGCCAGCACGTCGCCCTTCGCGGCCTTGCCCTCGACGATGAGGTCGAGCGTTTCCTGGTGCATGGCGATGAAGCCCTCGGCCACCGCGATGCGCTCGGTATCGGGCTTGGCCGACACGTCGACCATGCGCACGTCGCCCTTCTCGTCGATATGCGTGAGTTTCTGCTCGTCAGACATTGCTGCTCCAATCCAGTCGGTCGCGCGTGGGGCGGGGGATGGCCTCGTGCTCAGACAGTCCTGCTTTGTTGAACAGCCCACTGGGCTGTTCAAGTCGTGCGGAACTGCGCGCGAGGCCATCCCCCGCCCCACGCGCTGCATTTTTAATCAGCCTCCGATTTGGGACATGTTGCGTTCGGTGCCGACCTTGTCGTGGTGCTCGTCGGGCTTCAGGTTCAGGGCTTCCAGGAAGGCGTTGTGAACGGCCTCTTCCCCACCCTCGCGCAGCGCGGCGCGCACGTCGATCTCGCGGTCGGAGAACAGGCACGGGCGCAGCTTGCCGTCAGCCGTCAGGCGCAGGCGGTTGCACTCGCTGCAGAAATGGCGCGACAGCGGCGAGATGAACCCGACCGTGCCGAGCGCCCCGGGGAATTCGAAGTAACGCGCAGGCCCCCAGCCGAGGGGCTTGTGCTCGCCGTCGAGCGGCTCGAGCGCGGGCATGCCTTCGGCGATGGCACGGTCGTTGATGATCTCGAGCAGCTCTTCGCTCGGGATGACGTCGGTACGGTCCCAACCGGACCCATCGGAGCCGGTCGATTCGCCCACGGGCATGTACTCGATGAAGCGCACGTGCAGCGGACGGTCGATGGAAAGCTTCGCGAACTCGAGGTAATCCTGGTTCAGGCGCCGCACCGTGACGGCGTTGATCTTCACGGGGTTGAAGCCGGCTTCCAGTGCTGCCTCGATGCCCTTTAGCGTGGATTCGATCTTGCCAACACGCGTGATGTCGGCGAACTGGTCGGCATCGAGCGTATCAAGCGAGATGTTCACACGCGAAAGGCCCGCTGCCTTCAGGTCGCTGGCCATTTCCGGCAGAAGGACGCCGTTGGTGGTCATGGAAACGTTGACGATGCCGGGCATGTCGTTCAGCGCCGCCACCAAGTCGACCACGCCCTTGCGCACGAGCGGCTCGCCGCCCGTCAGGCGCACGCTGCGGATGCCGATGCCCGTTGCGACGCGCGCGATGGCCTCGATTTCCTCGATGCGCAGGATCTCGTCGTGACCCATCTGCTGCACGCCGCTTTCGGGCATGCAGTAGATGCACCGGAAGTTGCACCGGTCCGTCAGCGAAATGCGCAGGTAGTCGATAACCCGACCGTGTCCGTCTCTCATAGCTCCCTCGCGGTTCGAACTGTTCGAAGCATCAGTTTAGCGGCTCTATTCATTCTTGGCTAGATATAATCTTCGACTGCGCCCGATTCGTCACCGTTCGGCGCGTTTCGCATTTTTTGAAAAGGAGCCCGGGGGCCGTTGAACATCACCCCAGGGAAGGCGGAGGATTGAACATCACCCCAGGGAAGATGTTCAAATTTGTTAAAATCCCGTCTTTGCGTCGAAGCGTTTCTTCAATTTGAA
>JAFUCC010000178.1 GCA_017459925.1 Eggerthellaceae bacterium
CAACTCGGAAGACACCCGGTAAATGAGTATCAGGAACGTCCTGCTACTCATCCGGCTCAGGGCAGTCCTGGTACTCACCCTGGCGCTCATCCCTGCATAGCCGACCACAGCGCTTCCTCGTTCGGGTACGCAACGAGGTTGATGTCGCCATCTGCAACGACGAGTGCCTGGGGAAACGGCTTCCAATCAAAGGAATCGACTCCCTTGATTTCATTGGGGTACAGCTGCAGGGCATCGCCGTTCACGAATTTCTGCAAAAGGCTTTGTAGCACCTCGGACAAATCCTCGTTCATCACGTTGCCGTACATCTGCAGCGATTCGGTGTTTCCGAGCAGCGCTGCCGCAACATCGATGGTCCCCGAGCCCAGTTTCTCGATTAACGGCTTCTCGTCCCAGAACATGAGGTGAACGCTATTGCCGCCCTCGTGAAGCTTTGACGCGCTGCGGTAGATGCCCAGGGCGGCCCACTGCTCGATGAGCTCCGATTTCGCCTCGAGTTCGGTTGACGCCGACGCCTGGGCGTCGATGTATTCCTGCAAGGCGCTGGCGACGGATTCGTCGACATGGTTTTGCATCTCGGCCATTTTCCCCGATACGAAATCCTCGTAGTTCCGCTTGCCGACAAACGACCGGTATACCTGCATCTCGTTGCCGGGGAACCCCATGATGAACTCGATGCCCGACGCGGCTCCGTCCTGGTAAGCGCGGTCCACGTCGGCGGGAATCAGCGCTCCATCGCATGTCGGTCCGCACATATTCAGCCAAAGCTTCTGCGATGCGTCCTTCAAGGATTCCGTTTTCAGCTGTAGGAGCCCTTCCATAGTCGCAGTCTGCGTTTCCTCGAGCAGGCTCCTTGCCAGCGCCCTGGATGCCGTTGGCGTGTCAAACGCCAGCGCCGGGCTGCCGAAGAACACGAAGGCCTTTTGGAACAGGCCCTTTGCCTGGTCGCAGGCTGCGAGCAGGCTGATGGAAATCGCCCCGGATTCGAAACCGACTACCGTGACCCGGTCGGGGTCGCCTCCGAAGGCGGAAATGTTCTCATTTATCCACGTCAGCGCCGCGACCTGGTCGAGCAGTCCGAGGTTCAAGGCGTCCGGATAGTCCTTGCCGCCGGGAACTTCCGAGAAATCGACGAACCCGAAGACGCCGAGGCGGTAGTTGAAGCTGACGAACACGATGTCCGGGTGGTTGCCCACAAAGCCGCTGCCGTACAGCAGGGGGTCGGCAGATCCCCCATACGTGAAGTCCCCGTGGTGGAACAAGACGAGAACCGGCTTCTTCTGTTCCGCTTCCTCATCTGCGACGCATATGTTCAGGCTCAGGCAGTCTTCGCTTTGCCGATGCTCCTTCAAGGCCAAGCCCGCATGCTCGACCTGTATGGCCGAAGCGCCGAAATGCCTTGCCGCGAACACGGCGTCCGACGCGGGAAGCGGTTCGGGCGCTTTCCACCTGAGCTCGCCAACAGGGGGCTTTGCGTAGGGGACTCCCAAATACGAGATGGTGCCACCTTGCCTTTCCCCGACATACACGCCGGTCCGCGTCTTCACCGCGCAATCGGCATCGTATTCGCCGTCGACAAGCTGGTTGGCCTGGTTCAGCTCTTCTATATCCTCTTTGTTCACGTCGAAAACGTAGCCCTCGCTGCCGTCCCCATACCGCTCGCGGATCTTCCAAGCGCGATATGCGCGGATGAGCATCGTCACCACGAAGCCCAAAATGGGAATGCCGACGACGGTGGCGAACTGCTGCAGCAGGTAGTCGACCATCGACACGCCCATCCATGCCATGGAAACGTGATGCGCCGCCACGAAGCCAAGGACGAACGCGCCGTATATGAAAAACCGGCTGAGCGGCCTCGTTTGAACGGCTTTGCTGAAAACGATCTTGTTCATGATCGCTTCGATTGCGATGCCCACGACAAGGCTTGCGCCCATGCATGCAAGATCCGGCCAGCCGAAAAGCCTCGGGATTCTTTCGCCAAAGCCATAGCCCAGCGCCGAGACGAAGGCAATCATGAAATCGTCGATTGTGAACAGCTTTTTCATCTTCAACATTCCGGATGAGGATGAGTAGCAGGACGTTCCTGATACTCATTTCGGAAAATGAGTATCAGGAACGTCCTGCTACTCATCCTCACTTCAGCTTTTGAACCCAGAAGAGGAACGTGCTCCTTTTCGCGGCATCCCCGTCGACGCCTTCTCCGCCACGCCACAGGGCGGGAATCATCGCCCAATCAACCCCGCTGTCGAGACTCAAGGAGCCCAGCGCTGTTTTCAGGTTCTCGACGAATTGCGCATCTTCGCCTCGGGCACACTCGGCAATCGCGTTGAACCCTTGTGCGCTTTCGGTTTTCAGTATGACGGCGGCGAACAGCATTGCGAGCGAGCTGTCCTCCACGCCCTGCGTTCCGCCGAAGATGCTGCGGTAAAGGTCCGTGGCGCTGATGTAGCGCGCTATGTTGCGCGGGACGGGCTCTTTGACCAAGGTGCTGACCACATCTGCGAATTCGCCTGAGAGCCCTTGCTTGTCTTTCAGGAGCTTCTTTATGAGCGCGTCCATGTTGTATGCGCTTTCTGGAATGGACAGCGGCACTTGGACGAGCTTGTCGAACAGCATCTTCATGCGCCTTCCGCCGACCTTGTCGCCGAACTTCTTGCGCACTCCGTCGAATACGACCTTCTCGTCAGCCGCGAGCACGAAAACGCAGCGAGGGCATTCCAGGTAAACCTTGATATGCTCCATGAGGTCGACGGCGGCTTCCGGGCTGATGTGGTCCAGGCCATCGACGAACACGACGATCCGGGAGTCTTCCGGCTTGCCGAATTCCTGGGCGATTTCCCCCAGCGCATCGGAAAACTTGGATTGGAATTCCTCTTTGTACTTGGCGCGCGAGAAGGTCTCATCTGACCCTGAATCGTCTTCGGCCGCAAACCAGTTAAGCACGGAGTCGCTGTCTTTGGATTCCTCAGCCGCGTTGGCGAGGGCTGCGCCCACTATCTTCGATGCGATGGAGGTGAATTCGGAAACCTTCTCCATCATGTCCATCTTGCTTCCCTGCAGCTTTTCCGCCAATTCGGCCACAAGATGCTGGTACGGGTTGGCGTTGGGATTCGCGACGGATTGCTGCCAGACGTCGACGATTGCCACGGTGATGATGTCGTCACAGTACTTCTTCGCGTCCGGATTGTCGCCCTCTGCCGGTTCGGTTTCCGCGCGGAGCTGCTCCTCTACGAGGTTGATGAGCGAGGTTTTCCCCGTGCCCCAGTCGCCTTTGATGGCGATCGTCTGAGGCGTCGGGCACTTCTTGACGTACTCCGCAATTCCCTTCACGAACCCGTCGTGGAACAGCTTGCCCTCTTCCATCGTCAATGCCTCGTTCTCGTCAGCCATGAAAACCTCCCTAGGATGAGTAGCAGGATGAGTAGCAGGACGTTCCTGATACTCATTTATCGGGCGTCTTCCGAGTTGTACCACATTGCGGAAAATGAGTATCAGGAACGTCCTGCTACTCATCCGACTCAGGAACGTCCTGCTACTCATCATATATCAACATATGCGCGCGGGATGGAGCAGCCAGGGGTGACGCTTTGGAACCCCCTTGCGCAGAGTCGCGCGGTACAATAGCCCAAAAGAGCATCAGAGGAGGTTTCAGGCACTATGCATAGCGCAGACGAGCTTGAGAAGAGCGTGCGCGTCACCCCGCCGAGCGCATGGGTGGCATTCGCCGCCTTTGCCGTGCTGCTTGCGGGCCTTCTGGCCTGGGCCGTTTTCGGGACTATCGCCACTCGGGTGCCCGCAACGGCCGCCGTCGTACATGGGCAGGCGATGTGCTTTCTCTCCGAAGAGGATATCGTGAAGATGCATGTGGGCGATAAAGCCGACATCGATGGCGGGACTCTTGGCATCGAAGGCGTGACCCTTGAAGTCAGCAAAATCTCGACCTTGCCGGTCTCGCGCTCCGAAGCGGGCGAGATTGCGCCAGGCGATTACCTGGCTGAAGCGATGATGAAGGATGACTGGGCCTATCCGGTAACCTTCGAGGGCGATACGTCCAAGCTGCCCGAAGGCGTGCCGCTTTCCGTGCAGATCACGGTGGAAAGGCTCGCGCCGATACGCTTGGTGCTCGGGAGCTAAGCGCCATGATTTGCGCAACGGCAGGGAGGCCAGTCAGCCGTGGCTAGGGGAGTCGTAAAAGTCCCGCAGGTCATGCAGATGGAGGCGCTGGAATGCGGCGCCGCCTGCCTCGCCATGATACTGGCATATCACGGCCGCTGGGTTCCGCTCGAGAAGCTACGGGCGGATTGCGGAGTGTCGCGCGACGGCGTGAAGGTCGAAAACGTGCTTCGGGCTGCGCGTGCGTACGGCCTGACCGCCGAGTCCGAGCAAATCAGCGCGGCCGATCTTGCGAATAGGGAAGAACTGCCTTGCATTGCGCTTTGGAAGCAAGGCGATTTCGTCGTGGTAGCCGGTTTCGAGGGAAACCACGTGCACCTCAACGATCCCGCACACGGGCAAACCAAGGTCACTCTGGCGGAATTCGAAGAGTCCTACGACGGGACCGCCCTGCTGCTCCAGAAAACAGACGCCTTCGAGCCGGGCGGAGAGAAACCGGACACCCTGCGGTTCGCGCTCAAGCGGCTTTCCGGGCTCAAGTCCGACATCACGTTCATCATGCTGACCGCCGCCATCGTCTCGGTCGTGGCGATAGCGACCACGTCGCTCGGCCAGGTGTTCATGGACCGCATCCTAAGCGGCGAGAGCCCGCAGTGGATAGACAGCCTGGCATTGATCATGCTCGTGCTTGCACTCGTGTCAGGAGCCGCCTCGGTGCTTAACGCCCACTACCTGATGAGCATCCAGGGCAAGTCGGCCGTCGTGTCGTCTGCGCGCTTCATGAACCACCTGTTGCGGTTGCCTGTCGGCTTCTACGCGCAGCGGATGGTCGGCGACCTGCAAATGCGCCAATCCGACAACGAGAGGGTGGCGGCCACGCTCGTCGGGCAGCTGGCGCCCGTCCTGATAAACGCCGTCCTGCTGGTGCTCTATCTGGTCATCATGCTGAACTACAGCATTCCCCTGACCGCCGTGGGCGTGTTGTCTATCGTAGCCAGCGCCCTCGTAGCGCGTTACGTGTCGAACAAGCGCATCAATTACGCGCGCGCTTACGCAAACGAGTCAGGCAAGCTGTATTCCACGACGGTCAACGGCATGGAGATGATCGAAACCATAAAGGCCGCAGGTGCTGAAGCAACCTTTTTCAACCGATGGTCGGGCTACCAGGCAGCCAATTATGAAACCGCAGCCCACAAGACCCTGGTCAACGAGTACTTGGGCACGATACCCCAGGCGATCACGAAGCTTGCCAACATCATCGTGCTGGTGTTGGGAATCTGGCTCATCGTGAAGGGCGATTTCACGCCAGGCGCCTTGCTGGCGTTCACGGGTTTCCTCACCGCGTTCATGACGCCGATGAACCAGATGATCGACCTTGGCCAGACGGTGCAGGAAATGCAGACGCAGATGGAGCGCATCGAGGACGTCATGCGCTACCCGACCGACGTTGCGGAGGATGCCGAGGAAGCGCCCGAGGCGGAAGGCCTCGGCTGCGAGAGGTTGAGCGGCCGCGTGGACCTGAAAGGCCTCACGTTCGGCTACTCGCCGCTCGAGCCGCCGCTCATCGAGGGCTTCGACCTGCACTTGGAGCCCGGTCAGTGGGTCGCCCTCGTGGGCGGGTCGGGAAGCGGCAAATCCACCATCGCGAAGCTCGTGTCGGGGCTTTACGAGCCATGGTCGGGGTCGGTGGAGTTCGACGGGGTTCCCCTGGGCCGCCTTCCGCGCCCCCTTCTGCGCGGGTCGTTGTCCGTCGTCGACCAGGATATCGTCACTTTCAACGACACGGTGTTCGACAACGTCACGCTGTGGGATCCGTCAATCGCGGACTTCGAGGTGATTCTCGCTTGCCGCGATGCGGGAATCCACCAGGACATCGCAGCGCGCGAGGGCGGATACCAGTCGATGGTCGCGCCGCGCGGCCGCAACTTCTCGGGAGGCCAGCTGCAGCGTATGGAAATCGCGCGGGCGCTTACGGTCGACCCTTCCATCATCATCTTGGACGAGGCTACGAGCGCGCTTGACGCTCAAACCGAAGCCGAGGTCATCCGGCGCATCCGCGACCGCGGCGCCACGTGCATCGTGGTGGCGCACCGCCTTTCCACCATCCGCGACTGCGACGAGATCATCGTGCTCGACGACGGCAAGGTTGTCGAGCGCGGAACCCATGCCGAGCTCATAGCTCGAAACGGCGCCTATGCGGAGCTGGTGCGCAATGAGTAGCTGGATGGAATCTCAAATCGAGGCCCGGGCGAAGCTGAATGACGCCATGGAAGACAGGGCCTACATGCAGCTGGCCCGCAGCGTGTCAGGCTCGAAGCAGCGCTCCTCGTTCGCCGATGACGAGCGGCAAGTCGACAAGGCGGCGATGATCTGCCTGGAATACCTGGGAGTCGAGCCCGGCGCCGTCCCCGATGACGTAGACGACCCCGACGAGCGCTTGGATTGGTTCTGCCGCCCCTCGTCGACCATGCGGCGCGCGGTGCGCCTGGGAAAGCGCTGGCATCGGCAGACATACGGCGTGATGCTCGCGCATCTCGACACGGGCCAGCCCGTTGTCCTGCTGCCCCGGGGGCTTTCCGGCTATAGCTACGTGGATCCTTCGACGGGGCGCAAGACGAAGGTGACGGCCTCCGTTGCGCAGCGCATCAGCGAAGAGGCCCTCCTGTTCTACAAACCCCTGCCGGCCAAGCCGCTCACGACGCGCGATCTCGTGTCGTTCATCTTCGGGACGTTCGACCGCCACGACTACGCAATCGTCATTGCGGCGGCCCTGCTTGTGACGCTCGTCGGGCTGGCGCCCGCCTGGGCGAACAAGATCGCCTTCGGGTTGGTGGCGCCTTCGGGCCAGATCGGGCTGATCGGGCCCGTGGCCGCGTTGCTGTTGGGAGCCACGGTGTGCGGCTTGCTCACGACCATTTGCCGCAACCTGGTCACCGCGAGCATGACCACGAAGGCGGAGGTGCTCACCGAGGCGGCGGTCTTCTCACGTGTGCTCTCGTTGCCCGCGACGTTCTTCAAGCAGTTCTCGTCGGGCAACCTGGCAAACCGGATCGGCAGCGTTTACCTGCTGGTTCAGAAGATGATCTCGGCTGTTTTCGGGTCGGGGCTCACGTCGCTGTTCGCGCTCATCTACATCGTGCAGATCGCGACCTTCGCGCCCGCGTTGGCGGCTCCGGCGTTCATCATCGTCGCCGTGCAGGCGGCGCTTACGGTTTTCGTCACGAATGCCACCATGGGCTACGAGCAGAAAGCCAAGCAGGAGAACACCAAGCTATCCGGCCTCGTTACCGCGCTTTTGAACGGCGTGCCGAAGATCAAGCTGGCCGGCGCCGAGAAGCGGGCTTTCGCCCGATGGGCCAGGTCCTATTCCGAGTATGCGGAGCTCGCCTACAATCGTCCCACCGTTCTGCGCGCGCTGCCGGCGCTCGTGGCGTTCACGGCTCTTCTCGGCAACGTGCTCATTTATTACCTCGCTGCGAAAACGGGCGTGAGCGTCGCCGACTTCATGGCCTTCAACGCGGCATATGGCCAGGTCAGCTTCGCGATCATGGAGTTCGCCGCAATCGCGGGGCAGACTGCGGAAGTAAAGCCGCTGCTGGAACTGTTGGCGCCGATCCTGGAGACAGAGCCCGAGGCAGACGAGGACAAGCCGAGCGTGGAGTCGCTGAGCGGCAGCATCGAGGTGTCGAATGTGACGTTCAGCTATGGCGAAGGCGGGCCCACCATCCTGCGTGACCTGTCGTTCACGGTGCGGCCCGGCGAATACGTAGCGCTTGTCGGCAAGAGCGGCTGCGGGAAGTCGACCATCCTGCGCCTGCTGCTCGGCTTCGAGGCGCCTGACAGCGGCAGCATATTCTACGGGCCCCACGACGTGCAGAGCGTGGACCTGCGAAGCCTACGCCAGCAGATCGGCACGGTGCTTCAGGACGGGAAGCTCTTCATGGGCGACATGGCGAGCAACATCACCCTTTCAACGCCCGGCGCGACCATCGAAGACGCCTGGGCGGCTGCCGAGGTGGCGGGCATCGCCGAGGACATCCGCAAGATGCCCCAGGGCATGCAGACCCTGGTCTCCGAAGGCTCGGGCGGCGTGTCGGGCGGGCAGCGACAGAGGCTGCTAATCGCGCGCGCCGTGTGCGGGGGAAGACGCATCCTGCTGCTCGACGAGGCCACGAGCGCGCTTGACAACAAGACGCAGAAGCACGTGAGCGACTCGCTCGACGCACTCGCCTGTACGCGCCTGGTGATTGCGCACCGCCTGTCCACCATTCGCCACTGCGACCGCATCCTGGTAGTCGACGGCGGGCGCATAGCGGAGGAGGGCACCTACGACGAGCTGCTGGCGAAAGGCGGCTTGTTCACCGAGCTCGTGAAGCGCCAGATGCTCGACTCTGAGAGCTGAATGAGTGGGCAGGAACGTCCTGCCCACTCATTGAAAATGGAAAGCAAGGGGTGACGTTCTGGAACCCCCCTGTGCAGGACGTGCGAGGAACCCGATAATGGAGCGGTAACGAACTAACCCGTTCGGAGGCAACTGAAAGGAAGCAATGACCTGTGTCAATATTTCGGACACAAGTTCCTGAAGAATCAGGCCGCTTTCGACAGCTTGCCGGCAGCTTGCTCATGCGCGGTTTCAAGCATCGGCTCCGTCCTCTCGAAGAAGCCGTCCATGGCCTCCGCCGGGATTCCATAACCGATCGTCGAGTGGGGCCTCCTGCGGTTGTAGTGGGACTCGATGAACTCGACGACGGCGTGCCTCGCCTCGTCCCGCGTCGGCCATTTCCTCAGGTGGTACATCTCGTTCTTCGGCGTGGCGAAGAACGATTCGGCGACCGCGTTGTCGTGGCAGCTGCCGGTCCGCCCCACTGACAGCCTGACCTGGTGATCTGCAGCCCATGCGCCCACGAGCCGCGACGTGTGCTGGGCGCCGCGGATGTCCGAGTGGAATATGGCGTTCTCCGCGACGTAGCCGCGCCGCCAGGCCATCTCGAGCGAGCCCACCACGATGTCGGCCGTCATGCGCCCCGAGAGCGACCGGCCCACCACCATCCGAGTGTTCAGGTCGATCGCCGCCGAGAGGAGCAGCCATCCCTGGCCGGTCTTGAGGTAGGTGATGTCGCCGACGAGCTTGTAGGTGGGCACCGGGCTCGTGAAGTCGCGTTTCATGCTGCATGCGAAGACCGTCGAGTCGGCCACCGCCTGGCTGCAGGCGTTCAACGACTGGTGCGGACGCTGGGAGGGGTTCCTCGCGGAGAGGACGCTCAACGAGGAGACCGGCAAGATGGGCTGGACCCACGAGAGGCTGGTGACCGCCAGGAACGGATTGATCACGCTGATCAAGAGGGGGCACCTGTTCACCTTCCTCGATCCCGCCCTGACCGCAGACGGCCCGCTTCCGTCCACCAACAACAAGCTCGAGGGAGGGGTCAACGCGCAACTGCGCGACATGCTGAGAAAGCACCGGGGGCTCAGCCTCATGCGCCGCGCCAAGGCGGTTTTCTGGTGGTGCTACATGCACACCGAATGCCCGCTCGGAGCCGCCGGCATCCTCGCAAC
>JAFUCC010000044.1 GCA_017459925.1 Eggerthellaceae bacterium
GTGGAACAGCGCGCCAGCCCGGGTGTTCCAAAAATGCATTGTGCCAACTTAGTGAACCTCGTTTCTTTTGGAACACCCGGGCTGGCGCGCTGTTCCACAAGATAGAAGTGTTGCCTCAGATCTTAGAACTCCTCGGTGGCGGTGGGCGCCATGAGGTTCTCGTAGTACGTGACGTTGCCGCTGGCGAGGTGGAACATGCCCATCGTCCAGCCGTTCGACTCGTACAGCGGCTTCAGCTGCGGCATGACCTCGAACGCGGCGTCGACGAGCGCGGGGTCGTCGTCGAAGGCGACTTCGGCGTTGATGCGGATCCAGCTGGTTCCGTCGGGCTTGGTGCCGGCGATGCTGACCTTCGGGTTGGCCTTGATCTGCGCGAAGACGGCCTTGTGCGTGCCGATGCCGAAGTACAGCTCGCCGTCCTTGCACATCTGGAAGCCGATGGGGCGCACGACCGGCGCATCGCCATCGGTCGTGGCGAAGTAGAACACGCCGCACTCGCCCAGGAAATCGCTCATCTTCTGCTTGTCTGCCATTGCGTTGCTCCTTCCAATCGGAATGATACGTTGCGTTAATTATACGTGAGTTTAGTCAGGGTATCTCTGAGAACGCGGTGCGTTCTTGGCTGCTTCCGATGCACGAAAAAAAGCCCCGCCTGGCATGCCAAGCGGAGCTGCTGAAACGCGCTTTGAGCGGGGTTTACGCTACGACGAGCGCGGAACCCTTCGTGTCGTAATCGGCCATGGCAACCGAGCGGATGGCCGGGTCCTCGTAGGTCGAGTAGTAGTACGTGTTCGTGCGGCACGACACGCCGCCGGTGAAGATGGTCAGCTCGTATTCGCCGTTCGTCATCTTGGCGGCGCCGTCGATCATGGCAACGCCGGTCAGCGTGTGGAACAGGCGGCTGACGTTCTCTTCCTCGGTGTCCTTCTGCGGGTAGTGAGCGTTCAGGTACGCCACGCGCACGAAGCGGGAAGGCGAGTAGTAGTCGCCCGGCAGGCCGCGCATGCCGCCGCCCGATCCGTACGCCGTCAGCTCGCCGGTGCGCCAGTTCAAAGGACCGGGCACTTCGGGCGTCACGTTGATGTAGTTGCGCACGTTCTCGGCGTGCCACGCGAAACCGGGCTGGTTCGTCAGCACGTCGAAGTCGTCATGGAAGATCTGCATGCCGGCCTCGGTGTACTCGACCACGATGGAACGGGTCGCGTCGCCGATGATCCAGTGCAGGAGCGAGGACGGGAATTTCTCGTTGATGGGCTTGTCGACGATGGCCGCGTTGGCAAGCGCAGCTTCCACTTCGTCGACCGTCTCGAAGTTGGCGACGACCCACAGCGGGAACTCGTAGGCGGCGATGTTCGTCTTGCCCTCGATGGCTTCGGGCGCGTACTGGGCGTAGCCGGGGAAGTTCAGGCCGGCGACGGCGAGCCCTGCGTCGTTCGCGCAGTCGAAGTACAGAGGCACGTCTTCCTGCACGATGCCCATGCCGATGATGGGATGCTTGATCTCGGTGATGGCGCCGAAGGGCGATTTGGGCGCGTAACCGGTCGGCGTGATGACGACCTTCTCGCCGTAGCTGCAGCTCCAGTCGAGGTTGCGGCCGAAATACATGTTGCCGCTGTTGTCAACGAACCTGATTCCCGTGCACATAGTGGCTCCTAACGGTTCTCGGTAATAAATACTCAATAAATCATACGCTATCATTTTGCGACCTGATTGGCAATATTCAACAGCGCTGATTGCATATCCGATTTTGGCTACTGTGCACCAACGCCGCGCGGTACACTCTGCCATGGAAAAGGAGGGCGCATGTACTACATGACTGAATACGCATCGCCGGTGGGAACGCTGACGCTCGCAAGCGATGGCGAGGCGGTATGCGGGCTGTGGCTCGATGGGCAGAAGTACCACGGCAACACGGTTCCCGGTCCGATGGCGCGCGACGACGGGGCCGGTGGTTTTGCGGAGCTGCGCACATGGCTCGACGCGTATTTCGAAGGGGAGAAGCCTTCTGCCGACGACGTGCCGCTTGCGCCTATCGGCAGCGATTTCCGCCAGGCGGTGTGGAGCAAGCTGCTCGCCATTCCCTATGGGGAAACGACGACGTACGGCGCAATCGCCGATGAGCTGCGCGCCGAGCGGGGCAAGGCGTCGGCGTTGGCCGTCGGCGGTGCGGTCGGCCACAACCCCATCAGCATCATCATCCCGTGCCACCGCGTCGTCGGTTCCGACGGCAGCCTGACAGGATACGCCGGAGGCATCGCCCGCAAAACGTGGCTGCTCGAGCACGAAGGTGCCGATATGGCGCGCTTCTACGCCCCCAAACACGGCACGGCATTGTAGCGACTAGCACAGGCGGCCTATTGGCGGGTGGGGCCCCAGATTGAACGTCACCCCAGGGACAGCGGCGGATTGAACGTCACCCCAGGGAAGATGTTCAATTTGTTGAGGCTTAATCCTTGCGTAGGAACACTCTCTCAAATCGAACATCTTCCCTGGGGTGACGGTCAATCCGCCGCTGTCCCTGGGGTGACGTTCAATCTGGGATAGCGTTCAACCCTCGAGTTTTCAATCTGCTACCATACGCAAGTGAAAGCA
>JAFUCC010000179.1 GCA_017459925.1 Eggerthellaceae bacterium
CCAAAGGAACTGTCAAAACAGTCAGTAAGTCAACAACCATGATTTCAGCGATGCCAAAAAAAGGGGCTGCCGCACTATGCGACAACCCCTGTATTTCGTTCATTCCTATTCCAGCTTCTCGAACTGGCTGTTGTACAGTTTTGCGTAATACCCGTCTTTCGCAAGCAGTTCCTCGTGCGTGCCCTGCTCCACAATGTCGCCGTCCTGCATGTACAGGATCAGGTCCGCGTCGCGGATGGTGGACAGCCTGTGCGCAATGACGAAGCTGGTCCGTCCCTTCATCAGGTTGTCCATGGCCTGCTGGATAAGCGCCTCGGTGCGCGTGTCCACCGAGCTGGTCGCCTCGTCCAGGATGAGCATGCGGCGGTCGGCAAGGATGGCCCGCGCAATGGTGAGCAGCTGGCGTTGGCCCTGGCTGATGTTGCTTGCGTCCTCGTTGATCTCGAAGTCGTAGCCGCCCGGCAAGGTGGTAATGAACCAGTGGGCGAAAGCGGCCTTGGCGGCCTCCTCCACCTCTTCGTCGGTGGCGTCCAACTTGCCGTAGCGGATGTTCTCGCGGATGCTGCCGTTGAACAGCCAGGTGTCTTGCAGCACCATGGCGAACAGGTCGCGCAGGTCGTCGAGGTCGACGTCGCGGATATCGTGGCCGTCGATGCGGATGCTGCCCTCGCCCACCTCGTAGAAGCGCATGAGCAGCTTCACGAGCGTGGTCTTGCCCGCGCCGGTCGGGCCGACGAACGCCACGGTCTGGCCTTCCTCCACCTTCGCGCTGAAGTCCTTGATGATGGCCTTCTCGGGGTCGTAGCCGAAGCGCACGTGGTCGAACTCGACGTCGCACGACAGCTCGTCGGTGTTCACGTCGGATTCCTCGACGGGCTCCTCTTCCGCCTCGAGGAACTCGAAGACGCGCTCGGCGGCGGCCGCGGTCTGCTGCAGCACGTTGCTGACCTGCGCGAGCTGCGTGATGGGCTGCGTAAAGTTCTTCACGTACTGGATGAACGCCTGGATGTCGCCGACCGTGATGATGCCCTGAACGGCAAACACGCTGCCCAGTATGGCGACAGCGACGTAGCCGAGATTGCCGATGACGTCCATGACCGGGCGCATGAGGCCGGAAAGGAACTGCGACTTCCACGCGCTTTCGTAGAGCTTCTCGTTCGTGGCGTTGAACTCGTCGACGGCGGCTTGTTCGCGGCCGAACGCCTTCACGATGGCATGGCCGCTGAACGTTTCCTCGATTTGGCCGTCAATGGCTCCGAGGTTGGCCTGCTGCGCGTAGAAATGCTTCTGCGAGCGGCTGACGATCAGCCGGATGAACACGATCGACACGGGCACGATGAGCAGCGTGACCAACGTCATGGGGATGTTGATGGTCAGCATGACCGCCAAGACGCCCACGATGGTGACCACCGAGCGCAGCAATTCCGAAATGCCCTGGTTCAGGCTCTGCCCCAGCGTGTCGACGTCGTTGGTGATGCGCGACAGCGTGTCGCCGGTGCTCGTGCGCTCGAAGTAGCCCACGGGCAGGCGATCGATCTTCTCGGAAATCTCGCGGCGGAACTCGTAACAGGTCTTCTGCGACACGTACGTCAGGATGAGGCCCTGCACGAACTGACAGGCCGCGCTGGCCAGGTAAATGACCAGCGTCGTCACGAGAATGCCCCAGATGACGTCGAAGTCGATGCCGCCCGTGCCCTGCACCTTGGCGACCAGACCCTCGAACAGCTCGGTCGTGGCCGTGGAAAGCACCTTCGGGCCGATGACGTTGAACACCGTCGAGCCGATGGCGAAGATGAGCGCCGCGAACACGGCCAGCTTGAACCGTCCCATGAAGCGTATGAGCTTGCCGACCGTGCCCTTGAAGTCGCGCGGTTTCTCGGTCGCGATCATGCGGCCAGCCGGACCGCCCGGCCGGTAGCCGCGCCTCTTGCGCTGCGCCGTCTGCTCGAGCTGCCGCTCTTGCGCCTCGTCGTATTCGCTCATTACGCTTCACCCCCTTCATTCGACGGGGAATGAGTCGCAGGACGCTCCTCTGACTCATTCAGCGGAGAGGCGACCTCATTCTTTGCGCGTTCTGCTGAATGAGTCGGAGGAACGTCCTGCGACTCATTCAGTTCTTCGGGGGAAAGCTGCGAGTACGCGATTTCGCGGTACTGCGGGCAGGTTTGCAGCAGCTCGGCGTGCGTGCCCTCGCCGGCGATGCGACCCTCGTCGAGGACGATGATCTTGTCAGCGCGCATGACGGTGGCGATGCGCTGCGCAACGATGATCTGCGTCTTGCCGGGCAGGCGCTCGGCCAGGGCCTTGCGCAGCGCGGCATCGGTCTTGTAGTCGAGCGCCGAGAAGCTGTCGTCGAACAGGAAGGCGCGCGCGTCGGTCGCAAGCGCGCGGGCGATGGCGAGCCTCTGCCGCTGGCCGCCCGACACGTTCGTGCCGCCCTGCGTGATCTCGGCCTGCAAGCCCTCTTCCTTCGCGTCGACGAGCTCAGTGGCCTGCGCGATGTCGATGGCTTCCAAGATATGCGCTTCGTCAAGTTCGTCTTCGCCATAGCCGACGTTCGACGCGATGGTTCCCGTGAACAAGAACGCACGCTGCGGCACGTAGCCCAACTGCGAGCGCAAATCGCGCAGCGGCAGGTTACGCACGTCCACGCCGTCGAGCGAGACGACGCCTTCGCCCACGTCGTAGAAGCGCTCGATGAGCTTCAAGATGGTGGATTTGCCCGAGCCCGTCGAGCCGATGATGGCGAGGGTTGAGCCTGACTCGGCCACGAACGTGATGTCGCGCAGCACCGGTTCGCTGTCCTCGTCGTAGCGGAAAGTGACGTGGTCGAAGGCGATCGTGGCTCCTGTCGCTGAGGCGGGGGAAGGGGTCGTTCGCTTGTCCTCGCTCGCGTGGGGGTACTGGTTGTCGCCATATCCGGCTGCGGAATCGCGTACGACCCCTTCCCCCGCCTCAGCGACAGGCTCCGGATCCGTAATCGAAACTTCGGCCTCTAACACTTCGTCAATGCGGCCGGCGGAGACGTCGGCGCGGGGCGCGATGATGGCGAGCATGCTCAACATGAGGAAGCCCATGATGATGACCATGGAATACGTGATGAACGCGATGAGGTCGCCGGTTTGGATGGCGCCCGCGTCGATTTGGCCGGCGCCGATCCACACGATGGCGACGGACACGATGTTCATCACCATCATCATGATGGGCATCATGAACGTCATCACGCGGTTCGTGAACAGCTGGGTGCGCATGAGCTGCGTGCTCGCATCGTCGAAGCGTTTCTGCTCGTGGGCTTGCTGGCCGAATGCGCGCACGACCGACACGCCGGTCAGCATCTCGCGCGCCACCAGGTTCACGCGGTCGACCAGCTTCTGCATGATCTTGAACTTCGGCACGACGATGGCCATGAGCAAGATGACCACGCCGACGATGACCGCAATGGCCACGCCGATGATCCAGCCCATGGAAAGGTCCATGCGCGCGATCATGATGATGCCGCCAACGGCCAGGATGGGCGCATACAGCACCATGCGCAGCAGCATGATCGACATCATCTGGATCTGCTGCACGTCGTTGGTGCCGCGCGTGATGAGCGACGCCGCCGAGAAGCGCTGCACCTCGGCATCGGAAAACGACATGACCTTCGCGAACAGCTTGCTGCGCAGCTCGCGGCCGATCTTCGCGCCGGTGCGCGACGCCACCAGGCCCACGCCCGTGGCGATCACCATCGACAGCAACACGAAGCCCATCATCTTCAACGCGGTCATGATCAGCGCGTTCATCTGCATGGCGTTCATGTCGTAACCGAGGCCCTCGTACTCGGCACGGGCGGCGGCAATGGCCTGCTGCCCGACGAGGTCCTCGTCGATGCCCTCGTCGGCGCCCATGAAGGCGACGACGAGCGGCCGCGCCACCACGTCGTCGAGTTCGGCGCGATGCGACGTGCCGTAGCCGTTCAACACGTACGTGCCCGAATCGGAATGGTCGTACGACGCCGTGAACAGGTCGGCTTCCTCGCCCGTTCCCAGCTGAGCGGCAATAGCGTCGTACGTGGCCACGCTCAGCTCGGTCGTGGACGCGTGGTCGACGCCCGCCTGCTGAATTCCCACGTCGACGATTTCCGACGTGTAGTTGGGGAGCATGAGGTCGCAAAACGCCTGCGCGATGAGCAGCACGAACACGAGCAGCACCGCGCCCTTATGCTTGCTAAGGTACTTGAACAGCCGCATGCGATCCTCCAGAAATGTATCTGGATAAGTTTAGCGTTTCGACCAATGTTCGCGCGTTACAGTTCGGCAACTGCGACACCCGTTCCAATGATTGTGCCAGTTCAAAAGGCGCCTGGAGCTTCCTAGGAATTAACGGCCGACCTGCCGTTCCTGCTTGACCTGGAACAACATGGCATCGGCATCGGCGATGAGCTGGTCGCGGCTTTCCGAAGCAGACCGCAAAACCGCGTAGCCGACGCTGCAAGCCAGCCGGTATTTCAGCTGTTCCCTATCCGCGACTTGGCGAAGCGTCTCCTGAATAAAGCCCGCGATGTCTGCCGGGTCGCTCGTCACGGGGTTCGCGCAAATCATGATGAACTCGTCGCCGCCCCACCGCGCGCAAAATGCGTTCTCGCGAGCGCTTGCCGTGCGCAATGCCTCGGACATCAGCATGAGCGCACGGTCGCCTTCCAAGTGTCCGCAAGTGTCGTTAATCGTCTTGAAGTCATCCATGTCGATGATGAAGAAGAACAGCGGCTGCTCGACCGACGCGTGGGCCATGCTGGTCTCAAGGAATGCTTCGGCGCGTCGGCGGTTGTTCAAACCGGTCAGCGCGTCGCTTGAAATGCGCGATTCCTGCATCCTCATCATGACGAACAGAAGCGACACGATGACGCCCGCCGCGGCGAACGGCATGCTGGGAATAAACATGTCGAAAATGCCCGATGCCATGGGCGCGACCATGAACAGGACGAAAACAAGGCAGGTGCGCCGCTGCGACCTCGAAGTCGAGCGACGGTATTTGCGCACGGCGACGATCGTAGCAGCTACCAGGTATCCCAGCGGCACGAGCGTGACGAGCGTATGCGCGATGCCGTAGCTCAGGCCCCCGTCTGGCAGGAAGATGACGTTTTGCCCTGCAATGTGGCCAATGACATGCACCACGGGCACGGCGATTGCGGGAATCGCCATCGCAAGGTTGACCCAGCGATTGCTCGTAATCCGGTTTTCCAGGCATTCAAGCGTAAAGCGCAACCAGAAATACGCTGTGAACGCGATGGATGTCACGCACATGCCGTTGACGAACGAAAGCAGCAGAGGGCTCGGATTGCTTATGTAACCGCTGATGCTGAGAAGCGCCCACAGGGCGTCGAACACGACGAACACCAAGTTTGCCGTCAGCAAGAAGAAAAAGAGGCGCACTTGCCGCTCGGTGCCGCTATCACGCGACAGGTTGCTCGAGATGATGACCGTAATCACCAGGCAAAGCACGTCCACCGTGGCGTATGCGACGAAAAACTGGAAATCGGCAATCATGTTCTATCAGCGTGAAATCGTTCGGCTTCTCCCTGGGTCCAATGGTAACACGCCGCCAGCGAATCATCGCCGAACGAACCGGTGCGCGTTCAATAGTAGAATGCTCGGCGTGGAAAATCAGACGAACAAGAACGAAACCAAGGGCGCAGGCACGGGCAAGCGCCTGGGGCTCATCCTGGCGATTTACCTCATCGGCCTGCTGATCGGCGGGCTGTACGTGGGCATGATCTCGCCGGCGCGCACCGTCATCCAAGCCGACTTCGGCATCGACGGGTCGCTCGGCATCTGGATGATCAACATCTACACGCTGTTCTACGCGGCGCTCATCCCCATCATCGGGAAGATCGCCGACCGGCGCGGGCGCAAGCGCGTGTTCACGATCTGCGTGGGCGTCTTCTGCGTGGGCGCGGTGCTCTGCGGGCTATCGCAGACGGTCGGCGGGTTCGCGCTGCTGCTCATCGGGCGCGTCGTGCAAGCCGTCGGCGCGGGCGGCATGATTCCCGTGGCCAATGCCGAAATCGGCACGTCGTTCCCGCCGGAGAAGCGCGGCATGGCGCTCGGCTTGGCGGCGGCGGTCATGGGCGTTTCCAACGTGCTCGGCGCGGTGGCGGGCAGTGCGGTCATCGGCGCGTTCGGCATCGAGAACTGGCCGCGATGTTCTACCTGTGCATCCCGTTCTGCATCGCGGTCATCGTTGCGGGCGCCGCGCTCCTTCCCGACAGCGCACGGTCCGAAGAGCGCGGCAAGATGGACATCGCCGGCTCGGTCGTGTTCACCCTGTTCGTGCTGTTGCTGCTGCTCGGCGTGAAGGCGATTGGCGAAGCCGACTCGCCGCTCATGGCGCTTGCGCCACTTGTGGGCGCGGTGGCGTGCGTGTTCGCGTTCCGCGCAGTTGAGCGGCGCGCCGCCGACCCGGTGTTCCACCTCGAGTACTTCCACAGCCGCCCGATCGTCATCACGATGATCGTGTCGTTCTTCATCGGCTGCTTCGTTATCTCCCTCGTGCTCGTGCCCGAGCTCGCCGAGTTCGCGATGGGCGACCCGCTCGGCTCGGGAGGCTTCTACGTCTTGGCCATCGGGCTGCCGTCGTTCGTGATCACGCCGGTCGGGGGCAAGATCATCGACAAAATCGGCCCGAAGCCGGTGCTGATGATCGGCCTGGCCATTTCCATCGTCGGCCTGTTATTCCTGGCGCTCGTCGCGGCCGTCGCGCCAAGCGCGCCCACGCTCATCGGCGGCCTCGTAGTTGTGGGCGCCGGCATGGGCATGGCCATGGGCGCGCCGACGAACTACATGATCCTGGAGAACACGGGCAAGGAGGACAGCACCTCAGCCATCGCGACCATCACGCTCATCCGCCAAATCGGCACGTCGGTGGCGCCGGCCATCTTCGTGAGCCTCATCGCCTCGGCGCCCGGCATGGACGGCTACCAGCGCATGCTGCTGTGCGTGGCGCTGCTCAACGCGCTGGCATTTGTGGCCATGATGTTCTATAAATCTCCTGGGAAGCCTGGAGAGTAAACCATGCCAAGTTGGAACATACATACCGCCCACGTTGAGCGCCTGCTCGCCGAGCACGCGCCCGAGTCGTTGGGCATTTCCGACGCGAACATCTTCCTGTTCGGCAACTACGTACCCGACGTGTACCTCGGGTTCATGGTGCACGGCACGACGTTTCGGCTCGATTACTGCCTGACGCACCTGGCGCGCCCGAACATCATCCCCGTTCCCGATGCCGATCAGTTCTGGAACGACTGCATCTGGCGCGTGTTCCGCAGGCCGAAGACCGAAGCCGGCATGTCGCTTGCGCTCGGCGTGTGGGCGCACCTGGTGGCCGACCGCATGTACAACATGCGCTTCCGGCAGTTCTGCCAAACGCGCGACGTGCCCAAAGGCGACGAGCTGCGCCTGCGCAAACAAGCCGACTACGACCTGTTCGGACATTCGCTCGGCATAAAAAGCCATGTGAAGGCGACGCCCGAATTGCTGGAGGTGGCGAAGGCGTTTCGCGAGTACAGTATCCTGCCCGACGACGTGCAGCGCACGATTGACGTTGCCGACGCGATCGTGAACACAGACCCGACCTTCCCCACAGCCGACGACTACCAGCTACTCAACTCCGAATGGATGAACGCCACGTTCGATGCCTGCAACGAGCGCCTGGCGCTGTGGCTGCAAACGTGGATGAGCCTACAGACTGCAGGCGAGCCGTTCTCGGCAGCCGACGTGCGCGCCGCCGCAGGCCTGCCAGCTGCCACCCCCGACAACCTCGATTGGCTGAAGCGCCCAGGCGTCGGCATTGGCTAGCTGCCATATGCAACAACCTGCGACGTCTTATTTGCAGAGCTCCATGAGGTCGCCGTACCCAGCGGCTTCCATTTCGTCATAGGGAACGAATCGCAGCGAGGCGCTGTTGATGCAGTAGCGCAGTCCGCCGAGTTCGGCGGGGCCATCGTTGAACACATGGCCCAGATGGCTGTCGCCCACACGGCTGCGAATCTCGGTGCGGATCATGCCGAAGTTCGTGTCGACGCTCTCCTCCACGACCGCCGGGTCGATTGGCTTCGAGAAGCTGGGCCACCCGCACTCCGATGCGAACTTATCCGTCGAGGTGAACAGTGGCTCGCCGGTCACGATATCAACGTACAAACCGCGCTCGTAGGTGTTCCAGTACTCGCCTGTGAAGGCGCGCTCGGTGCCGCCATATTGCGTGATCGCGTGCTGCTGGCCGGTCAGCATGGCCTTGATCTCCTCGGTGCTCGGTTTGACGTAGTTCGCGGGGTCAAGCGAGCCTTCGCCTTCGGCTTGCGGCACTTCGCCGTGCAGCTCCTGCTCGGTCTTCACGTCCTTCAGGCTGTCGAAGCTGATGTGGCTGCAGTTCTCCATGTCGATCTCCTGTTCAATCGAAGCTGTAGACATGTCGACGTTAGCTGCGCCTTGAGTTTGTTGCCCAGCCGTGCAGCCACCCGCAATCGCAAGCAGCACCACCGCGATGTTCGCCGCGACGAACGCTGCCAGGCGCCTGCCCATGTCAGGCTTCCGCTTTGGCGAGGAAGTCCTCGAGGCGCGACCATTCACGGCGGATCTGCGCGTAGCCGCTCTCGAAGTTGCGCCACAGCTCGTCGTAATCGCGCTCGAAACCCTCGAGCGTCAGGTCGTCGCTGTAGAACACGTAGGCTTTGCCGTCGCGTTCCCACTCGTCGAGCAGGTCGCACGCGGCGTTGTAGCGCGCATTGCGCGTCAGCATGGCGTCGCGCATAAGCGGCCGGCGCCAGAAGAACGCGCGCGCCCACTCGTTGCCGCCGTCGGGCTTGCGGAACCCGCGCTTGCGCGTGCGCACGACGAAGACCTTCTCGAAGCCGTCGGCCTGGATGCGCTCGAGCGGCAAGCCGCCGCCCACCGCGAAGCCGCCGTCGTAGCAGTACTTCCCGTTCACTTTGGGTGGCGGCATGATCAGCGGCACGGTGGAGCTGGCGCGCACCCGCAGCATGAGTTCGGGCGTGGTGCGCAGCTCGTCCTTGCGGAAGAACAGGTCGCGGCCGGTGTCGCGCTCGAACGAGGCGATGGCCACCTTGGCCGGGTTCGCGTTGAACGTATCGATGTCGAACGGCAGCGGCCCGTCGGGCAAGCCAGCCTGCTCGTAGATGTAGTGCGCGTTGAACAACCCCTTGTGCTGCAAGAACGTGCCCCAGTCGCCGATGTTGGGCAGGTGCACGAACTCGGTGAACGAGCCGACCGTGCGGTTCGCGTCGCGCGAGACGTAGTTCACGGTGTTCGAGCTGCCGGCGCTGACGCCGTACACGCTGTCGAAGAACAGGCCCTGCTCGATCATGTACGCGGCGACTGCGCAGGTGTAAGCCGCGCGCATGCTGCCGCCCTCGAACAAGAGCGCCGTCTTGAACACGTTGTTTTCGAGCTGTTTGGTCATGATTGCATTATAGGGAAAACGCGATTGCGGAGACTGCGTTTTTGGAGTCGTTTCAGAACGGTTGCTCGGCGGCTGGTTGTGTTGGCGCTTGTTGGAAGTGTGCCGTAGTGTCCCGTTTTCACCCCACGTAAATTTGCGAGCGCGTCGTATGATTTCACCATCGCGGGGGCCACGATCCGCACAGCTCCTTTGTTCACACCTGGCAGGCCCCCGCGCCTTTTCGAGAATGAGTAGCAGGACGTTCCTGCGACTCATTTTCTCAAGGTGCTTCTGCCCTTGGCTTTGCCTACTGAAAATGAGTCGCAGGAACGTCCTGCTACTCATTCTGGATTGCGGCGCTACACGTACAGCACCGCGTACAGCGCCACCATGCAGGCGAGCGTGACCGCGTTGGCAATCGCGAAATCGCGCATGAACAGCAGGCCGCGCGCACCTTGCGTGTGCATGTACAGGCGAAACGCGATGAGGCTCGCAAGCGAGGCGATGGGCGTGCCCAGGCCGCCCAAGTCCACGCCGATGAGCAGCGAATGCCAGTTCTCGGTGAAGCCGGCGAGCAGCACCGATGCGGGCACGTTGCTGATGACCTGGCTGGTGATGAGGCTCGTCAGCATCGGGTGGTCCTGCATGAGGCCGCCGAGAAACTCCTGCATAGCGGGCATGTGCGCCATGTTCCCCGAGAAGATGAAGAAGCACGCGAACGTGGCCAGCAGCGCATAGTCGATGCGCCCGAAGACGCGGCGGTCGAACACGAAGAGCGCCGCCGCGACCACGAGCAGCAGCGCGATGTAGGGCACGACGTGAAGAACCGACAGCACGCTTAGCACGAACAGCGCGGCGTGCAGGGTGAAGCGCTTCAAGTCGATGGCGCGCTCGTCGAGCTTCAGGATGACGTCCGAGCGCTCGCTTCCAAACGCCGAGCCCGCGATGGCCAGCATGACGAGCGCAAGCACTCCGAACGGCGCCAGCGCCGCGAAGAAGTCGCCTGCGGTCAGGTCGTACGCCGTGAAGATGAACAGGTTCTGCGGGTTGCCGACCGGGGTGACCATGCCGCCCAGGTTCGCCGCGATGGCTTGCAGCACGATGACGCGCACCATGCTGTCGCGCCAGCCGGCTGCCTCGAGGGCGAGGATCGCGATCGGCACGAACGTGAGCAGCGCCACGTCGTTGGTGATGAGCATCGATGCGAAAAACGGCAGCATGATGAGGGCGGTGCACACCACATGCCGCGCCTTCTCCCCCGCTACGAGCGCTTGCGCGATGCGCGTCATGACGCCGCTGGCGCTGAGGCCGGCGACCGATGCCATGAGGCAGAACAGCAGCACGATGACGCGCCAATCGATGTAGGACGGAACCGACGACACGTCGCCCGCAGACACGATGGATGCAACCGCGCAGATGAAGGCGATGCAAAGCACCGCCTCGTCGCGCAGGAATCTGATGAGCCTATCGAGCATCGTGCCATTGTAGCAGGGACCGCACGGTCTTTGACCTCTTGGCGAACGGTTGCGCCCGCTGCTGAAAATGAGACGTGCGGCCCGTTCTTTTCGGCGCGGCGGAGTGCTTCAATATGCGCAGGGAATCGCGCTGATGGGGCGCGATGCGAAGGGAAGGAATCATCATGAAAAGCAAAGCACTTACGTTGATGACCGTCGCTGCCGCCATGGTCATGGCGCTGGGCCTAGCCGCCTGCGGCGGCAGCTCGTCGAGCTCGGCGGCTGCAAGCTCCGCGAGCGCATCGTCCGCATCTGCGAGCGCGTCATCCGAGGCCGCTTCTTCCGAGAGCGCATCGGCCGCAAGCGCCGAGGCCTCCGCTTCCAGCGCGAGCGCTGACGCCACGCTGACCGGCGCCGACCTGGCGAGCGTCGGCATTGAGGTCGCGCTCGACGACTATGACGCCATGTCCGCCCTGGCTTCTGACATCCAGAACGGCCGCGCCACCGGTCAGGTCGTGAAAATCGATGGCTACGTGAGTAACTTCGCGAAGGGCATGTCCTACAGCATCGTCGAGAACAACGCCGACAAGTCGGGCAACATCGGCACCAACTTCGTCATCGAAGGCGCCGAGGAAGAGGCCTACCCGGTTGACGGCACGCATATCATCATCACCGGCAAGGTGGTTCAGGACGGTTACTCGTTCACCATCCACACGCTGCCCGAGTTCATCGAGGTCGTGGAATAGCAAATCGCCTGCTGCAAGCGAGTAGCTTCCCAAGGCTCCGGGGCAATCCTCGGAGCCTTTCCTTTGCACAGACGCCCACGCGCGCTTCGCGCAAGCGTCTGCGCGGGCTTAGCGGTATGATTTCCCGCAGCACTTGCAAGCACTGCGAAAACGAGGTTCCTTATGGCGAAAATGAGCGTGAGCGCAACCGGGCCGGGCGTCAGCCCCGGCAAGATGATGTTTTACTTGGGCATGCTGTTCGTGGTGATCGGCGCCGCCATCGGCATCGGCGGGCTTATCGGCGCGTTCACGACAGGCGAGCTGGGCATGATCATGTTCAGCGTCATGTTCATCATCATGTTCTGCGGCATCGGCGGGTTCTTCGCCAAAATCGGGTACGAGAACGTGCACGCCTCCGACGCCGTGCTGCAGGAAGGCGCCGCCTACCTGGGCAAGATCTTCGCGCACGAGCCCGATCACCGCATCACGATGAACGGGCGGCCGTGCATCACGCTGGTCGTGCGCTACCTCATGAAGGGCGAGATTCGCGAGGCGCGCGTGAACACGGGTGATGTCGACACGGCGCGCTACCCCATCGGTGCCACCGTGTCGATCAAGGTGCGCGACGGCTTGGCCGCACTCGTGCCGGGCTCGGTGTGCGACATGCGCATCGAGCGTGAGGACGACCTCATGAACCCCGACTTCGACCCGCTGGGCGTTCAGTCGTCAATCGGCGTGTCGTGCCCAAATTGCGGCGCCAACATCACCGTGCCGCTCGGCATGTCGCGCTTCTGCCCCTACTGCGACACCAAAGTCAGCGTCGATGCCGCCGGCCACGTTAGCGGGTAACTTCAATAACGACCTTCCGCTTCGAGGCCTACTCCGCGTAGTGCCGTCACAAAGAATAGGTATGTAACGCCAGGCGATTGGCTGTTGACGCCCGCGAGGGCTGCGCATGATCGAGATTTGCTCAAATCTGTCACAAAAATGGATTAGTACGCAAATTAGCCTTTAGCGCCGAATAGGATAAACGCTCTGAGCGGGTGCGATAAACCCGAATTTAACAGGCAAGCGAGACATCAGCTATGCACAAAGCCCAATTCTTGCCATTTTGCATTTTGCTTTGCGTACTAATCGCTTTTTGTGACACTTTTTGCGGCTTCTCGTTCATTTACCCCCTCTTTTCGACTATCGTGGCAATTCCTTTAGCACACGATACGTGGCGGGGGCTGTAAAGGCGGACCAATCGGAGAGGTCGCATGGCAAACTCTAATATCTACATCAGCCATAATTCCGCCCTCCACTTCTGGAGAACCAATCCTCCTTGGTATGTGCTTGAAGGGGCGGATCGAAACATTAGAGCATTGAGAAACTGCCCCAGCTCCGATGAGGCAATTCGCGGGTTCTATTTATCTGAAGCTGAGTTTGGCCCGCAGCCTATCGACGTGCTTGTCCCGCCAGATGGGCCGAGGCCTCGCTCCATGCTGAACTACCATATTCAAAAGGCGCGCATTCCTGCGCATTCGCTATACCCGATCAGAGACGGCATCCATGTAGTGTCTCCGGCGCTCTGCTTCGTACAACTTTGCAAGACGCTTTCAACAATCGAGGCTCTCGAGCTGGGAATGGAGTTCTGCGGCACATACGCCTTGCGGCCCGATGCTATCGAAGACAAGTCTTCGCGCACGTATCAGCTCATGAACACAGCGTCGCTGCAACGAAAATTCAATGCTTGGAAAGACATCCACGGCTTGCGTCAGGCGCGAACAATCGCTCCATTGTTGGCAAACGGTGCCGCTTCGCCCATGGAAACAAAACTCTTTCTCCTATTGACTCTGCCGCAGAAATACGGCGGGTACAACATCGAGAAACCGGAGCTTAATTCAACGATTGATTTGCCCCCTGAATGTAAGCTCATACTGCGGCAGGAGACAGTCAGGCCGGACATGCTTTGGCGCGGTATCAAGCTTGTTGTCGAATACGACGGCGCCTATCATGACGACCCTGCGCAAGCGCGTAAAGACGAGAAACGGCGCGCGGTGCTTGAAACGCTGGGCTATACAGTCGTGGCAATCAAGAGGCAGCAGCTTTACGACCCGATAGCGTTCGATGGATTTGCCGCCATGATTGCCAAGAAATGCGGTAAACGCATCCGCCCGCTTACGACAAAGCAGCGTATTTCGCGAGAGCTTCTACGCGCCGGATTGCTCGACAAGTAGCTTCGCTTAGAATCTGATTGGAAGCAGGAAGCAAAGGCTATACAAGCGTGATGAAGCGGATCGTCATAACGGGTGGGCCGTGCGCGGGGAAGACCTCGGCTATGGGGTATTTGCGCGAGCGGCTTGCGGATGCCGGCGTGGCGGCGGTGTTCGTTCCCGAGGCGGCGACCGACCTTATCCTGACGGGCACGGCGCCGTGGACATGCGCATCGATGCTCGAGTTTCAAACGCAAGTCATCGCATTGCAATTGGAACGCGAAGCTGCGGCGCTTGAAGAAGCAGCTAGCCTCGACGATGCGCTCGTCATTTGCGATCGGGGCGTGTGCGACAGCCACGCATATTTGACTGACGGGGAATACGCGACGGCGTTGGCTACGAACAACCTGGCTGAGCAGAACGCCCTCGCCCGTTACGACGCAATCTTCCATTTGGAATCGGTCGCAATCGCCGACGAGGCTGCTTACACGCAAGCCAATAACGATGCGCGCTTCGAAAACGCAGCAGAAGCGGCGCTGGCCGACAAACGCACGCTCGATGCATGGGCGGCGCATCCGAACTTGCACGTCATCGCAAACGAGGCGACGTTCGAGGCGAAGGCGCAAAACCTTGCCGATGCTATTGCGGGAATCTGGCGTGCGGCAGGTGCCTAGCATGAAGCCGATTCGCGCGCTCATATTCGACATGGACGGCACGCTGCTGCACACGATGCCCGACTTAGCCGCTGCCGCAAACGAAGCGCTTACGCGCATGGGATTTCCCACGCGCACGCAGGACGAGATGCTGGCCTATATGGGTTATGGCGGGCGGTGGCTCATCGAGCAAATCGTGCCCGATGGCGCGACTGACGAAGAGCGCCAGCAGACATTCGAGCTGTGGCGCGAGCTATACATAGGCAGCGACTACGCGCTGACCGAACCCTATAAGGACATAGTTAGCACGCTGCAGCAACTGCGGCAAAGCGGTATAAGGCTGGGCGTGTTGTCGAACAAGTTCGACGCCGGCGTTCGCGCATTGGCGCAGCGGCATTTCCCGGGGCTGTTCGACGCCGTTCAAGGCGATGCGCCTCCCCTGCCGCGCAAACCCGACCCCACGACGCTGCTGCAAATGCTCGAAGCCCTGGGCGTGCGCCCCGAAGAAACCGCCTACGTGGGCGATGCGCAGGTTGACGTGCAAGTCGCGCGCAATGCCGACGTGCGGATGGTTGGCGTATCATGGGGCTACGATCAGGCGGCGCCGTTGCCCATCGGCGAGCTCGACGCATACATTCACGAACCAGGCGAGCTGCTTGCCCTGGTACAAGGCGCATAAAGACAATCCGAAGAGGAACGGCCCATTGGGCTAGGACAAGGAGACGGCATGAGGGAACTGCAACTGCACAGGGTGTACAAGCATTTCAAGGGTGACTGCTATCTGGTCGAGGATGTAGCGCGCCATTCCGAAACCGACGAGGAGCTCGTGCTGTACCGCAAGCTGTACGGCGACGGGTCGCTGTGGGCGCGTCCGAAGGACATGTTCCTGGCCGAGGTCGACCACGAGAAGTACCCCGACGCCACGCAGCAGTACCGCTTCGAGTTGCAGGACATTCCCAGCGTCGCCCACCCCGAGGATTAGCGGATCGACGTCGAGGTCGTGGTTGAAAATGGCATCAGCGTCACAAACCGAAGCCGCAGCGAAACTCCGTGAGGACATCGCGGCGTTCGAGCCGTTCAACGAGCAGGAATCCGCTGACAAGCAGGTCATCTTGCAGGCGCTCGACACCAACCCGAACTGCTTCGACCGAAGCGAGCAAGCGCACATGGCGTGCTCGATTTGGGTCGTCGATCCGAGCATGACGCAAACGCTGCTGGTCTACCACAACATCTACGACTCGTGGAGCTGGATCGGCGGGCACGCCGACGGCGAATGCGACTTGCAGGCCGTGGCGCTGCGCGAGCTGCAAGAGGAAACGGGCGTGCAAAACGCGCGCATCGTACCGTGCGGTCCGGGAAACATCTACTCGCTCGAAGTGCTCACGGTGAACGGCCACGAGAAGCGCGGCGCATACGTCAGCTCGCACCTGCACCTGAACGTCACCTACCTGGCAATCGCCGACCCCGCCGAGGCAATCCGCACGAAGCCCGACGAGAACAGCGGCGTGCGCTGGGCGCCGCTGGAAGATGCCATCCGCCTTTCCACCGAGCCTTGGATACGCACGCGCATCTACCGCAAGCTCATCGACAAACTAACGTTGGTTCGCGCGAGTTAAAGGCGCCCTATCTCCCTGGACGGTGCATGACGCGGGGCCGGACCATTTGAACCGTGGCGCTCATGTCAACGCCCAGGATGACCTTTACAAGCCAGAGGAAGAATACGAGCACTACGATCGGGATGATGCACGAAGTGACCACCATCACGGCCAGCGCCTCGATGAAGCCGTTCAGGGCCTTCTGGGCATCAGCGGTCAGGTCGGTGACGGCGTTGCCCACGTTGCTGGGGATGTCCGCGATCCAGTCGAACAGGCCCGTCGATTCGGCTTCAACGGACGATGCCGAGGACTCGGACTCGATGCCCTCGACCGTCTGGTTGGCCAGCGCAATCGTCTCATCGACGGAATCCTTGTACGTCGACTCGATCATGCCGGACACGCCAATGCTCACGGGGACCACGAGGAATATCGCGATGCCGAACAGGGCGAGCTTCGACGCCAAACGCCTGAGCGACCGCTGTAGCACCAGGCGCTTGCGAATGAACAGCGACCCTGCGAACACGAGGCATCCAAGCGGGATGAGTATCTTGAACGCTGCGAACCCCAACGTCGTGAGAAGGTACTTCTCGAGGTAGATGGCTGTGATCACGATGAGGAAGTCAGAGCTCAAGTCCACGAGCTTCTGCGCAATCGGCGTTCCGGCGTCTCCCGGCAGAAGCGAGACGGCCGCAGATGCCGCCGTGGAGGCGGCAACAAGGCCCATGACCGTGCCCTTCTTCTCGTCGAGCGAGCTGATCGTCTGTGAATGGGTCTCCGCCGATGAGGCGATGTCTGCAATCACGAAAAACGACAGCAGCGCGATAACGACCGCTATGACCGCGAGCACGATCTTCGCCTTCGGGTTGTCTTCCAAGAACCCAAGCTCATCCGTTATGATCTCGACGTCCTGCATGATTCCGCTTTCCATGTCTCCATCCTCTCTCGAGTCATTGCCGTGCCTGAAGTCTTCCGCATCTAGTATCGCCGATGTCGGGAGGAATCTCCTCGTATAAGCACGTGCTTTTTTCGCGAGACAGGGTGAACGCCGAACGGGAAGCCGCTATCGCTCGCCGATCATGTTCGCCGCCATGCCGACGCACGTTGCGCGGTGCGCCTCGAGCGTATCGACGAGATCGCGCGCAATCTGCGCGTCAGCCGCCGAAGCCGCCTTGCTCGGCTGCCGCAGGATGAACTGCTTTGTCATGATAGGTCGGATCATAATAGCCATGGTAGCGCAATGGGCGGCTTCTGCTCCGAGAAGCCGCCCCGTCCCATCCTTTAAAACGCGGGTTAGAGCGCTTTCACGCCCCCCAGAACTCAAACGCATTACGTTTCCTGGTTTACTCTTCCGCATCGATCAGCTCAGTGCCAGCCCGGAGCAATCCTGTGAACGCGTTCACAAAATCCAATGCGTTCATCGACGTAACTACGGGCTTGCCCGTCTGTGCTTCGATGGCTTTTCGGGCCTGCCCGGCAACAGCTCCTCCGCGTCGAGCGACTTCTTTGCTTTCCTCGAACCCCTCAGGTTGTTCAACCCGGGAAATCTCGGTTGTCGTCGTTTCGGCGAGCATGTTCAGCACCAGCTCGGTATTGCTCATGTTGTCGCGAAGGTTTTCCTTCGTAAGCCCCTTGAAATCCTTGTACTGGCGAGTTGTCATACCCGACCATGCTTGCGAGATCTCATCGGTAAGGATGGCGAACTCCTTTCCCCCGCGCACGCCACGCTCGCGCCATTCGTTTGTCAACTCCTTGCGAATGTCGATTGCAAACAGGCGCTGGCGAATCCAGCCCTCGTCGTAGCCCTTCTTTTGATAGGTGGCAATTGCCCGTTGCATCGCGATTTCGGGATCGATGGTCTCCTCGATGCGCTCGCGACCAACCTGGGCAAGCCAGAGCTTAAATGGCTCAGCCTTCTTTGATGGAATCGACTGGATGATGCGAAGAAGTTGCTCGGTGTTTGCAGCGTCGGTCTTACGCATCTTGCCGTCAGCGGCCCGCATTTTCAACTGGTGACAATTTGTCACCAGTTCGCTTCCTTCTTCACGAAGTCGTTGTTTGACCTTGTTCCAATACTTGCGAGCAATCTGATAACTGTCGCTGTCCGCAAGCACTCCCACCACATCGACGACCGAGAAGTACCACTCCTCCTCTTCGTGCACCCAGACGGCTCGGATCTCCTTGTCCTCGAATTGCCGAATGATGCTGTCGGATGACACGTTGCCCATAGCAACCCCTTTCAATTCCGGGCAAAGCTCCGCCATGGGCCATATGGCCCATGCATTGCCCTATGCGATTGAATAGGTTGTCCCCAGCGGATGGGTTAGAGAGCTGTAATACGAATTAACCTGTGCCTGACGTGATGCTCTCAGCCGAAATGATGTCCTGGCTGCATTATACCACAATATGGGTACATCTGTTCGCAATTTTGGAGTTCGTTGAAACGCAAAGTGTTGCTCGATTCGAACTCCGCGATTAAGAAACGCTCAGCACTCCGGCATCCTTGATGGCCTGCACCACCTGCACGTCGGCAGGGAGCCATTCCACCGAGTCGATGGTTTTGGAATCGAGCCATCGCGCCGCGCTGTGCTCGATCAGGTGAGGTCGGCCTTCCTCGATGTGCGCGAGGTAGCACAGCATGTGCAAATGGAAGGAATCGTAATCGCAGTCAACGACCGTCAACAGCGAATCCACTCCGATGACCACGTCGAGCTCTTCGGCAATCTCGCGCGCGAGCGCTTCCTCGGGCGTCTCGCCCGCTTCGATTTTCCCACCGGGAAACTCCCATCCGCCGGCATAGTCGCCGTAGCCCCGCTGGGTGGCCAGCACGGCGCCTTCATGGCAAATGATCGCAGCTACGACATTGACGGTCTTCATTCTGCCCCAAGAATCTCCAGCGCGCGGGCGTACTTCTCGACGCGCTCGTGGTCGGCGGGAGTCACCTCGTCGAGACGCGTCAGGTCGGAGTTATGCTTCAGGTCGGCGACCTTCACGGCGCGGGCAATCGCGTTGCCCTTGATCGCCCGCACGTATTCCAGGTACGGCACGCCGTCTTCATGCGTCAGCAGCTCCAGCGCGTCGACCACCTCGTCCGGAAAGCCCATCGCGCGCAGGTCGTCGGCGCGATAATCCGTATCCTCGATGACGTCGTGCAGAAGCGCAGCGCACGTCGACGGCTCGTCGTCCATGCTCTCGGCGACGTGCAGAGGGTGGTTCACATACGGCAAGTCGGTCTTGTCGACCTGCCCCTCATGCGCCTCGAAGCAAAGCCTCATGGCCTTCTTTGTCAGCGGTGTGTATATCATGCGCGGCTCCTGTTCTGAGATCCCGCTCTCTTCAACCTTTGCCTCGACGATGTCGTCGCCCTCAGTTTAGCCAATCAATTGCCTGCAATTGCGTCTGCGATTACGCATGCGGCAACCGCCTGAAGCAGCGCATCGCCAATCAGCTCGTACGCCGCCGTCGGATCAGCGGCAACCGCCTCCTTCTGCGCATGCGTCAGACGCTTCAGGCGATACTCGAGCGCGCTCGCCGCAGCTCGGCCGGGAACATCCCACGTCGCCTCGTAGCGCACAGGCGGGTGCGTCCTCGTGTACCGCGCGCCTTTCGGACCACCCGACGCATGTTCGGCGAAGCGTCGCTCGAGGTCGGTGGTGATGCCGGCGTACAGCTCCCCTCCCTCGCAGCGAAGAAGGTACACGTGGTATTTACCGTTTTTAGGCACCCGCAACACCTCCTCTATCGACTGCGTACCCCATTTTGAATCTGCGAGCCTTCAGTATCTCATTGCGCTTCGTCAACTTGAATTCGGAGCGTACGTCGACAGATTCGTAGATTGAGCCATATTGCCTGAGCACCGCACACCCGTAGTTGCATGCAACATGAACACGAGAATCACCCTTGGCGCTCACTCGGCTGAAGCGCCTATTACTTAAACCGCTCCTTGGAAACCAAACAGATAAAAACCAACTATTCCGCGCTAGCCAGCTTGTCAATCTCCTCATAGCTCATGTTCATACCCGCTAAAACCTTGCCCAGTAAATCCTCATCTTCGACAACGGTAATGTAGTACCTGATTTTCTGCGCGTAACGACAAACGTCCTTCTCAGGCAACACGATGCTGAGCGCATTGAAAAGGTCCTTCATTCGGTACTGGCCCCTTGGCCCGACCTTCGCGCAGAACACGCGCTCGTTGTGTGCGCAGATATTCCTGAACGGCGTCATGATCTGGTATGCCTCGCGCATCTTTCTAGGAGAAATCTGGCTTTTGCCGCTCGCCTTCGCCACGTTCGCACACGCGAGATTCTGCACCGCGTCTCCCTGGAAGTCGAACAGCATGGCAACGTCGCCGAAATTCAGGCAAGGCGCCAAAACCCAGAGCGGCACGTTGCCGTACTCGTCGATGTAGTGCTGGATATAATCCTTGTGGCGACTGTTCCTCCGCATCTTTTTCAACGTGTCCTTAAGGCGCGACAGGTTGCTGACGTAATCCTCTTTTGGGCCGCGGTAGAAATCCACGCCGCATTCCCAGCCCTCCTCGAGGTACGAGTCGCCTCCACCGTACTTCTGGCAGAAGGCGTGGATCAGTGACGTCTTCATGACGCTCTCCGCCTGCATGAGTATGTCCATGGTCACGCTTCTGAAGCCCCTGTCGAGCGCGTAAGCGAGTTTAAGCTGCTCGAAGTATGCACCCTCGACGTACCTGTCATCGTTAGCCTCACGGCTCTTCGCGGAATCGAGGAACATGTCCTTGTAGCCGTTCACGAGCGTGTAGTAGTTCCAGCTGAGGAGGGTACGCACGGCGTCGTCACGGTCGGTTACCTTCAACCCGCGCGATTCGAGGATATCCACCTGTTCTTCGGCTGTGCGGAACGGTTTTTCCAAAAGACCCCCAATCAAGGGAAAGGGGCCAGCGCAAATTGCGAAGGCCCCATCCCAGCCCCTACGCCCTTTCGGTACGTAGGGCCGTATCCATTAAGTAAGATATCACAAACCATCGGGTGATTTGTGAATTCCAGGAAACGGTTTTCACCGCATCGCCTCTATCAGCCCATGACCCCTTCAGCCTCGAGCACATCGGTCGCATGGCGCGCCCATCCCCTATCGACAAAATAAGACTGCTCGTCTCGGATGCTAGAATGGGCGATGCCGTCCGCAAAGAATTCGTAACCGTCTCGCGGTATCGTCGCGATCATCTCCTCGTCGCCAATCTCAAGATCGAAAACGAGGTCATCGCCATCCACGCCGACAAGGTTGACGACGCATTCGGTGTCCACCGGCACATGACCATTCATCTTCGCATGACCACTTACGGCAAGCTTTACGAGTTCTATCGCCCTGTCGTCGAACCCATTAGCAAACGCCACCGCTTTTCCACGTAGCTCATGGCGATCCCACACGATGCGTCTCTTGCTGCCGTTGATGCCGCCCGAACCGTCATCCTCCTCGAACCCATCGAACATTCCCGAAACGCCCTCGGCCATATCCTGGTTAACTACGAGATAGACGCACGCGCGGTTGTCTGGGTCCAGGTAAAGACATGGGTTAGCGAGGCTCGCCGTGTACCCACATTTTGGGCAGTTAAACTCGAAAAGCGTGCCCTCCATGAGCCTCTCTGCAAGCGCGGGATCCTTACGCGCGTTCACGAGCGTCCAGGCGTTGTGGGTGAACTCCTGCCCGCATCCGGGGCACGGGATGGGGAACGGGTCCGCCTCGGAATCGCTCCATCCGTCGTCCTTCGACTCGACAAACACTGACGTATGACGCGTTCTCTTCGCAGATATGCCGTTCTCCATCGCCCACGCCTCGATGGAACCCTCCTCCGCGACCATTTCCATCTTCCATTGCTCTACCGTTTCAGCCTCTCCTGCTAGCGCACGTGCCGCCATGCCCGTTGGGTCTTCGACAATCTCCCAACTATCGGGGTCGCACGGATACAGGTAAGACGAAAACTCCTCGTTGTCGACGACGCCCTCGTACACAGGGAACTCTGCCGAGCAGGGCCAGTAGTAGCATCTCCCACGCGTCAACCCATGGGTCTCGGCTAGCGGGTCGTCGTCGTGCTGATGGCCGATGTAGCGGACAATCGACCAGTTCTCCTTGACGTTCATGCGCCTAGCCGCATCTCCTAGCCAGTCGATTGCTTCGGCAAGCCCGGGGTCATCCTCGCGATATCTGTCGGCATAGCTCGCGAGGTTGTCAAAGAACTCTGAGTAACTGCCAAAGTCGTGCCGCACGAGGCGAACCTTTTTGCCCTGGCCTTCCTCCTCCGCGTCACCTTCCTTCTCGCGAATTAACTCCTCTACGCTGTAGAGCCCCTCGGGGAACGAGAGCACTTCGCCGCCCTCGATGACCTTGTGTGGAAGCAACCCGTAGCGGGCATGCTCAGGCGGGATGTACGGGCCTGTCGTCATTTCGAAGGTCTTAGCATCTGTCATCTTTGCCACATCCTTACGTCTGATTATCCAGCGTTTCGTGAATCTTACCGCTTGTCCGTCACGTAAATGCCAACGCGGACTTGCTGCCAGGGGTCGGCTTCGGGGTTCACCTGCAGCACGCGAGCCTCGAAAGCATCTGCATGACCGAAGTACACCATGAGGGCGAACTGCGAGTTCTCGGTACGCGGGACGTAGCCCAGCTTCACGCCCTTGTAGCGCAGCTCGATGGCGTTGGGGTCGTAAGGGTTGTCGGGCTCGCCGACCATTTTCAGCTTCTTGCCCGGCTTCAGCTTGTCCAGCACGAGGGCGCCGTCATGGTACTGGAACCCGGCGATGTGAAACG
>JAFUCC010000180.1 GCA_017459925.1 Eggerthellaceae bacterium
TCACTCTGACACATTAATGTGTCAGAGTGACCAGGCAAGAGCGACACGCTCAGCTAGAGGGGGAACAGGATGAATGACAACAAGGCGAAAGTGATGCTCATCGACGACGACGCCGGCATGCGCTTGCTCATGGAACAGCTGTTCAAGTCGGCGGGGTACGCGTTCTGCGCGGCATCGGGCGGCGAGGAGGGCATCGCGATGCTTTCCCAGGAAAAGCCCGACCTGCTGCTGCTCGACGTCATGATGCCCGGCCTCGACGGCTACGAGGTCTGCCGCCGCATCCGCGCCGAGGGCCGCCGCGTGCCGGTGGTGTTCCTCACGGCTAAAGGCGACATCGTCGACAAGAAGACGGGTTACGGCGCCGGCGGAGACGACTACGTGGTGAAGCCCTTCAACAACGAGGAGCTGCTGCTACGCGTCGACGCGCTCATCCGCCGTAGGCGTGACGACCTCGCCGACCGCAAGCCCATCGACCGCTCGGGTACGAGCAAGATCGGCGATTTGGAGATATCGTGCGCCGCGTACGAGGCGCGTCTGCGCGGGGAAGTGGTCGACCTGACGGCCAAGGAGTTCGAAATCGTCGCGCTTTTGGCGTCGAACCCCGGGCAGGTGTTCACCCGCGAGCAGATCTTCCAGCACCTGTGGGGCGAAGACGGCCAGCCCGATCCCAACAGCATCACGGTGTTCGTGCACAAGATCCGCGAGAAGATCGAGGACAACCCCGCCAAGCCGAAGTACCTGCTCACCGTCTGGCGCGTCGGCTACAAGTTCGCCGAGCGGGTGTGACCATGGTCGAGCTGCTCACCGAGGAGGCCGTCCGGGCAATCGGAAACCCGGCGTTTAAGCGGTACGCGCACCGCTACCTCGCCATCGAACGCGACTTCTACAAGGCGATCGGCGAGTTCGGCCTCGGCGTGTCCGACGAAGACGAGGGTTTCGACGAGCTTGCGCGCCATGCCGTCGAGAAAGGCGCCATAGCGGCGAACGGCTGCAAGAGCTTTCACGTGAACTGGATTTCCTCGGCGTGCATCGCATGCAGGCAGGGTTTGGGCACCGAGACGTTCCTCACGTCGACGAAGTGCCCGCGAAACTGCTACTTCTGCTTCAACCCGAATCAGGACAACTACGAGCACGACCTCACGCACGTGCATGACATCGCCTCGGAACTGCGCAAACGCTTGCAAGGCGGTGCCCGGTACACCCACTTGGGCATCACGGGCGGCGAACCGCTGCTGCATTTCGACGAGGTTATTTCGTTTCTGAAGGTCGCGCGCTTGCGCCAGCACGACGCCCACACGCGCCTGTACACGAGCGGCGCGGGGCTCACGCCCGAGCGCACCCGAGAGCTCGCCCGTGCGGGCCTTTCCGAAATCCGTTTCAGTATAAAGCTCGACGACGACCTGCGCGTACTCGAGGACGTGTACGCGAAAATCGAGGGGTGTGTGGGGCTCATCGACTCTGTCATGGTCGAGATGCCGGTCATGCCCGACCAGGTCGAGCAAATGAAGGCCGTGCTCAGGCGCCTCGACGGCATGGGCGCCTCGGGCATCAACCTCTTGGAGCTCTGCTTCCCGTTCCATAACGCACACGAGTTCGCGAAGCGCGGATACCTGGTGAAGAAGCGCCCGTACCGCGTGCTGTACGACTACTGGTACGCAGGAGGGCTTCCCATAGCCGGAAGCGAGCGGGCCTGCTTCGAGCTGCTCGACTTCGCGGTTGAGGAAGGCCTGAAGCTCGGCGTACACTACTGCTCGCTCGAAAACAAGCTGACGGGCCAGGTGTACCAGCAGAACCGCTTCATTCCCATGGAACGCCCGGCATGCGAGATGTCGCCACGCGACAACTTCCTGAAGTCCGCCAAAGCATTCGGCGCTGACCGCAAGCGCGTGAAGGCAACGTTGGAGGCCCTTGGAGAAACCGAGTTCTTCGAGAACGCCGAAAACGCCTCGCTTGCGTTCCCGGTTAGGCGCATAGCCGACCTTGCGCAGTCGTGTCCCGATGTGGAGTTGGCGGTGTGCACGAGCATCGTCGAGATGCGCGAAGGCGGTCCGGCGCTGCGGGAGCTGACGCTGGGCATTACCACGCCGGCATCGTTTGACCCCGAAGCCGACTGGTAGGGCGCCAAACGACCCTGCGAAAACTAACAGGGCGCCCTGAAACTCAAAGTAAAAATAATAAAGTAGAAATATTTAGTAAGAAAATATATACCTGCAAAAGCCCAGGTGAACCTTGTTGTTGCCCTCAATATAGAGGAAAATATCACCTGTAAGTATGCGCAGGATGAGAAGGGGGCGGCAATGTCTGATCAGAACACGGTCGACGTCGTTGACGAAGCTGCGCAAAACGTCGCTGAAACCACCGAGGAAACCGCTCCGGCACCTGCGCCCAAGCGCAAATCCAAGAAGAAGTTCGGCATCATAGGCGGCGTGGTCGCCGTCATCGTCGTCGCGGCCGTCGGGTTCTGGGTCTGGCACAACGACCCGAGCTTCTGCAACAACCCCGTTTGCCACGATTCCATGGACCCTTATGTCAACACGTACTACCAGGAAGACGGCGTGGCCGGCGTGGACAAGTGGGGAAGCAGCGTCACCAACACGCACGCCATGCTCTCCATCGCGCACAAGGATGGCAACATCGCCTGCCTCGATTGCCATACGGCCGACATCCAGCAGCAAATCGGTGAGGTCGGTATTCAGCTGTCCGGCGGTTACACCATGCCGCTCGACGAAGTGAACGCACTCTCCTTGGTGGAAAACCGCCACCAGGCATCGCCGTCCGGCCTTGGCGACGAGTTCTGCATGAACGACGCCTGCCACAAGAACCTGACGCGCGAGTCGCTCACGCAGCTGACCGCCAGCCTCGAGTTCAACCCGCATTCGTGGCACCACCAGCAGAACCAGTGCACCGATTGCCATAAGTCGCACCGCGCGTCCGTGCTCGTGTGCACGCAGTGCCATGACGGCTCCGACCCGACGCGTCCCGATGCGCGTGGCATCCTGCCCGATGGCTGGGTCGACTACAAGACGAGCCAGGATCTGAGGTCTGCCGCAACGGCCGCGTAAGCCAAACGCGCAGGTGGAACCGATACCGGGTATGCGTTCCACCCTGCGAAATGACATGCGAACTAGAAGCGCTTCCAGCAGGGTGGAACGCATACCCGGTATCGGTTCCATCAAGGCCCAGTGGCCTATGGGGGGAAGCATGCCGCTGGGCTTTTTCTTCAACAACGAACGATGCACGGGTTGCCGCACGTGCGAGATGGCGTGCATCGATTACAAAGACCTTGTCGTAGGCCGTCGCTATCGGCGCGTCATCGACTACGAAGGCGGACGCACCAACCAGGGCGAAAACGGCATCAGCACGACGTGTTACGCCTACCATGTTTCCATTTCCTGCAACCACTGCGATGACCCGGCGTGTATGCACGTATGCCCGACGAGGGCGATGCACCGTGACGAGCTCGGGCTCGTCAGCGTCGACGTCGAGCGGTGCATCGGCTGCGCGTACTGCACGATGGCCTGCCCGTACCATGCTCCCTCCATCGATCCCGCGTTGAAGCGCAGCAGCAAATGCGACGGCTGCACCGAGCGCGTGGCGGCGGGGCAAAACCCCATGTGCGTCGATGCGTGCCCGTTGCGCGCACTCGAGTTCGGCGATATCGACGAGCTTCGCGCCGCCCACGCAGGCTGCGGAAGCGATATCCTGCCCTTGCCCGATTCGAGCTACACGCATCCCAACTTGGTGGTGAAGCTTTCGCCTGCGGCCATTCACGCTTACGAGGATTCCGGCTTCATCTCCAACGTTGCCGAGATTGCGAACGCGGAGGGGTAAGGGGCGATGCAGAACGGCTTCGAAGGCATACCCCTCGCGGTGTTCACCGGCCTTTCCCCCAGCGGAGCGGTCGCCATCATCGTGCTGGCCATCTTGCTATTGGCGGGGTGGGTCACCGGCGAGAAGGCCCGCGCGTACGTACGACACCTCATTGCAGTGCCGCTCGCCGTCGTATGGGTGGGCTTCATTGCGTCGGCAACGCATCTGGGCACGCCCGCAAACGCGCTGTACGCCTTCACCAACGTGGGGTCATCGCCCCTTTCGAACGAGGTCACGGCGGCGGTTGCGTTTCTGTTCTTCGCCGGCGTGTATTGGCTGGCGTCGTTCAAGCCCGACCTTTCGCCTGCGCTCGACAAGGCGGGGCTCATCGCATGCATCGTGACAGGGGCGCTCTTCCTGTCGCTCACGTCGGTCGTGTACGACGTCGCCACCGTGCCCACGTGGGATGCGCCGTTTGCGCCTGCCGCGCTGTTCACGGCTGCCATCGGAGGCGGTCTTTCGCTCGTGCTCGTGGTGCTGAGCATAGCCGAGGCGGCAACCGAGCGGGTGAAGTTCTTGCTCGTGGGCGTTGCGGGGGCTGCGTGCGCGGCGTGCGTCATCATCCTGGTGTTCTACGCGGGCTATCTTGCCACCGTCGGCAACAACGTCGTCGCTCCCGGCCAGCATGCAACGTCGTATCCCATCGCGATTGTCGCGTACGCGGCGCTTTCTGCGTTGGGGCTCTCGCTGCAATGGGCGTCGATCCGGTTTCGCGTGTACGGTGTGCGGCGCACCGTCATGTGCGGGGCCGGCTGCCTTCTCGTGCTCGTCGCCGTCGTGATGGTGCGCGTTCCGTTCTACGAGGCGTACTTGTCAGTGGGGTTTTAAGGAGACGCCGTGGCGATTGCCGATGACATAGCCTTATACGCGCTGGGCCGCTGGATGCACGAGTCGCATCCGACGCGCATCGACGAGCTGTGCCTGAACAAGGTGCAGTGGAAGACGAAATGCGATGCGTGCGAAGCGGCATGCCCGGAAGGGGTGCTTCTGGCCGACGATGACATCGACTGGTCGGCTTGCACGAACTGCAACCGCTGCATAACCGCGTGTCCCACCTGCGCGCTGAACGAGTCGCGTGCCGCGTTCGACGCCCTCGAGGTCGCGATGGGCGAGTCGGGCGGCCAAGCCGTTTTCGCGTGCGAACGCTACGAAGGCCCGTGCGATGTGCGCCGGACGTGCATCGCCACGCTTCCATGGGATCTGCTTGCAGGCGTGGCGCTGTCGGGAGGGCTCGTGCTGAAGCTGCAGCCTTGCCGTGAATGCCCCGACGCAGAATTGGTCGAGCAGGTGAAGGAAACCGTCCGCAGGCTTCGCGCGTTTCTGGGCAAGGACGTGTTCGAGCGAATCGTCAGCATGAAGTCTCCCGAGCGCAAGTCCGATGCCGGCGCACGTAAGCGCCAGGCGTTCATGCAGGTCGCGCACACGGCGCGCGCCGAAGCCGAGATGGTCATGGGAGCGTCGGACCAGGTGCCGAGCATGTCGCGGTACCGGGCATATCTGCTCGACGTGCTCGAACATGCAGAAGATGCGCCGAAGCTGAACTGGGAAGCGCTCGTCGAAGACGGCGATTGCCGGGCGTGCGGGGCGTGCGTGGCCATGTGCCCGCATCATGCGCTGTCGTTGCGCGTCGGCGACGGGAAGGGAGAGCCGCCCGAAGAGGGAGAGGCGCTCGTCTACGACGCAGCGCTCTGCACGCAATGCGGCTTGTGTTATCTCAGCTGCCCCGAGCAGACGCTCGGAGGATGGCCGCGCAGGGCGGCGACGCGGGAAGGGGCGGTCATCGCCTTCCCGATAGAGGTTTCGTATTGCGAGAAGTGCGGCCGTCCGTTCAAGCCGGAAGCTGGCGAGAAGCGCTGCACGAGCTGCTCGAGGTTCAGGTACCTATAGGAAGGAACGACCATGCCCGCTCCGAAGAGGGAATTCACGCACGGAACATTCGACGAAGCTGTTGCCGGCGAGTATTTGGCCGACGAAGGTTTTAAAACAGCGCTCATCACGTGCTTCAGGCTGCTCGGCACGGCGTTCGTCGCAAGCCCCAAGACCGAGGATTTCACGCATGCCATCGGCGCGTTGCGCTCGATCAACCTTCCCCGTGACTGGCCGTTTGGCGATGAGGAGGAGCTGAGCGTTGCGGCCGAGCTGTTTGCGAAAGGCGCCGCCGAGGAGGACCGGGCCGAACTTGTGCGCGTGTACACGCGGCTCTTCCGCGGACCCCATGCGCTGCCCGCGCCGCCTTGGGCGTCGGTGTACATGGACCGCGACCAGGTCATGTACGGCTGGACGTGGAACGAGCTCCTCGCTTGGATGCGCGCCAACGGCGTTACTGCCACTTATGAGGAAAACGACCCGGAAGATCATATCGGACGCTTGATGCTCATGGCTGCGAACGTCACCGAAGAGCGTCCAGAATTGCTCTGCGAGCTTCTGGCCGATCATATCCTGTGCTTCAGCGACCATTTCCTCGGGCAGTTCAACGAGCGCGCCGAGTCGCCGACCTACACCGCCGTGGGCATCCTCACACGCACCACGCTCGCCGACGTGCAGGGCTGCCTCGCCATCACCCCCGCCCAAAGGCGCTTCTTCAGATGAAACAGGTACCTGGTACCTGTTTCAAAGAAACAAGCACCCCGCGCCGAATAGGGAGAGAAAAGCGCGGGGTGCTTTTGCATGCAGGTCCCGGGGTAGGGGAAGGGAGGCCCCGGGACCGAGCGGATCGGAGAGCCGGCGGGTTCGCTTACACGATTGCGCGTGCGGGCTCGCCCGTGACCTCCTTCTCGTTGGTGATGGCGCCGGTCTTGTCGTCCCAGGCCTTGCCGGCCGGGCTCATGAGGATGCACACGCTCGGGCCGGTGACGTTGGCCGAGGGCAGCGGCGCGATGCTGTCGACCGCGTCGGGGTGCGCGGCACGCAGCTCCTCGATGTCGCCGAACTCCAGCGCGCGAAGCGGGCAGGCGTCCACGCAGATGGGGTTGAGGCCGGCCGTCGTGCGCTCCTTGCACAGGTCGCACTTGTTGGCCTTGCCCAGGTCCTCGAACCACACGGGCACCGAGTAGGGGCAGGCGTCCAGGCACAGCTTCGCGCCCGAGCACTTCTCCTGGTCGATGGTGACGATGCCGTTGGCCTCGTCCTTCTCGATGGCTCCCGACGGGCACACGGCCATGCAGGCCGGGGCCTCGCAGTGGTTGCAGGCGGCCGAGACGTGGTAGGCGTACACGTCGGTGGTCACGACGCCGCCGTCGGCCGTGGTGCTGCCGCCCTCGTAGTCGAAGACCTTGCGGAACGCGTGGGTCTGGTCGAGGTCCTTGAAGTCCTTGCATGCCATCTCGCAGGTGCGGCAGCCGGTGCACCGCGAGTTATCGAAGTAGAATCCGTATTGCGTCATGGTGCGTCTCCTTTATGCCTTGGTCACTTGGGCGATGAACGAATGCGCCGGGCCATTGCCCTTCGC
Organism: Eggerthellaceae bacterium; assembly: GCA_017459925.1. GTDB lineage: Bacteria > Actinomycetota > Coriobacteriia > Coriobacteriales > Eggerthellaceae > UBA9715. Next base: position 7,319 of record JAFUCC010000180.1, read on the forward strand.
GTAGGGCGAAGGATGGTACGTCGTCAGCGTGTTCACGCAGCCGCCGGTGTCGAGCTTGTCGCCGGACATGTCGGCCTTGTGCCAAGAACCCTGCGGAATGGCCACGGTGCCAGGTACGATGCGGTTGGTCACCTTGGCTTCGATTTGAATCTCGCCAGCCGGGCTCTTCACGCGGATCTGATCGCCGTTGGCGATGCCGCGCGGCTCGGCGTCAGCCGGGTTGATCCACGCCTGCTGGCGTGCGACCTGCTCGAGCTCCTCGATGAAGCCGAACGAGGAGTGCGTGCGGCTCTTGTGGTGGAAACCGGTGCCGTACAGCGGGTACTCGTCGTTCACGCTGCCATAGCCCTGGAAACCGCCATGGAAGTCGGGGATCGGGTGGATGCGCTCGTCGTTTTCGAACTGCCATTCGTCGTTGAGCTTCGCGAGCGTCTCGGAGTAGATCTCGATCTTGCCGGACGGCGTGCCCAGCGGGTTTGCCTCGGGGTCGTCGCGGAAGGCCTTCAGGCCGACGGACGGCTCGCACTGGCGCTTGTACACGCCCTGCGTTTGGATGGCGTCCCACGTCGGCATCTGGCCGTCAGCGGATGCGCCGGCCTCGTACAGCGCCTGCGCCCACTCTTCCTGGGTGCGGCCCTGCGTGAACTGGTCCTTGGTGCCGAACTTGTCGGCGAGGTCGGACAGCACGTCATAGACGCTGCGGCAGTCGCCCGGAGGCGTCTGGGCGGCGGTGCCCACGGTCACGCCCGTGTAGTACTCGGAGTAGCCCTGCGTCTGCATGTTGATCTGCTCGGAGCGCATGGCGTCGGGCAGCAGCAGGTCGGCGTACTTGGCCGAGTCGGTCATGACGGTATCCCACACCAGGATGAACAGCTCGTCGTCGGGCTTGCTGGTCAGCACTTCGTGGACCTTGTTGATATCGCCGTGCTGGTTGGTGATGCAGTTGCCCGCATAGCTCCAGATGAAGTGGATGTCGGAATGAAGCGTGCCGTTATTGTCGTCAAGCTCGCCAGCGGGGTCGGAAATGCCGGCGTTGGTGACGGACATCTCGTGGCCGTGGTCGACGGCGTTGAGGTACTGGTACACCGGAAGCGTGATGGCACAACCGGGCTTCACGCCGCCTTCGGGCACGTTGCCGTCGGCATCGGCGTCGTTGCCGGGAATCGAGCCGACAAGGTAGGTGGGAGGCTCGGTCTCGCGCTGGCCGGTGTTGGTGCCGGGCAGGCCGATCTGGCCGAGTGCGATGGGCACCATGCAGATGGCGCGGGTGGTCTCCTCGCCGTTGGTGTGGCGCTGCGGGCCCCAGCCCTGCACCACGAACGGCGCCTTGGCGCTCTCGAGGTCCTTGGCGAGCTCGCGGATCTTGTCGGCGGGGATCATGGTGATCTCGGCGGCCCACTCGGGGGTCTTCTCGACCATGTCGTAGCCCGTGCCCATGATGTAGTCGTAGTAGCTGAGGTTCTTGCCCTTGGCGGACTCGGGCATGGTGTCCTCGTTCCAGCCGACCGTGTAAGCGGCCAGGAAGTCCTCGTCGGTCGCCTTGTCGGCGATGAACTCGTGCACGAGCGCAGCGGCGAGCGCGGCGTCGGTGCCGGGACGGATGGGCAGCCATTCTTCGGGGAACTGGGCGCAGGTCTCGTTCATGCGGTAGTCGATGTTGATGACCTTGCCGCCGCGGCCGAGCACGGCCTCGCGCGCACGGGCGTAATCCCACGTGGCGTTGGCGCCGCCCATGCGGGTCTCAGCCGGGGAGTTGCCGAACATGACGATGAGGTCGGAATTGGCCTCGGCCTCGCTGAACGAGGAGGCGTTCACGTTGTCGTAGGGGCTGAAGACGTTGCCCTTCTCGCCGTCGAAGCCATACATGTAGGGCATGATGGCCTGCAGCATGTGGGTGGAGTAGTCGTACTTCTGGTCCATGCAGCCGCCAATGGTGTTCAGGAAGCGCTTCTGGATGCGGCCGGTGGTCGAGTACATGCCCGTGGCGTAGATGTTGTAGATAGCCTCGTTGCCCCACTTGTCGATGGTCTCCTGCAGCTTGTCATGCAGAAGGTCGAGCGCCTCGTCCCAGGAGATCTCCTCGAACTGGCCCGAACCGCGCTCGCCGACGCGCTTCATCGGATGCATGAGGCGGTCGGGGTGGTTCAGCCAGCGGCGCATGCTGCGGCCGCGCAGGCACGCGCGGGCCTGGAAGTCGGCGTCGCCCGTGTTGTCGGTTTCCATGTACAGCACTTTGCCGTCCTTGGAATGCCATTGGAACACGCAGTTGCCGCCGCAGTTGACGTTGCACTGGCTCCAATGGATCTCGGTTCCGTCAATGGGCGCGGCGGCGCTGGCGCTCGCGGCGCTGCTCGAAGAGCCGGACGAGCAACCGAACATGCCGGCGCTGCCCAGCAGGCCGGCGGTCGCGACGGTGCCCGCGAACGAGCCCTTCACGAAATTGCGGCGGGAAACCGCATGCTTCTCGGAATTCGACATGAATCCCTCCTCTTCTCCTCATCCTCCGGGACAACCCGAAGGGCCCTCGCCGGCCCCTCCCATAAGTCGGCGCATCCCCCCTCGAAGGGACTACCATGGTTATAGGGGAAACGGCTGCCGGGCACATCACATACAGCATGTGATTTTCCAGGTAAATGCCCAAAAACACCCTCATATGCGGCTTTCGCTGAAACTCTTAGCAACCTTGCAAATTTTCATTAACTTAGTCACAATTAACATCAGGGAGTGCGAGGGGAATTCATGCAACAGGCCAAGGTGTCGCCGCTCGTTTCGAGCGTCGGCTTCGCCATATTTCTTGTCATCAACGCCACCCAGGTTTGGGGCGGCGTGTTCCCGTTTCTGCCGCTCGATTTTCAGACGCCCGATGTGACGCTTGGGTTCTACCTTGCGCAGTCGATCGCGTTTATGGCGGCGATCGTCGTCAGCGTCGTCGGCTCGTACGTGTACCCCGAAGGTGCAAGGCGCATGCTCGTCGGCGTGGCGGTCGCCATGGTGGCGGTCGGGTCGTTTTCCATCATCGCCGCCATGTACTCGCCTGCGGGCACGCTTGCGCTCGTGTTGTTTGGCGGCGCGGCGCTCGGCGTGGGCGTTGCCGCGTTCTTCATGCTGTGGCAGCGCTATTTCTCGTCGCTTCCGCCTGAGGAATGCAACTGGCAGCTCATGGTGGGGACGATCCTCTCGGCAGTGTTCTACTTCGCGCTGTACCTCATTCCCGTGGCGCTGACGGCGTTTCTCATCCCGCTCGTGTTTCTGCCCATAAGCGCGCTTTGCCTGGTTTTGTCGGTGCGCGGCATGAGCTTCGACCAGCCCATGTTCGAAGACGTGCCCCGCGAGCACCCGGAAGTATACGGGCATTTGCTGCGCGATTCGTGGCGCAGCGCCGTGGGGTTGGCGGCAATCGGGTTCGCATGCGGCCTCGCTCGCGGCGTGGCGCTGAACGACCCGTCGCTCGGCACGCTGACCAACATCGCCTCGATGGGCGGATCGTTGCTCGCCGCGGCGGTGCTCTTGGGCCTCTCGCGTGTGAAATCGGTGCGCTTCGACATGAACATGGTGTTCCGCTCGCTGTTCCCGATTGTCATAACGGGGTATTTGCTGTTCCCGTTTTTCCAGTCGGTGGGCCTGAACCTGTTCGCGGGCGTGGCGTACCTGGCGTTTTCGGCGATCATGCTCGTCATGATGATGCAGAGCGCCCAGACGAGCCGCGACCGCGGCACCAACCCGGTGTTCGTGTACGGCTTCTTCGCGGCGTGCGCTTATGCGGCTCAGGGCGCGGGGTTCCTTCTGGGCTGGAACGCGCAGGGGATGGACGTCATGGGCGCCGACCAGGTCATGCTCTTTTCCATGGTCGCCGCGTACGTCATGGGCATGGGGCTCTTCTTCGTCACGCGCCCTCTGCGCGGCGTCGGCGTGCAGCACAAAGACCAAATCGAGCTCATCCGCGCCCAGAAGCCGGTCAGCGCAGAAGGTAACGCTGCTGCGGAGGCGGCGCAACGCCCGTCGCGGAAGCGTTCGCGCGCGGATGAGTCCGACCGCTCGCTTAAGGACCGCCTGTCGAAGCAGTGCCTCGTGGCGCAGGACCGCTATGCGCTGTCCTCGCGCGAAGCCGAGGTCATGGAGCTCATCGCCCGCGGTCTCACCGTATCCGCCATTTCCAAGCAGCTCTTCATTTCCGAAAACACCGTGCGCACGCACTCGAAGCACATCTACACGAAGATGGACATCCATTCCAAGCAAGAGCTCGTCCAAGCCCTCGAGTCCGTCGACTTGGCGCGTTTCGACGACGCGGAGTATTCAGTTCGCGAAGATCTTGCCTTGGCGTAGCGCTCACGGTAAGTTTTTCGCGAGCAGCAAAAGAATCGTGGCAAGTTTAGATAGAACTGCATATCTGCATTTCTATTTGCCCAGGTCGCCGAATCTCCGAAGTCTCTAATTTAATTCTGCATGGCGAAGACTTACCGCGAAAAACTCGTGCTTGGTAAGAAATGCCCGAGCTGCACAGCGTTTCAAAACAAACGTTATGCAGTTTCCATAGTTTGCCTTGGGTGTCACTCTTCTTATCCTGCCGAATCGGCGTGGGCATGCCATAATGGCATTGGAGAGAAGGGTACCCATGGTTAACAATTCGCAAGCAGGCGGAAGCCCGCTATCGCTTGATATGCTCGAAAACGGGAAACGCGCGGTCGTGCGCTCGGTCGGAGGGGAAGGTGCGCTGCGCCAGCATTTCCTCGACATGGGCGTCATTCCCGGCGCGCATATCGAGTTCGTGAAGGCGGCGCCTTTGGGCGACCCGCTGGAGTTCCGCGTGCACGGCTACGAGCTGACGCTGCGTAAGGAAGACGCTTCCAAAATCGGCATCGAGCTTGTCGCCGAGGATGCCGAGCATGTGTCGGCGTTCAATTCGCAGGTCGCCGGTGAAGACGCTGTCGAGCATCCGGGCTTGGGTGAGGGCGGCCGATACCATTCGCGTGCCGACGAGAACCCGCTTCCCGACGACGCGGTGCTCACGTTCGCGCTCGCAGGTAACCAGAACTGCGGCAAGACCACGTTGTTCAACCAGCTGACCGGTGCAAACCAGCGTGTCGGCAACTTCCCAGGCGTCACGGTCGACCGCAAGGAAGGTTCCATCAAGGGCCACGACAAGACCAACGTGGTGGACCTGCCGGGCATTTACTCGATGTCGCCTTACAGCAGCGAGGAGATCGTCTCGCGCCAGTTCATCCTCGACGAGAAGCCGACCGGCATCATCAACATCGTCGACGCCACGAACATCGAGCGCAACCTATACCTGACGATGCAGCTCATGGAGCTCGACGTGCCCATGGTGCTGGCGTTGAACATGATGGATGAAGTGCAGGGCAACGGCGGCTCCATCCGCATCAACGAGATGGAGGAGATGCTCGGAATCCCGGTCGTGCCTATTTCCGCATCGCATAACGAAGGCGTGAACGAGCTCGTCGACCATGCGCTACACGTGGCGCATTACCAAGAGCGTCCCGGCCGCCAGGACTTCTGCGATGCATCCGACAACGGCGGAGCGGTGCATCGGTGCCTTCACGGCATCATGCACCTGATCGAGGACCATGCGGCCCGCGCCGGGCTTCCGCTCCGTTTCGCCGCCACCAAGCTCGCCGAAGGCGACGAGAGCGTCGCACGCGCGCTCGACCTTTCGCAAAACGAGCTTGAAACCATCGAGCACATCGTCCAGCAGATGGAAGAGGAACGCGGGCTCGACCGTGCAGCCGCCATCGCCGACATGCGCTTCGCGTTCATCGGCAAGGTCGTGTCGCATACCGTCGTGAAGCCGAGCGAAAGCAAGGAGCATGCGCGCAGCATGCTCGTGGACAAGCTGCTGACGGGCCGCTTCACGGCCATTCCCATGTTCATCGTCATCATGGCGGCCATCTTCCTTTTGACGTTCAACGTCATCGGGCCATTCTTTCAGGACCTCATCCAGATGGGCGTCGACTGGGTGACCGAGGTGACCGAGGAGGCGCTCGAATCGTGGGGCGCCGGCGACATCGTGACGTCGTTCGTCATCGGCGGCGTGTACAACGGCGTGGGCACGGTGCTTCTGTTCTTCCCGATCATCGTCGTGATGTTCTTCTTCCTGTCGCTTTTGCAAGACACCGGTTACATGGCGCGCGTAGCGTTCTTCATGGACCGGTCGCTTCGCCGCATCGGGTTGTCGGGCCGCTCGATCGTGCCCATGATCATGGGCTTCGGCTGCACGGTGCCGGCCATCATGGCCACGCGCACGCTGCCGTCTGAACGCGACCGCAAGCTGACGGTGCTGCTGACGCCGTTCATGAGCTGCGCGACGAAGCTGACGATTTACGGTTTCGTGGCCGAGGCGTTCTTCCCGCGAACTGCCGGCTGGGTCATGATCGGGCTGTACCTGCTCGGCATCGCGCTCGCCATCGTGGTGGGGTTCATCTGCCACCGCTCGGTGTTCAAGGGCGAGGCCGTGCCGTTCGTCATGGAGCTGCCGAATTACCGCATGCCGTCGGCCAAGAGCGTCGGGCGCCTCGTGTGGGACAAGTCGAAGGACTTCATCACGCGCGCGTTCACGGTCATCTTCGTGGCGACCATCATCGTGTGGTTTTTGCAGTCGTTCTCGCCGCAGCTCGAGCTTTTGGGCGAGGACGAGACCGGCAACAGCATTCTGGCGATCATCGCCGGGTGGATGTCGCCGCTGTTCGCGCCGCTCGGCTTCGGCGATTGGCGCTTCGTCACCGCGCTCATCGCCGGTTTCATGGCGAAGGAAACCGTCGTGTCCACGCTGTCGGTGCTCTTCGACGGCACGGCCGCGCTCGTCGGCGCCCTGTCGCCTGCAGCTGCGTTGGCATTCCTGGTGTTCTGCCTGCTGTACACGCCCTGCGTTGCCGCCGTTGCCGCCATCAAGCGCGAGCTCGGGGGGAAGTGGGCGCTCGGCATCGTGCTTCTGCAGTGCGCTATCGCCTGGGTGGTGGCGTTCGCGACCTTCTTGCTGTTTTCGGCTGTTGGGCTTGGGTAGTCTGTCCGGGAATTGTCCGGTTGAACGCCCATCCCAGGGACGGCGAAAGTTGAACGCTCACCCCAGGGAAGATGTTCAATTTGTTGAAGCTTCAACAAATTGAACA
>JAFUCC010000045.1 GCA_017459925.1 Eggerthellaceae bacterium
ATCACCGGAACAGAGAAGACGTTCAAGCAGCTGCTGCAGAACACGACGTACTCAATCCACTACTACCAGCGCGAATATGCCTGGCAGTACAAGCAGGTGCAGGAGCTCATCGACGACCTGACCGACGAGTTTCTCATCTACTACGACCCCGCCCACAAGCGCAAGGACGTCGCCCAATACGGCGTGTACTTCATGGGCAGCGTCGTCCTCGCCGGTCGCGAGAACGCCATCATCGACGGGCAGCAGCGGCTCTCTTCGCTGTCGCTCCTCCTCATCTACCTGCGCAGGCGGCTTCTCGGTATGGGCATGACGATCGCGACCGTCGACCAAATGATTTTCTCGGAGAGCTTCGGCACCGCGTCGTTCAACATCTCGGTCGAGGATCGCGAGCCGTGTCTGCAGGCGCTCAACGACGGCAAGGAATTCGACCCCGAGGGCTACGGCGAGAGCGTCAAGAACCTGTACGCCCGCTACCAGGACATCTGCGACCTGTTCCCCGAGGAGATCGACGACGCGGCGCTTCCGTACTTCGCCGACTGGCTGACTGAGAAGGTCTACTTCATCGAAATAGTGACCGAGACTGAGCAGGACGCCCACAAGGTGTTCGTGTCGATGAATGACCGAGGGCTCAGCCTGACCTCCGCCGAGATGCTCAAGGGATACCTGCTCTCGGAAGTGGCGGACGACAAGCGGCGCGAGAAGCTCAACGATGCCTGGAAGGCCAAGATGCTCGCCTTGAAGGAGCTGGGCAAGAGCGAGGAGGAGGACTGCATCAAGGCGTGGCTTCGCGCCAAGTACGCCGAGAGCATCCGCGAGAACAAGAAGGGCGCGACGCCCGAGGACTTCGACCTCATCGGCGGCAGCTTCCACAAGTGGGTGCGCGACGAGCACGCGCGGCTGGGCCTCAACTCGTCGGACGAGTTCGAGGGGTTCATCGAGGAGTTCTGCAAGTTCTCGGACATCTACATACGCCTTAAGCACTGGGAGTGGACGTTCGACGAGAAGCAGCCGTACCTCTTCTACAACGCAGCGCTCAGCTTCACCCTGCAGTCACAGCTATGCCTCGCCCCCATACGCGCCGAGGACGTGGGCGAGACTATCGAGCGTAAGATCCTGCTCGTGTCGCGCTTCATCGACATCCTCATCTACACGAGGGCAATCAACTACCGGAGCATGGACTACTCCACGATCAAGTACGCCATGTTCCAGCTGACGAAGCGCATTCGCAACCTCGGCGTAGACGAGCTTGCGGCGCAGCTCGGCAAGGAGGTCGGCGACCTTGGTATGAGCATCGAGGACGCATGGGGCGATTTCAGGCTGAACTTCTACACCAAGAAGTACATCCGCCACATGCTCGCGCGCATCACCGACTACGTGGAGCGCGGTTGCGACCAGCCCGGCCACTACCTTGAGTACGTGGCCGTGAAGAGCAAGCGGCCTTTCGAGGTGGAGCACATCATCACCGATCACTTCGAGTGGTACCAGGACGAATACGGCAGCCGCGAGGAGTTCGAGGCCACGAGGAACAGACCGGGCAACCTGCTCCTGCTCGACAAGTTGACGAACGCCTCGATCAACGATAATCGCTATTCTGACAAACTCTCTGTGTATGGAAGCAGTGATAAGGGCAACATGTTGTCAGCTACTCTCGTTGCGAGTTGGTATCAAAACAGTCCACGCTTCCACAGGTTCATACAGCAGATGGGCTTCGAATTCAAGGCTTACGAGACCTTCGGGCGCAATGAGATAGCTGAGAGATCCAAGCTACTTGAAAGCCTCGTCCTCGCTCTTTGGACGCCCGACTTCGGACAACTCGCGGTCAACGGACTTTCCAGCTAGTAGACAGCTTCATCAGGAGATACGCCATGGAAGAAACCTTCGACAAAACGCCCCAAGTGACAGTGGAGTATTACGCCACCTCCATGCCGAAGACGGCGGAGAAGAACTTCGAAGACGACGTGGAGGCCATTCTCGGCCATGCCGGGTGGAAGACCTACGACAGTAACGTGTCGGCGCAGGCAGACTATGACCGCAAGCTTGCTCTCAAGGTGGACTCGCTCATCAGCTTCGTGAAGGAGACCCAACCTGAGGAGTGGGCCAAGATTGAGGGACTGTACGGCACCCACACGCAGGAGCGATTCATCAAGCGTCTGTGCGACGAGCTTGAGCCCCACGATGAGCGCGGAGGTGTGCTCAACGTGCTGCGCCATGGCATACGCATGACGCCGGGGGCACAGTTTCGCTTGTGCTACTTCCGACCTGCGACGGAGAAGAACCCCGACGCGCAGGCACGCTATCGCGCTAACCGCTTTGAGCTGGTAAGGCAACTGCGCTATGGCACACTTCCAGACGACGCGAATAACTCGGTCGATGTGGTGCTCTTTCTTAACGGCATCCCTGTGGTGACCATGGAGCTCAAGAACAACCTGACTGGCCAGCGCACCGAGCATGCCGTAAAGCAGTACAAGACAAACCGCAGCCCAAAGGAGCTACTGTTCAAGGCGAACCGCCGTGCTATTGTGCACTTCGCGCTCGACTCCGAGACCGTGGAGATGTGTACGTGGCTCGCGAACGGCAAATCGTTTTTCTTGCCGTTCAACAAGGGCAACGGCAAAAACGGCGCGGGCAACCCGCCCAACCCAAACGGATAC
>JAFUCC010000181.1 GCA_017459925.1 Eggerthellaceae bacterium
CCCTTCGCGTAAACGAGAATGAGTAGCAGGACGTTCCTGCTACTCATTTGCGCGAAAATGAGTAGGAGGAACGTCCTGCTACTCATTCTTTAGAACGAATTACCTCCGAGGTTCATGCCAGAAGGAGTTGCAACATGAATGTTCAGGAATTGAAAGAGCAGATCGAAGGCGCGCCGGCGGCGTCGCGCGCGGCGCTCGACAAGATGTACCTGTACGTCACGACCGGCGGCGGCATCATGCCTGCCTTCGCGGATTACCTTGCCAACGCCGAGACGTACACGGAGTTCTTCGACGCCATTTACCATGACGACAGCCAGAAGTTCTCGCTCCTATGGGCGGAATGCGCGAAGTTGAAGCGCCGCAACTGGCTGCAGTTCTTCGAGCCGAAGATGCTCATCCAGAACATTCGCATGAAGACCGATGGCCTGCCCATTCAGTTCGGCAGCGGCGTCATGCTGGCTCCGACGGGCGGCCGTGACAACATCGCCAACTTCTACCTGTTCGAGAGCAAGGCGTTCAACGCCAATGCAGCCGATTTCGTCACGTCGATCGGCGGCACGTTCACATTGCTCGACCATGAGTTCTGCGGCATTTACGGCCTGTACAAGTACCGCGGCAGCGTCATCATGGAGGAATGGGAAGTCGAGCGCGAAGCCGTGAAGGTCGACGCGTAAGCGGTATAATCGAGGCCGCATTCCTGGGCGATAGGTTCGTCGCCCGCCCGTAGGGGCGCGATGTATCGCGCCCGCCGAGAACAGTAGATTATCGTTGCAGATGACGCGACGGGGGACGATGTGGCTAAGAAGAAGATGACGAAAGCGCAAGCCGCGGCGGCACGTCGCGAGCCAACGGCCAATTCCATTGCCAAGAAGAAAGCCCAAGAAGACGAAGAATACATGAGGGAAGTGCGCCGTCGCGCCCAGAAGAAGGCGAGCTCGTCGGCAGGCTTCAGGTTCCTCGTGCCCATCATCATGATCCTCGTCATCATCGTCTTAAGCCTCGTGTTCACAATCGGCCCCGGCATGGTCATGGGAAGCTAGACTGCGTGTCCGAGGAATTCGACAAGGTTTCCCACGCGTCGCTCAACGGCATCTACGTGAAGGCGCAGGAACTCGACCGTGGGCATAACACCGAAGCAGCACCGTCGTTCGCGCCAGCTGGTTTGGCGCAAGCCGACGAGGCGACGCATGCCACCACGCATGCGAGTGACGCTCAGTCCCATCCGTCAGATGCCTCCGATGCTGGAACGCATGCAAGCTCGCATGCCAGCGATGCTGAAGCCCATGCGAGCGACGCCTCTACCCATGCGACGGAGTAGCGTCATGGCCGATTTCTCGAAAGACTTCCAAATCGCCTACGATGATGCGCGGGATGCGTGCGCGATTCGCTTCCGCTGCTTCGACACGCCCAATTCCGTGACGGTTTTCGGGCCTGTTGGGAAGGATGCCGATGTCGAAGGCGTGTTGCTCGAAGTGCGCCGCATGTGCCTCGAGTTTCACCGGCTCTGGTCGTTTTCGTTTCCTGCAAGCGACATAGCGCGCATCAACGAGCCATGCGAGCACGTGCAGGTTGACATGCGGACCGCGCTGCTCATCTCGTCGATGAAGCTCTTCCGCGAAACCGAGCCTGCTTTCGATTTTACGGTCGGGCCCGTCAGCTTCGTGTGGAAGCGTGCCGAACGCGTGCCTTCCGATGAAGAGCTGGAAGAGGCGCTTTCCCATGTGGGAGCCGGCAAAGTCTCCGTTGTGGGTGATGTCGTCGAAAAGGCCGACCCGCTTGTGCAGGTCGACATCGGTGGCGCGGCGAAGGGCTTCGTCGCGGATTCGGTTGCCGCGTATCTGCGCTCGGCTGGCGTGGCGAGTGCCGATATCGATTTGGGCGGGAACCTGTTCATGGTGGGGGAGCACCCAGCAGGTCGTCCATGGCGCGTGTCCGTGCGCGTTCCCGAGGGGGTTTCGGCAAAGGCGCCGATTGTCGAGGTCCGCAACCAATCGGTCGTGACGAGCGGCAGCTACGAACGCTTCGTCGAGATAGGTGGGAAGCGCTACCAGCATATCGTCGACGCCCGCACGGGCTGGCCTTCGGATAGCGACATCATCTCCGCGACGGTCGTCAGCGCAAGCTCGCTTCAGGCCGACATGCTGGCAACCACAACGTTGTTGGCGGGTTCGAGCGAGTTCAACGCGCTAACGGCGCGCCATCCCGAGGCGCGCTTCATCGCCATCACCGCCGACGGCGCTGTTCTCTCCGATTGATCATTCTTCGATTTCCGGCAGCTTCACGAGTGCGTAGATGCTGTCGGCAGGCAGCTTGTGCGGAGCGCAGTCTTCTAACCCCGCGAACAACCTGGTGATGGGGACGTCGAGTCCGTCGGCAATCCTCATGAGCTTGTCAATCGACATGTTCTTCGTGCCGTGCTCGATTTGGTTCATGTACGAACGGTTGATGCCGACCATCTCCGAGAACTTGGCCTGGCTCTGCCCGCTCTCGATTCGCAGGGAGCGGATGTTGTAGGCGATGACGTGCCTGATCAGTTTGCCCGTGTCGTTGTGCTTCATGAGCAGCATGCTACGGGCAGCGCAAAACGGAGTTGTTTACTATAAACGACTAATTGTTGAAAATATCTAACGTTTCATATATTCATGTGGGTCATTGGGGGCAGGGCAAAGTGTCCCACCGTGGTGGGACACTTTGCCCTGCCCCCAATGACCCATTAATCGAGCGGGTAGCTGATGAAGTAGTCGGCGCAGTTGTCGGCGAGGAAGTGCTTCAGCACCCCGACCGTGTGCTGCGCGCGCAGCGACAGCTTCACATGGCGCGGGTACAAGAAGCCCACCAATGCCACCGATTCGGGCGTCGAGAGCGGCGTGAAGTGCAACCCGTCGGTGGGCATGTCGTCGTCTTGCTGCGACAGGAAGAAGCCGAACGAGTCGAAGGCGGCGACGGAGTCGTAATCGGACGAGCGCACGTATTCCAGCAGCATGCGCGGGCTCGTCGCCTCCATGCGCACGTTTTCGAATGGGTGGTCGCGGAAGATGCGCTCGGACAGCTGTCGCATCTCGCGGAACGCATTCAACGCCACGGGCATTTTCGCCAGCGTCTCGCGATGCAGCGTCTCCTCGTTGGAAAGCGACGAGCCGTCTTTCCACACGAAGCCGTAACGTGTCTTGACGATGGGCTCGAACAACACGTTGGGGTTTGCAAGGACCTCGCTGATCGAATGGGCGTGCAAGTCGAGGAAGCTCAGGTCGGTGCCGTCGGAATTCGTGGCATGGGCGATGAGCTTGTCGAACGGCTCCTCGATGTAGGACGACCGCTCGGCGAGCATGCTCACGTATGCGGGGTTAGCCGAGGCGATTTGCGCAGCGTAGTAGCTCACGTGCAGGCTGATGGGCTCGTCGCCTTCGGGTTCCTCGAGTCGGCGCCCCACGATGTCTTCCACCATGAGGTCGTAGCTTCCCACGATGCGCTTGGCGTAGCGCAGGACCACCTCGCCCTCGCTCGTCAGGCGCACGCCGCGGCGACTGCGCTCCACGAGCTTGTATCCCAGTTCGGATTCAAGCGACGATATCGCCTTGTTCAGGCCTTGCTGCGAGATGAACGTGCTCTTCGCGGCACCGTAAAACGACCCGGCGCGCGCGAGTTCGATGAAGTACCGCAAGCTTTCGACCTGCATGATTCCCCCAATCGTGCGCTGTTCGCAAAAGTATACACAACCTTTGGTTGCATAACACGCCTACGGGTCGTTTCTATACGGTGCAAATGGCGCGAACTACACTTTCGAATAGGACCTTGCGAAGGGGAGTGCGCAGGGTGAAGGGGGTATCACCTGCGCGTTTCCTTTCGCAAGGCAAGCAAGGCGAGTGCGAGAAGGAGGAAAGCGTATGTTGAAGGAAGGCGAGTCTTTCGTCTACACGGCCTGTCCCGGTTGGGGCGACCACGACTACTGCGCGCTGAAGACCATCGTGAAGGATGGCAAGATCGTGCGCACTGAGGCCATCGATTACTTGGGCCCCGAGGCTGCCGATGGGCACATCTGCCAGAAGGGTTGCCTGTCATGCCGCCAGCCTTACGATCCGAAGCGCTTGAAGAAGCCGCTGAAACGCGTCGGCGAGCGCGGCGAGGGCAAGTGGGAGGAAATCTCCTGGGACCAGGCGCTCGACGAAATCGGCGAGAAGATGAATAAGATCATCGCCGAGGACGGCCCGGCGGCCATCACCATGTGGAACCTGCGCGCCGGCGTTCCGCCCGCGTACAGCCTCGAGGCCCTCATGCCCGAGCGTTTCGGCAACGTGCTGGGGCTCACCTGCCCGATGGAATCCATCGGCCTGGATAACGGCCCGTACTACACCGAGTTCTACAGCGTCGGCTCCACGGCGCGCCACGTGCTCATCGATCCGCGCGTGCTCGATGATGCCGACCTCATCTACGTGTGGGGCTGCAACCCCATCGAGAACCAGATTCGCTTCGCGCAGCATCTGGTGAAGTCCCGCGAGCATGGCGGCAAGATCATCGACATCGGCCTGATCTTCGACGGCACGGCTGGCTTCGCCGACGAGTTCTACGGCATTCACCCCGCCACCGACGGCGATCTGGCCATGGCCATGATCAACTACATCCTGGAAAACGACCTGCAGGACACGCCGTACCTGATCAAGCGCTCCATTGCCGCTTACATGGTGCGCGACGACACGGGCGATTTGGCGCGCGACACCGATGGCAACTTCATCGTGTTCGATTGCGACGCCGACGCGCTCATGGCCGTTGCTCCTAAGGGCGGCGAGCTGCCGAGCGAGAACCTGGCGCTCGAAGGCCACTTCGACTGGGAAGGCATCGCCCTTACCCCCGTGTTCCAGCTGCTGAAGGACCGCGCGGCCCAGTATCCTGCCGAGCAGGTCGCCGAGAAGACCGGCATCCCGGCTTACCTCATCGAGAAGCTGGCGCACGACTGGGCGACTACCGACAAGGCGTTCATCGTCTCCGGCTACGGCCTGCGCTACCACAACACCAACGAGACCTACCGCCTGCAGCACCTACTCGGCATCTTGTGCGGCAAGTTCGGCCGTCCGGGCGCGGGCGTCATCGAGGGCCTGCAGCTGCAGGGTTACCCGATCAACTTCAACGATACGGCCATCGTGTTCCCCGACGGCAAGAACATCTCGTCGGTGAAGTCGAACCCCGTGCGCATGGCCAACTGGTTTGCCGAGGCCGAGGCTCCGAACAGCCCGTACAAGGCGCTGCTCGTCGCCGGCGGCAACCCGGTTCACCAGCAGCCTGACCGTCAGCGTTGGCTCGACATCATCGCGCAGATGGACCTCGTCGTCGACTACGACATCTGGATGACCGACACCGGCGAGCTGGCCGACTACGTGCTGCCCGACGCCATGCCATTCGAGCGCGAGGACCTCATCACGGGTGCGTGCTACAACCATCTGGTGCTGCAAGAGCCCGCCATCGAGCCGCCCGAGGGCTGCGACGTGCGCGAGCCGGTCGCATACTGGTCGGGCCTCGCGCAGCGCGTGGGCATCGGCGAGTATTTCGACAAGACCATCGCCGAGTGGCTTGACGTGCGCCTCGACACCGATTACCCGCTCGTCGCCAACATTCAGCCGAAGGTCACGTACGCGCGCCTGAAGGAAGAGAAGCTCATCCGCTGCGCCGTGCCCGAGTTCCCGTGGAACCCGTGGATGAATCCCAACGAGATCTTCGAGAACGAGACCGGCCGCTTCGAGATCTACGCCGAGCGCTTGAAGGAATTCGACCTGCAGCTGCCCAAGCCCATCGAGCCCAATTACGTGGGCAAGGACCCGGACCATCCGTTCCAGCTGTTCACCGGCCGCCAGCGCTTCTTCATGCAGTCGAGCTTCACCGACGACCCCGTCACCGTCGAGCTTTCCGGCGGCACGCCGTCCACGCGCATCAACCCGAAGGACGCGCGCGAGCTCGGGCTGAAGTACGACGACAAGGTCGAGGTGTACAACAGCCGCGGACACGTGGTCACGCGCCTGGAAATCGACGAGTGCGTGCCTGCTGGCACCGTCCACGTGTGGTTCGGCTGGCGTGCGCGCCACTTCGAGGAGGGCACCTACGCCGAGATGGTTCATCAGTGCCCGAACCTCGATTCGCAGACCGAGGTCGAGGACAAGTGGTTCAACGACTGGGTCGCCGACGGGCATATCGGGAATTCCTGGGTCGAGTTCATGGCCACCGAAATCGGCGGCACCGACTGCTACTGGGATTCCGTCTGCAACATCCGCAAGTACGAGAACGCGTAAAGGGGGATAACAATGGCTAAGAAGATGTTGGTCGACCTCCAGCGCTGCATCGGCTGCTGGACTTGCTCTATGGCTTGCAAGGTCGGAAACGGCCTGGAAGACGACGATTACCGCATCATCGTACGCACGAACGGCTCGGGCGCGGGCATCGACCGCCCGCAGGGCACGTACCCGAACCTGCGCATGAGCTGGCAGCCCATTTACCAGAAGAGCTGCACGTTCTGCGCTCAGAACGTGGCGGATGGCGATCCGCAGTATTGCGTGCAGGATTGCCCGACGAACGCGCTCGCGTGGGGCGACGACGACAATCCCGAGTCGGCGTACTGCCAGGAGGTGCAGCGCTGCCTCGATCTGCACTACCACCTGTTCGAGTTGCCCGCCCGCGAGGGCACACGCCCGAACGTCACGTACGCTGTGCGCGAATAGCCCAAAGGGGATACTCCCCATTGGGCTAGCGGATAACGTGGATAGGGAGCCGCCTTCGGGCGGCTCCCTCGTTTGGATGATAGAATGGCGTGCATGGATCAGCTAGTAGCACAGAAGCTCGAAGGCGTCGTCGGCGCGGATAACGTCGCGCTCGACGAGCCCATGAGCAGGCACACCACGTTTCGCGTGGGCGGGCCTGCCGATGCGTTCGTGACGCCTGGCTCCGTTGAAGAGCTGCAGGCGGTGCTTGACGCGTGCCGCACGGCAGGGGAGCGCGTGTACGTCCTCGGTTGCGGCAGCAATGTGCTCGTTTCCGACGAGGGGCTGCGCGGTGTCGTCGTGCGCATCGGGCCGAAGATGGCCGACGTCGATATTCGGCCCGACGGTTCCGTTGTCGCGCAGGCGGGCGCCATGAACTCGAAGATTGCCCGCGCAGCGCAGGCTGCCGGCTTGGCGGGATTCGAATTTGCGGCTGGCATCCCCGGCACCATCGGGGGTGCTGCCATCATGAACGCCGGAGCGTACGGCGGCGAGCTGCGCGATGTGGCAACGGGCGTCACGTGCCTCGCCGAAGGGGGCGACCTCGTCGAGCTCACGGCTGAGCAGGCCGATTGGAGCTATCGTCATTCCATGATGGGCGATGCGGGCTACATCGTGCTGTCAGTTGCGCTTCAGCTTCATGCCGACGATCCTGCCGCCATTCAGGAGCGCATGGACGACCTGTCGCGGCGCCGTAACGAAAAGCAGCCGCTCGACCTGCCGTCGGCGGGTTCCACCTTCAAGCGTCCAGAGGGGCATTTCGCCGGCAAGCTCATCCAAGATGCGGGCATGCAGGGCCATACGGTCGGTGGTGTCCAGGTTTCGACCAAGCATGCTGGTTTCGTCGTGAACATCGGCGATGCAACGGCTGCCGATGTCTTGCAGGTCATTCAGGACGTGAGGGAAGCCGTCATGCGGCAGGCGGGCGTCGAGCTCGAACCCGAAGTCCGTCTGTGGGGCTTCGGGTCCGAATAGCCAAGCCTACTTCTTCATATGCTGCGGTTTTCCGCGCTCAATCGTTATGCTCATGGTTCTCTGAAGCCTTCGGACGCTGAGGGCGGCAAGCGCGAGCCCCAAGGCTCCGGCGGCGACGAACACGAGCAGTACGGTCGGGAGCGTGTCGCCGGTCTTGGTCAAGATTGAAGCGGGGTTGGGCTTCGGGGGCTTTTCGATTGGCGTGTTGTCTTTCGGCGCGGGCGTTTCGGTATCGGGCGCGTCTGGCTCCTCGTCGGCAGGCGGTTCGATCGGGGTTTCCTTTTCGACCGTTTGGCCTTCGTAATGAAGGTCCTCGTGCACAGCCGCCAGCCGCCCTGACGAATCGTAAATCCGCTCGAAGCACACGGTCCTTTCGGGGAGGGCTTCGGCATCGAGGGCGAATTCGACCTCGACCGCGCCGTTAGGCGATTCGGGCGTGAACTCTACACGCTGCGTGAATGCGCCTGCATCCCCGTCGTCAACGCCGTCGCCGACGGGAAGCCCCGTTTCCACGTCCATGAGAGTTGCCTGGGCTGTATAAGCGCGTCCGCAGGCAAGGTTTTCGAACGTCACTATGTCGACGAGCGTCACGTCTTCCGCACGGGGGATGGTGGAGCTTCCCGTCGAGGAGTCCCCGAAAGCCGTTGAAACCGAAGGAACCCAGACCGTTTGCGCTTCGTCGTCGATGTCGGCGTGCACTGCGTACGCGATGCCGTTGCACGTCAGCGATTCGAATGCGACCAGGGTCGAGCCGATCGCGTTGGGCTGCGAGAACGAGAACACGATGTCGATACTACCCTCGGAACTGCGCGGAGTGAACGTGCGCGAGGCCGTGACATGCGCCCCATCGGCATCGAGGACGGGCGCTCCGGTTTCCTTGTCCTGCAACGTTCCGGTAACCGTGTAGGTGCGGTTGGGCGCGAGTCCGGCGTACGAGACCGTGTCGGTGAGCTCGAAGGATCCGACATTGGCAAACGTCGCGTTTTGCGTGCCCGTCGCCGTGTCGGCAAGGCTCGTCGCAATGTGGGGGACCGAGACCGTCTGCCCCTCGTCTTCCGCATCGGCATGGGAGGCTATCTCGTTGCCGGCGGCATCGGCCAAGTACTCGAAGCACACGATCGAGCGGCCCTCCAAGGCGGTCGTGTCGATTTCGAACGCCATGTCCACGGACCCATGGGGCAAGTCTGGCGAGAACACCAGCGAATCCGCCGCAATCAAGTCGAGCGCTTGGCCGTCTTCGACGGTCCACAGCTCGCCGCTCAACGTGTAGCTTTCCGCAATGTCGAGGTTGTCGTAAGCGACGGTGTCGACGAGGAGCGCATTCGGCTCGGGCGCGACGACCTTGTTGCCGTTGGCGTCTTCGAGCGTCGTGCCGATGCAGGGCATGACGCCGGCGGTGTCATCGAGCGTTCCCAGGTCGATGACCGCGCCATCGCGGTAAACGGTTGCCTCGAGCGTGATCAGGTCGAGCCCAGCGTTGGCCTCGACGCCCAGCTCCTCGAGGGTGTACGTGTCGAAAGGCAGTGCGCCCATATCATCGGACGGCGAAGTGGGCGCATCGGTGCGGCCGTCGAACCATACGCCCGCTTCGTCGTCGAGCGCCGCCTCGTCAACCGTCCCGTCATCGCGCAACGCGCCGTCGTTGATGTTGGTGTTCGCCGAATGCGGGTTCATGGCCGACGAAGTCGATGCCTGGCCGTTTCGGTCGGTGACGATGACGTGCCATTCGCCTGTCGTGGTCGACGTCACCTTGAACGGCACGCCGGCAAGGCGGTCCATGCCGGGATGCTTCGCCTTCACCAATTCCAAATCGCCGCGCACGACCTGGTTTGCGCAAGCGCTTTGCGGATCGGTCAGGTCGACGACTTCGCCTTGCGCGCGAATCGATACGATCCGAGACCATGCTTGGGAGGCCTCATCGAACAAGTACCCGTTGTCCTGCGGCCTCATCGTGGCGATCTCGCGCACCTCGTACGTGCCGAAGGGGAGGCATCGCGCATCCGTGGAGGCGACGTACGCTCCGTCCCCGCCTTGCGTCTCGATGGTCTTGACGGTTTCGCCGACGTCGAACCGCGCGCCGTCGACGACGACGGGCTCGGCTGACCGGTTCACGATTTCAAAGCTCCAACCTGCAAGGTCTGCCGCGCCTTGGGAGAGGTGCATGTCGTTATCGCGCGAGACCTTGCCGACCGTTATGCCGCCGCGCATGACGGCGTCGTCGGTGGCAATCGTGACGAGCTGCCCGTCGGCGCGCACCGAGAACGTGCTCGACCAGCTCTCGTTGGCGAGGTAGCCGTATTCCGTCGTGTTCGCTTCGCGGATTTCATACGTGCCGTACGCGAGCGCTTTCCCATTGAAGCTATCGGGAATCGCCCAGCCGTTCAAGTTGGGCGCATTCGTAGACGCACGGCCGTCGGCGCCGGTCGTTATCGTGCACACGACCTCTCCCGGCATGACGTCCGCACCGGTCTGCGGAGATGAGACTGCGGCCTGGGACCTGTTGACGATCTCGTAGGTTGCTCCCGCAAGCGTCGCGTCCCCTTGCGGCGAGGCCAAGCCGCTATCGTGGTCGGCCTTCACGAGGCTTACGTTGCCGCGCTCCACCGTTTCGGGAATCAACGCGGTCGCGTCGGCGATATCAGGGTCGATCGACACGATGCTCGCGGGCCCTTGGCCGAGCAGGTACCCCGTGGGCGGCTTCGTCTCGGTTGCGGCCAGGATTCCCAAGGGCACGACCACGTTGCCTGACGCATCGCGGTAAAACTCGTCTCCTGCGACTTTCATCTGCTCGCCTGCGGAAAGCGACGCCGTGCCTTGGCCGTCGGTTTTCATGACCCAAGTGCGCGTGGGGCTATCGGGCAAATGGGCGGCATCGCGTTGTCCGGCGTAAAAGCGGAAGGTCACTTCGGCGCCTGAAAGCGTTGCGTCTCCCTGGGCGGTGGCGGCGCTCAGGGCGTCGTCGCGCTTTTGGGCTTCGACATCGGGCGGCGCGATGGGCGTGTCTGCCGCGTCGACATGCGTGGTTTCACCCGCTGCCACCACGACGTCCTTCACGCCGTCGTCGAGGCGGTATCCCTCAGGCGCTTCCAACTCCCTTATATAGTATGTGCCCGGGTCGAATTCGTCGCCTGACGACCACGCGCCGTCAGAGTCGGTAGTGTAGGTTGCCAGGGCGTCTTCGGGGTTTCCCGCCGCGGCTGCCGCATGCGATGCGTACACGCCGTAGACGGCGCCTTGGAGGGAATAACGGTCGTTGCCGTCGGTGATGGCGGGAAGCGAAGAGGATTTGGCCAGCTCGATGCCGCCTTTCCTGACGATGCGGGGCGTCCAGGTGATGTAGCCGACGCGCTGGGTCCTGTTCGCCCTGACGGTCGAGCCGTCTATGTGGACGCCGTATCCCGCGTTGCCGGATTCCACGATCACGCCGTACGATCCGCCGCCCGTCGGCGTGGCCACGAACGAGTACGTCCCGTTCACGGGCGCGACGAGCCCGTGGTCGAGGCAGTCGCCCCATACAATCTGGCCATCCGGCATGAACACGTCGAAATGGTCGACGTCGTCGAGCGATAACGGCACGAAATTCACCACCGTCGAGCACGTTCCCGTAATAACGCCAGCGGCGTTTTCGGTCGCCGTGTTGCCGTTCTCGAATTGGACGGTGCCCGCCCATGCCGCCGTCGGCCGAGCGAGCAGCGTCGCAATCGCGATTACCGCGCACAAGAAGGCGAATGCGCATATCGGTGCGATACGCTCCAGTTCCGTTCTCATGGTCACCTCTTCCCGAATCACGCTGCGCCCGGCGCGGACGCATGCATTACGGCCAATGGTATGAGGGACCATGCGACGGGAAAGGGTGTGCGATGCGCTGCCGATGCCCGCTCAATCGTCGGAATCGCCGCGGTTTGGCGATGCGGAAACGGCCAAACCCCGACGTCCGCGCGGCGGCGGTTCGCAAGGTTCCCTGATGCTCTCCGCGCTAAAACGGCCGATATGCGGCTCAGTTGCGCGCACAAGATGTCAAATACGGTTTTCTCCAGGGCAAACGCTTCGGGCGAAAACGCAGATGCAACCGTTCGTCGGCTGTCAGGAAACGTTCGCTTCGGTGGGAAACTCGTAGGTGGAAAAACGCCGACAACTCTGTATAATCCAATACGACTATGCCTAGAAGTGGGCCTAGTCGCTATACGGAGTGGTCGGTTCCAACAGGAGCCGAATCAGTAGTAGGAGTAAGAGGAGAGGGGAAGCGTATGACGCAAGTCGACATTCATGCTCCCGGTGTAGAGGTAAAGAAGAGCGCATGCTACTTCTGCCACGCCAACTGCGGCGTCCTCGCTTACGTGAAAGATGGCGATGTCATCAAGATCGAAGGCGACCCGAACTACACCAACCTGGGCGGTCTGTGCTGCCGTGGCAACATTGCCCTGAAGCACGTCAACCACCCGGCGCGCATCAACCACTGCCTGAAGCGCGCAGGCGAAAAGGGCGAGAACAAGTGGGAGCAGATCCCTTGGGATCAGGGCATCCGCGAAGTCGCCGAGAGGCTGAACCAGATCAAGGAAGAGTCCGGCGCAGAGGCCGTGGCCACCGCCGGTGGCACCACGCGCACCGACGACTACGCTCGTCGCCGCTTCTTCAACATCTTCGGTTCGCCGAACAGCTTCCATAACGCCCTGCTGTGCTGGATTCCGACCTTCATGGTCGAGACCTGCGTCTCCGGCTGGTCTCCCTTCGAAACCGACCTGGGCCAGTCGCGTTGCGTCATCCTGTGGGGCATGAACCCCGGCGCATCCACGCTGCCCGGCATGCATGGCTACATGGACCTGCAGATCCAGGGCCTCAAGGTCATCGTCGTCGACCCGCGTTACTCCGAAACCGCCGCGAAGGCCGACCTGTGGCTGCCGCTGCGTCCGGGTTCCGACACGGCGCTGGCGCTGGCCATGCTGCATGTCATCATGTACGAAGGCATGATGGACTTCGACTTCGTCACCACCTGGTGCGACGGCTTCGACGAGCTGTTCGACCACATGGCGCAGTACACGCCGGAATGGGCCGAGCCCATCACCTGGCTGCCGGCTGACAAGATTCGCGAAGCCGCCAAGATGTACGCCATGAACCGCCCCTCCAACATCCAGTGGGGCTGCACGTGGGACCAGCTGGGCCCCGACTCGGTGTCCGGTTCCCACGCACGTGCCCTCATGCGCGCCGTCACGGGCAACCTCGACGTTCCCGGTGGCGACCTCATGCCCGGCCCGTCCATGACGTTCCTCACCGACGAGGAGCTGGAATGCAACGAGCTGCTGCCCGAAGAGCAGAAGGCCAAGCAGATCGGCACGAACTTCTTCAAGCTGACGTCTTGGACCGGCTATTCGAAGGTTGCCGAGTGCTGCAAGGCCACGTGGGGCAAGGCGCCCACGACCGAGTGGTTCTGCGAGGCCCACGGCCCGTCCGTGTTCCGCGCCATCCTCACCGGCGATCCGTATCCGGTGCGCGCGCTCATCGTGAACGCCACCAACCCGGTTAGCTGCTACGGCGACTCGAAGATGACGCTGCAGGCTCTGAAGTCCTGCGAGTTCCTGGTCACCGTCGACTACTGGATGACCACGGCCGCGTTCTATTCCGACTACATCTTCCCGCCGGCTGGCGCCCTCGAGCGTCCGGTCATGCACACGAACTACGGCGCGACCGACTCCATCCAGTGCTCGCAGCGCGCCATTCAGCCGAAGTTCGACCGTCACGACGACTACACGTTCTGGAAGGAACTCGGTCTCGCTTGCGGTCAGGACCCGGAGCTGTGGCCCTGGGAGACCGAGGAAGACGTTTACTTCGACGTCATCAAGCCGCTGGGTTACCCGGTCGAGTCCTACGACGAGTTCGTCGAGACCTACCGCATGTTCTTCCCGCCCCAGCACTTCAAGAAGTACGAGCAGAACGGCTTCTGCACGCCTTCGCGCAAGGTCGAGCTGAACTCGTCCATCCTGCGCGAGCTTGGTTACCCGGGAATGCCCGAGTACCACGGCTGCGGCGAGAACGAATACGATCACCCCGACCTGGCCAAGGAATACCCGATCACGCTCACCACGGGCGGCCAGTTCATGCCGTACCACCACTCCGAGCACTTCAACACGCCCACTTTGCGTTACCTGTATCCGGATCCCTACTTCACCATCCATCCCGACCTTGCCGAGCAGTACGACATCGCGTACGGCGACTGGGTCTGGATCGAGACGCGCCGTGGCCGCATCCGCATGCGCGCCAACGTCGAGCCTTCCATGGACCCGCGTGCCATCTGGTGCCCGCGCGGCTGGTGGTTCCCCGAGCGCGGCGCGGACGACCCCGAGGCCCCGTTCGGCTGCCTGCAGTCCAACGTCAACGTCCTCACCTCGGTCGACAACGAGCACTGCGACCCGATCGGCGGTTCGTGGTCCAACCGCGGCCTGCTGTGCAAGATCTACAAGTGCACGGCTGCCGACCTCGAGATGAAGCAGGACATCCGCTGGTCCATCCCGGGTTCTTCGCCCGTGAAGTCCACCAACCCCGAGGAAGCCATCCAGGTTCTGCCCTCGCAGCAGCCGCTGGCGTTCGATCCCATCCCGTGGGTCGAGCCCGTGTGCGACCGCGAGGTTCCGGAAGGCCTCAAGTGGGACTGGCACCGCGACATCATGGTGCAGCCCGGCACGAACTACGAGTACGACGAAGAGTCCGGCTGGCTGGTCAACCCCAAGACCAAGGCCTACTACGACCTGTACAGCGGCTGGATGTACGACGCCGAGAAGGAACTGCTCCTCGACGAGGCCTCCGGCAAGTACTACGACTTCGAGCGCAACGAGGTTCCGTTCCTGGCCGGCAAGCGCGTGTTCCCCGGCATGACCGCCGAGGCCGCCGGCATTGCCGTTCCCGAGGGCTTTACGTGGAACGAGGCTCAGGGCTACATCGCCAAGGAAGGCGACGCCTTCGCCAACAAGCTGTATGACGCCGAGTCCGGCTGGATGATCGGCATCGACGACGGCGCCTACTACGATGCTTGGTACGGCTATCAGTTCGATTCCGCTGCCAACGAGCTCGTCGACCTGGCTACCGGCCAGCACTACGACATGGAGTACAAGCCGATCCACTACGCCGCTGGCAAGCGCGTGTTCCCCGGCTTCACCGCCGAGGAGGCTGGCGTGGCCGTGCCCGAGGGCTTCATCTGGAACAAGGATGGCGGCTACCTCACCAAGGAAGGCGACGCCTTCGCGGGCAAGCTCTACGATGCCGATTCCGGCTGGATGCTCGGCATCGACGACGGCGCCTACTACGACGCTTGGTACGGCTGGCAGTACGACGCGGCCACCAACGAGCTCGTCGACCTGGCCACCGGCAACCGCTACGACCTGCAGTACAACCCTGTCAGCGTCGCTGCCGAATAGGGAAGGGGGAGAATACATGACGCGTTATGCAATGGCCATCGACCAACGTCGATGCGTCGGATGCCATTCCTGCACGGTTGCGTGCCGTACGTGGAATGACCTTCCGATGGATATCATCTACAACCCCGTCCTCGGCGGCGTCGTCGAGGGCGAGTGGCCCAACGTTCACCGCAACTTCGTGCCCACGCTGTGCATGCACTGCAAGAACCCCGAGTGCGTGCCGTGCTGCCCGACGGGCGCATCGCAGCAGGACGAAGACGGTGTCGTGTGGGTCGACTACAAGAAGTGCATGGGCTGCAAGGTGTGCGTGAACGCCTGCCCGTACGGCATGCGCGACACGTCGCACACGGTCCGTCGCTTCGACGAGTACGTCCGCAAGTGCACGTTCTGCAAGGAGCGTCGCGAGATGGAGCCGGACAAAGATCCGTATTGCGTGCAGACCTGCCATCAGAAGGCCCGCATCTTCGGCGACATCGACGATCCGAACTCCGAGATCTCGAGGCTCATCAACCGCTCGGATACGTTCCGCCTGCTCGAAGAGCTCGGCACCGACCCGCAGATCTACTACATTCCTGCGTTGGGAGGTAAGCGATAATGGATATGAAGAAATACCAAGACGAAAACGCGAAGATCGAGTTCAAGCACCGTTACTGGGGCTTCCAGATCGCCATCTACCTGTTCCTCGGCGGTCTCGGCGGCGGCATCCTGTTCCTGAACTGGATCGCGACCTCGTTCGTGTTCCCGGGCGCCGACCTGACCCAGGCCATCATGCTTCCGAACTTCATCGCGCTTCTGGCAATCGTGCTCGGCCTGTTCTTCCTCGTCGAGGAACTGGGCCAGCCGCCCGTGTTCTACCGCGCATACGTCACCGCGACCTCCATCATCAAGTGGGGCGCCGTGCTGCTGACCATCGCCTCGTTTGGCGATCTGCTCTGGCTGCTCGGCAACTGGTCGCCTGACGCGGCCATCCTCGGCTGGGTGAGCGTGTTCAACTTCTTCGGCTTCGGCAACGACGTGTGGCTGGCTGCCGCCGGCCTGGCTGGCTTCGGCATCATGGTCTATACCGGCGTCATGCTGTCCACCCTGAAGGCCCATGCCTTCTGGTCGACGCCCGCGCTGCCGGTGCTGTTCACCATCTCGGCCATGTCCACCGCCTGCGCCGGCATCATGCTGTCGCTGTGCGGTTGGCCCGGCGTTGGCGCCGACGTTCACGCAGCGCACGAGCTTCACGAGCTGCTGCACACCGTCGACATCATCCTGGTCTTCGCCGAGATCACGGTTCTCATGATCATGGTCCTGTCGTTCCTGGGCGCTGGCAACCGCACCCAGCAGCGCGTTGCGAAGCGTTGGGTCAAGGGTTCCTACGCTCCCACGTTCTGGATCGGCATGGTCTGCATCGGCCTCGTCATCCCGCTGATTTGCAACATCTCGGGTAACCCGGCTGCTGCCACGGTGGCTTCCATCCTCGTTCTCTGCGGTGGCTGCCTGCTTCGCTTTCTGTGCGTGTGGTCTGACGACCGTCAGCCGCTGCCGGACGAGAACCGCTACTACTTCCGCCTGAAGACGGCCGACCCGCGCTTCATGACGGAATGGTACAAAGAGGGCAAGGACCTCGAGCGCGGTCAAACCTGGGCTCCGAAGGAGAACCTGTTCTAAACCCGCTTTGGGATACGCTCTTCAAGAACCCGGCTTTCGAGCCGGGTTCTTTTTGAGCGCCGCCCCGGGGACGGTTGAGAATTGAACGTCACCCCAGGGAAGATGTTCAATTTGTTGTAGGAGCGCTTCTGCAAATTGAACATCTTCCCTGGGGTGACG
>JAFUCC010000182.1 GCA_017459925.1 Eggerthellaceae bacterium
AGGGCGGCCTCCGTCGTGTAGAGTTCTCGTTTAGGAGAAGAGACGGGGAGGCGCCGACTTGTTTGGCGACAGAGACGCCTCCCCCAGCACAGGCGGGCGCAAAGGGCGCCGCCCGAAGGCTGGTGAAGATGATACTCGGCACCGACGGCCGTTGCAACGACCCCGCCCTGTCCGCGACGGCGTGCCCCGCCTGCGGGGCCGTGGGCGGCTTCCGGCCGCACTCCCCGTACCGCCGCGACCTCGAGGACCTGGAGGGCGGCGTGATCGTCTGCGGGAAGGTGACGATCGAGCGCGTGAGGTGCGCGTCCTGCGGCGCGACCCACGCGCTCATCCCGCCGAACGTCTCGCCCTACCGGCAGAGGTCGGTCAGGCTGCAGGGAGAGATCGCCCGCGCCAGGCTGTCGGGCGCGACGGTCGAGGCCGTCGGCGAGGCCTACGGGATATGCCCGAGGTCGCTCTACCGGATCATGGCCTGCCTGCCGGCGCTGCTCGTCGCGCTCGCCTCGCTGACCGGCCGCGCCCACCCCGCACGGTCCGCCGCCGTGGCGTGCTCCTGCGCCAGGTTCCGCGCGGCCCTCGCCCGCGCCTGCGCCGCCGCCCTCGGGCTCGGCCCCTTCCAGGACGTCACGATGCGCAATCCGCCGCCGTGCGGCCCCTGCCCCGGGGACGCCTTTACATAGGCCGCCACTTCAGCCGCCGCGAGGCGCCCGCTACCCTCCTCCTTGTATCCGCACGCCCCCGCACGAGAGGAGATCAGACATGGTGAGACCAAAGCCAGGGGACGCGGGAGAGGTCGCGATGCTGCGATTCTCGCTCATAGCGCCGGTCATAAACGGCACCTACACGCAGCCGAGCAAGGCGGCGTACTTCCGCGACGTCTCGGAGCGGCCGGTCGCGCTGCCCGACGGCACGGTGCGCTACTTCAACCCGAACACGCTGGCCACGTGGGAGAGCCGCTACCGCAGGCTCGGCTTCGACGGCCTGGCGCGCTCCGGCAGGAGCGACGCGGGGAAGTCGCGCAGGATAGGCCCCGAGGTGGAGGCCGCCATACGCGCGCTCAGGGAGGCCCACCCCAGGATGAACTGCGTCGAGATGCGCCTGCGCCTCATCGCCGACGGCACCATAGGCGCGGACGACTTCTCCGTGAGCACGATCCAGCGCTGGGTGCGCGCCAACCTGCCCCGGGGGGCCGCGAACCCGAAGCTCAGGGACAGGAGGGCCTTCGAGGAGGAGTGGGCGAACGGCATGTGGCAGGCCGACACCATGTACGGCCCGCACGTCACCATGCCCGACGGCACGCTCGGCCGCGCCTACCTGCAGATGGTGCTCGACGACAGGAGCCGCATGGTCGTGGCCGCCCGCTTCGTGGCAAGCGACTCCGGCGCGAACTTCCTCGCGCTGCTCAAGGGGGCCGTGGCGACCTACGGCGTGCCGCGCAAGCTCTACGTCGACAACGGCGCGCCCTACTCGAACGCCCAGCTCACGGGCGCGTGCGGCAGGATCGGATGCGTGCTGATACACACGAGGGTGCGCGACGGGGCCAGCAAGGGGAAGATCGAGCGGGCCAACCGCGCGCTCAGGAACGAGCTGATCAACAACCTCGACCCGTCGGTGCGCCTGACGCTGGGGGAGCTCAACGACCTCCTCGCGGGATGGGTGCTGCGCCACAACTCGAGGCCCCACTCGGCGCACGGGATGGCCCCCGCGGCCGCGTGGGCGGCCGACGCCGCGAGGGTGCCCCCGCGCATGCCCGAGTCGGGGGCGTGGCTCGAGGAGGCGTTCACCTGCCGCGAGGAGCGCCGCGTCCACAAGGACGCCTCGGTCTTCGTGCAGCGGGTCCGCTTCGAGGCCCCGGCCCAGCTCATCGGCACCAGGGCCGAGGTCCGCTGGGTCCCGGGCGACCTGACCCGCGCGTGGGCGAGGATGCCCGACGGCACCCTCCGCGAGATGCGCCCCACCGACAGGGCCGCCAACTCGCGGGCGAGGCGCGACAACGCCTACGCGATCGACTGGAGCGAGGAGGCCTAGCATGCTGTTCGAGCAGTACTGGCACATGTCCCGCAACCCCTTCGACAAGTCGCTGCCCGCGCGCGACGCCTTCGCCACCCGCGACTTCCGCGAGGCGACCTCGCGCCTGGACTTCCTCGCGCGCGCCGGCGGCATAGGCCTCGTCACGGCACCCCCCGGCGCCGGCAAGACCTACGCCATAAGGGCCTGGTCCTCGGCGCTCAACCCCAACACGACGTCCCACGTCTACGTCTGCCTCTCCACGGTGAGCCCCGTCGAGTTCTACCGCCAGCTCTGCCAGGGGCTGGGCATCGAGCCCGCGTACAGGAAGAGCGACATGTTCCGGCAGGTCCAGGAGCACCTTCGCTACCGCTCGGTCGACAAGGGGCTGCAGACCGTGGTCACGCTCGACGAGGCCCAGTACCTCTCCCACGAGATCCTGCGCGACCTCAAGATGCTCGCGAACTTCGACATGGACTCCCGCGACTGCCTGGCCCTGGTGCTCGCCGGCCAGCCCGTGCTCGCCGACGTCCTCTCCCGCACCGCCCACGAGGCGCTCGCGCAGCGCGTCGTCGTGAGCTACGCCTTCCGCGGCATCCAGGCGGACGAGGCCGCCCCCTACGTGGAGGCGCTGCTTCGCGGCGCCGGGGCGTCGCCGGCCATCTTCGACCCGGCGGCGGTCGCCGCCGCCCACGGGTGTTGCAACGGCTCGGTCCGCCGCCTCAACCAGGTGCTCACCGGCGCGCTGCGCATAGGCGCCCAGCAGGGGGCGGCCTCCGTGGACGCCGAGATGGTGCTCTCGGCCGCGGGGGAGGCGAGCATACGATGAGGCCGCTCACCGAGACGCTGCTCGCGGCGGCCTGCGAGATGGAGGGCGACGTCAGCCCGCTCGTCCGCGAGGCTCTCGCCAAGTGGTACGGGCCGGGCAGCGAGTGGGCGCGCCGCGACAACGCCCTGGGAGCCGTGTCGTGCCCGGACTGGGACGGCGGCCCCTGGTGCGACCGTTGCCGGCAGGAGGGGTGCGGCCCGTGGGGCACGACGCTGCTGAGGGAGGTCTGCTGCGTTCTGTGGCCCTGGGCGGCCGACGCGATCAGGCGGCAGCGCGCCAGCCCTGCGGCCGAGGAGGAGATTCCCTGGTAGGGGGAGGGACGGCGGCCACGCCGTCCCTCCCCCTACCCACGAACCTTGAAAACAGCATGCCACGCAGGGGCGGACATCCCACACCTCGTGAAGTCGCATTGTTTAATGTGCCACGCGTCTGCTCAGCAATTTGCCGTTCTACAGCCTGGTGCGCCACTCCGAGCCCTTCGCGAAGGCCTTCTGGTAGAGGTTCGAGACGGTGCCCTTGGAGACGCTCGAGCCCCATAGGATCTCGCTGACGTCCTCTATCCTGCGCGTGGAGACGCCCGCCAGGCACG
>JAFUCC010000183.1 GCA_017459925.1 Eggerthellaceae bacterium
AAAAGTGGCTAAAAAGTGGCTAAGGCTTTGAGACGCTCGTCAAGAGGGAAGGCCTGATAGCCCTTTCTGAAAGAGCCCGGAATTAATCGTTGCGTGACAGGTGTGACAGCTGTGACAGGTTCTCGCGAACATAACCCCGAACTCCTTGACGACGCTGCGAAGGCCGAAATTGTCTTGTACCAGGCCGACGGCTCCAACGTGCCCATCGAGGTGCGTTACCTGGACGAGACCTTCTGGCTCACCCAGAAGGAGATGGCCGAGCTGTTCGACGTGGACCGCAGCGTCATATCGAAGCACCTGAAGAACATCGTGAGCGAAGGCGAGCTCGACGGCGAGGGCATATGTGCAAAAATTGCACATATGGGTTCAACTGGACAGATGTACCAGACGACCATCTATAACCTCGACGCCATCATCGCGGTGGGCTACCGCGTGAACTCGCTGAAGGCGACGCGCTTCCGCCAATGGGCGACGCGCACGCTGAAGGAATACATCGTGAAGGGCTTCGTGCTCAACGACGACATGCTGAAGAACGGCGCCCCCTTCGGGCAGGACTACTTCGACGAGCTGCTCGCGCGCATCCGCGACATCCGCGCGAGCGAGCGGCGCGTGTGGCAGAAGGTCACCGACATCTTCCAGGAGTGCAGCTTCGACTACGACCGCGACAGCGACGTCGCCCGCGAGTTCTTCGCCACCGTGCAGAACAAGATGCACTTCGCGGCCACGGGGCAGACCGCAGCGGAAATAGTCGACTCGCGCGCCGACGCCGCCTTGCCGCACATGGGGCTCACGAGCTGGAAGGGCTCGCCTGAGGGCCGCATCCACTCGAGCGACGTGACGGTGGCCAAGAACTACCTCACCGAGGAGGAGACAACGCGCCTGAACCGCCTGGTGACCCGCTTCCTCGACGACCTCGAGGACCGCGCGGCCGACCACGTGCTCACGAGCATGCGCGACTGCGCCGACGCGCTCGACGGCTTCCTTCACTACGCCCGCCGCGACGTGCTCGAGGGCAAGGGGACCCGGACCCACGCCCAGGCGAAAGCCAAGGCCCTCGAGGAGTTCGCGAAGTTTCAGAAGGTGCAGGACGCGACCTTCGAGAACGACTTCGAGCGCGAAATGAGGCGCATCGAGGGGAGGCGCTGATCTTGCCGTTGCTGCCGCTGCTGTTGGCGCTATTCGCGTTGCACACGTTCCTGCTCATGGGAACGGGCACGTGGAGCGACCTCGCCATGGCGGGCGAGGACTTCGCGTGGGCGCTGTACTACGTGCGCGAGGGCGTACTGGCGGTCGGCTTCCTGGCGTATATGGCGTTCGCGCGGCTGAGGAAGCCGCATTTCCTCGCGTCGAAGTCGGCCGATGTCGCAGATGCCGTATTGGTCGTTTTGTTTGGCGCTTGCATCCTGGTTTTGAACCTCTCGGCGGCTCCTGGGCTTCGCGTGCCCGCGGTGCTCGTGGTGGCCGTCCTCGTCGGCGTTTCGGGCGGCATGGTGTACGAGCGCGTTGCGCTTGCGGCGCATCAGTTGGCAAGCGAGGCTGGCTCGCAAGGCGAACGCGGCTGCGATAGCGCCCGCGTGCTGGGCGTTGTTGTCGGCGGTGGCGGTGCGCTCGCGGTCGTGGCGCAGTTCGCCCTGCAGACTGGACTTTCCATCGGCGTGTTGCTGGACGTGCTGTTCGCCGTCTGCTTCGGCCTGGTCATGTGGCTCGCTCGCAAGATCCGTCCCACCGTTGCGGATGTGCAGGCCGCCGATGGTGCGCGCGTGGGTAGCCGGGATGTCGGCCGCAATCCGGAAGGGATGGGAGCAGCGTCCTTCGCCTGCATGGTCGTCGCCGCGACCTGCCTGTTCGCGCTGCTGCCGTTCTGCGAGGCAGCGATACGCGCGTCGGGCTCCGTGGCCGTCTTCTACGAATGGCACCGTCTGTTCGCCGCGGTCGGCTACGCAGTCATCGGCGCTGCTGCGTACTTCGGCGGCCGCCCGGCCTCATCGGCGGCCGTCCTGGTATCGGCGCTGTTCGCCGTCATCGCGTCGGTTCAGACGGCCATGATGGAGGCAGGCGCGCTCATGGCGGTCGTGTTCTACTTCGTGCTCGCCGCAGCACTCGCCTGGAGCTGCATCGCGTTCATGTCGGCCGCCGCGACATCCAAGTATCCTGCGCTCGTGGCGTCGGTGGGGCGCGTGCTGCTCGTGCTCGTGACGCTGACGGAGATCCCGATTCAGGCTGCCGGGCCGCTGACCCCGACGGCGGTGCTGGTCGCATCGGCGGCTCTGCTCGCCGCAGTGGTGCTCTCTATGTTGAGGGGCGGCTTCCTGCAAGGCGGGGGCACCGCCGAGGGTGCCGGGCAGTCGATCGAAGAGCCCGCGCCGTCCCCGGAGGAGCGCGTGCGGCTGCTGGCCGCCGAATGCGGCCTGACAGACCGCGAGCGGGAGGTGCTTTCTGCGCTCGTGCTCACCGAGGACAAGAACCAGGCGATCGCCGACAGCCTGTTCGTTTCCCGGCGCACGCTCCAGAAGCACATCTCGAGCATTTACGAGAAAACCGGCGTCACGACCCGGGTGGCTTTGGTCATGCGCGTGAACGGCGAATCGCAAACTCGTTAATGAGTAGCAGGACGTTCCTCCCACTCATTTTCAGTAAGTGAAGCCGAGCTCGGGCGCATTACGGAAATGAGTGGGAGGAACGTCCTGCTACTCATTATCTGTAAAGCATCCCCACCGCTTTGAACTGCTGAAACGCAAAGTTGGCACAAATGTGAACCTTCCTTTCTCCCTGCTGTTGCCGTAGTTTCAGGGTGAAAACTTACGTGCGGGACGCCCGCGCGCACGCGAGACGAGAGGAAAGGGGCACCCATGCGGAAGAAGGCAACGAGGCGGTTCGGGAAGAGGGCGCTCGTCGCGCTCCTGGCGCTCTCCCTATCGGTGATGATGGTGCCCGCCGTGGCGTTCGGATTCGGTTCCATGCAGACGGGGGATTCGGTTGAATTCGCGTCAGTGGATGACGAGGCTGCCGAAGGGGGCGACGCGCCCGAGACGGATAAGAAGGACGAGAACGCCCAGGATCGGGAACAGCCCGGCGAGCAGGGCCTCACGGTCATGACCGCCAGCACGGCGAACGCGAACGGCTCGCAGCAGCCCGAAGGCGAGGGCTCTGGTGTCGGCGACACCCTGATGCAAACGCAAGAAGTGGTAAAAGACGGCCTCGGTGCTCCCACGATTACGGTGACCCCTCCGGTGGCGGGCGCTACGTCCAACACCGCCCCCGTGGTTACCGTGCCAAGTGGCGCAGATTACACAATTAATTCCTCGTATACGTTCTGGTGCGATTCGGGAGGTAATAGCCTTAGCTCGCCAATAACATTCAAAGCAGGTGAAACGTACTATCTTTCAACGATGCTGACGCCTACGGCTGCAACTGGATCAAAGAGCTATTTCAGAACTAGCAATGTTACTTGCAACGGCGGGGGCGTCGTTCAATCATTTTACGTTTCACAGACGATTGATGGCGCACAAAGAATTGTTCGCTTAGAGCCCCTTGTCAAGGTCACGGCGAAGCCTTCCAGCTCGGTTGTAACCAGAGAGAAGCTGGAGAAATCGTCTACCGTGTATGCGGGGGAGATCATTGTCGACGGCACGTCCCAGCTGCGGTATTTGTATTCGACCGATATTACCGTGTCCACAACCGTTTTTGATAATCTGAAGGCAGCTCTAGAAGGCACGGGGTTTCAAGGCATGGTGCCGAGCCCCGTTAACAGCTCGACCGCTGCACAGGGGTACTTCCGTTATGCCGGGTCCGCTCAACAGGGGACCGATTACAATGCGGATATAGACTATTTTGGCGGCATCAGCCAGGACTGGTCTAGTGCTTCCGCCGTTGCCAGCCGATGTTTTGCGGGGGTTGCCGGAACAGAAGCGAACCGCAGCTCCTCTCCCTTCGAATCCGTCTTATCAACAACATTTGGACAAGAATGGATACTAGATGGCAACGATAGGAAGCAGGTTGACACAATAGTGCTTCATCTTGAAAACACGACCATCGTTTACACCACCTTCACCGCCTGCACCCACAGCAGAGGGACCTCGATCGCGGAGGTCCCCGCAACCTGCGCTTCTGACGGCGTGAAGGCCCACTGGAAGTGCTCCGATTGCGGGAAGCTGTTCACCGACTCGACGCATGCCACTGAGACGACCCTCGACGCGCTGAAGGTCGCGGCCCTCGGGCACGACTGGGGTGAGTGGGCCGAGGCGGACGGCAAGGCCACGCGCACGTGCAAGCGCGACGCGAGCCACACAGAGACGGTCGAGATCTCCTATTCCGCGGTCTCGGGCGACGGCGCCACGTGGGAGAAGGGCTTGTCCGACCCGCTGACCTTCACCTTTAAGCGCAACGTGAACGATGGCAAGACCTTCAAGTCCTTCAAGGGCGCGAAGGTCGACGGCGCCGACGTTCCCGAGTCGGCCATCGCCACGGCCGAGGGCAGCCTCGTCCTGTCGATGACGACGACCTACCTGGAGTCGCTGTCGGTGGGCGAGCACAAGCTGACCGTCGCCTTCGAGGATGGAGAGGCGACCGCTGCGTTCACCGTGAAGGCTGCCGAGACGAAGGCTGCCGCCGCGAGCGCGTCCTCGAAGTCGTCATCGCCCAAGACGGGCGACGCGATGCCCGTGACCCTGCTGGCGGTTTCCGCCGCACTGAGCGCCGTCGTGCTGTTCGCGGCGCGCACGCGCACCCGCCAGCCGATGCGCGCAACCGGCAAGCATGCGCGGCGCTAAGCTAGCAGCGCATAACCTTCCCGGAGGCCCGAGGACAGGATCCTCGGGCCTCCGTCTGCTTCGACCATTTCGAAACCGCGTGTCCGCTTCGGCCCTCGGCTGCTCCTAGCGTTTCACGCCCAGCCGCCGCTCGTAGCCGTAGGTCCGGCCATGCGGCCGGACGCATGCGCGCTTTTAGGCGCGCATGCCCGCTCGGCGTCGAGTAACACCGAGTGCTACGAGAAGGGCACCACCCTGCGTCAGAGCCTGCTGGGGTACAGCGCGTAAGCGCAACACCGGTGCTCTTTACCGAACCGTAGCCGTAGGCAAGCGCCCGCTGTGGTATGATTCATTACGAAAGCCGCCCCCCGCTGGGGGGAAAGGAAGTGAGAGCCGGACCGCCCGCGATTCGTGGGAGCCGGCTCTCGCGCTGCTAGGGCGCAACTGTTTCCACGCTAACCCGATCAGCCAAGGGCTCCCATCGGTCATCTCCTGCTCTGGCGCGCGCATCGCCGTATGCACCGAGGACTTGATCGGCTACCCAAAGGCGCGGTTCATCCGATCCTCGCACGTGCTCGAGCCTGATGGTCGACACGATTCTCGATCCCTTCAAGCCGTCGAGCAGCTTAACATCGCGCTTGTCAAGCGCTTTACCCCTGCTTTCGAGGACGAACAGCTCCACGCCCCGCGATTCGAGGAGGGGCAGGATGCGCGTCAGGCATTTGTGCCTGGCCCGCTCTTGCTTGGCGGAGTCGACCGGTTCGGTTTGCACCAAGGTGGCTTTGAAGTCCAATGCGCAGATGGCGGCTAGGGATTTCTCCTTCACATCAGGCACGATTTCGTACCAATGGGGTTTCGAGGCCCCCTTGGGCAGGATTTGCCGGAGATTAGCTGCTTGCGATTCGCTCCAATCATCAAGAACCAGCCCTATCGTGGAATACGCTAAGCCGGACGTGCTGGCTCGAAAACTCTCATCGCCCCATGCAGTAAGCCGTTCTTTCTGATTGCCCGTCAAGTTCCACTGCTTCCCGTCGATAACGTTTCAAGGGATTGTACATCAGGTTCACGACTGTCTAGGGGGGCTTCGGTTTCAATTGGGGCATCGGCATCGCAGAAGCACCGTATCTGAGCCTTCGGCTTGAACGGAATTTGAACGGAATTTTGCCCGTGAACAGAATTTGAACGGAAAACGTTGCACAATGATAACCGCTGAAAGCAACTGCTGAACTGGGAAGACGGCTACTGGAGTTTCTTGAGCGGGATGCGTCGCGGCCTGTCACGCCGGAAGTCGCGATTCTAAAGGCGCCATACGCCGACAGTCGTAATGCCGCAAGCTCTATTCGTCAGCGAGCGGCTCGGGGCCCGCGCTGCGCGAGTTCGTCATCTTCACGATCGGCGGAATGTAAATCACCAGCGCCCCAAGGACGGACAAGGCGAACAGCGCCCGGGCGACCGTGAAATCAACTTGCATCAGATGCACGCCGACGCCCACGGCGGCCCACAGCACGACCAGCGGAAACACGAGGTCGTTCTGCGTGCGCGCCACGGCGAACGCCGCAACCAGCAACCCGACCACGATTGCGATGGTCGAAACCTCGTTCGCAATCATCGGGGTGGCCGACCACCTGGCCGCCAGATGTGCGACGTTAGCGCACACCGCCACCGTCAACCAACCGAAGTACAGCGAGAACGGGATGCGCGTCGTCAGCGGTTCGCGACGATCCTTGAAACTCGAGTACATCAGCAGCATCGTGAACCACAGCGCCACGATGACAACGAGCGACAGCTCGATCAGCTTGAAGTGGAATGCTGCGAGCCACCCGATGTTCAGCGCGCAGCTCAGCGTGAACAGCACGCCTTCGCGCATGGTGATGGCCTGCCGCTTCATGCCGCGCCACGTCGCCGACAGCATCCACACCACTAGCGCCGCGTAAATGACACCCCAGATGGCGAACACGTAACCCGCCGGCGCGAACCATGCGAACACCTCGTTGGAGACTTCGGCTGATGTCACGCCGCCAAGCTTCATCGACTCGAACAGCGCGTTGCACGCGATGGTCGCGGCAAGCGCCACCCAACACAACGCCAACACGGCCTTCGATTGCGGCGGCCCCGTCTCGCGCTCCTCGCCATGAAGCGCCTTACCCTGGCCGCGCTGGAATTCATACCTGTATTGCATGTCGTCCATGACCTCACCTGCTTTCACTTGCCGTAACGATCGAACATGATGCGCATCCTCTGCATCGTAGCTGGTCACAGGCTTGTTTTCTTCCACGCGCCGCATCTGTTGCGTAAGGGTATGCACCCCGACAGCACCTCGTGCGCAGACTGATGCCGAAGCGTTTCAAGACGGCGCCGAACGACGCGCCGAGATGCGGGATAATATACGCGTTAAGGCAACGCGAGGAGGCATCATGCTGTTCGTGGAATACCCTAAGTGCTCGACATGCAAGAAGGCGAAGGCCTGGCTCGATGACAACAACATCGAATTCGACGACCGCCATATCGTGGAAGACAACCCGACGGCAGACGAGCTGCGCCTGTGGCACAAGATGAGCGAACTGCCGCTGCGCCGGTTCTTCAACACGAGCGGCATGCTGTACCGCGAACTCGAGCTGAAGGACAAGCTGCCGAACATGTCGGAAGACGAGATGTACGACCTGCTGGCCAGCAACGGCATGCTCGTGAAGCGGCCGCTTTTAGTGCTCGACGACACCGTGCTCGTGGGCTTCCGCGAGAAGGAATGGGCCGCGCTGCTCGACTAATAGCCCTATGGGGATACTCCCCATAGGGCAAACCGTCTCAATAGCGTGGCGGGCGCGATGAATCGCGCCCCTACGGATTGATAGGTTTTCCCGCTCTCGCCTGCGGGTTTGCGCGCGCATGCTATAATTCGTGTCCGATTGCATGACGGGGTGAGCGTGCAATCGCATGAGAGGGAAAACGCGGAGCTGGTCAGGCCAAGCGATGAATTCATATGGAACCAAACGGGCAGGCGTTCGCATGCTCATGAATCATCTACGCGCACGCACCGCACTTGGCGCCCTGTATGCGCTGACCGTCTTCGTGTTCGTTGCCATCTGGTCGGTCGTTCCCGCCACTCCCGCCTTCGCTTACGTCGACCCGTCGGTCATGACGTACACCATCCAGGCTGTCGCCGGCTTGGCGGTCGCGCTGTCGGCGGTCGCCGGCGTGGCGTTCCGACGCACGCGCCGCAAGATTTACGAACTGCTGAACATCGACGAGAACGCGCGCAAGATCTCGGAAAGCGCCGTGAACGCCATCGACCCGGCATCGCCTGAAGCCAGCCGGCAGTTCGCCATCGCGCGCGACGCCGCCGCTTCGCTGGCCATGGCATGCAACGAGCAGGTGAGCTCCGCCCCGCGCAAGATGCGCTGGAGCAGGCGTGTTGTCTTCGCGCTGGTCATGTGCGTGTTTATGGCATTCATCGTGTTCATCGCACCCGCCTTGGAGATCTTCGGCTCGAACGGCGACAGCCTCGTGTTCGGCTTCGGCGTCGTGTGGTGGATTCCCGTCGTGTACTGCTTGGCGTTCGCCATCGTGGCGGCGCTGCTGCTGTCGGTGCTGCGTGGGCGCGCGTTCTACATCGCGCTCATGGTCGTATTCGCGCTAACCGTCGCCGCCTACGTGCAATCGCTCTTCTTGAACCAGGGCATGATGCCGGCCGACGGCGGGTTCATCGGCTGGGACGAACCGTTCTTCATCGGCAAGAAAATCAGTTCGGGCATCGTGTGGGTCGTCATTGTGGCGGCCATCGTGGTGCTCAGCCAGTTCGACGCGCACAAGTGGCTGAAAGCCGCGACGGGGCTTGCCTGCGCCATCATGGTCGTGCAGCTCGTCGGCGTCATCAGCGTGGCCGTCGAGTCGTCGCAAACCGCCGTGGCCGAACAGGACCGCCCCTACGTCACGCAAGGCTCGTTGCTTACCGTGTCGCCCAAGAGCAACGTTATCGTGTTCGTGCTCGACACGTACGACACCGCCCTGCTGGAAAAGATCCGCAAGACCGACCCGCACTTCCTCGACGACTTCGAGGAATTCACGTACTACCGCAACAGCGTGGGCACGATGATCCCCACGACGAACGCCATTCCCAACATGCTGACAGCGTTGAAGCCCGCGCCCGGCCAGGACGTCGCCGAATACCGCGCCACCAAGTACGAGAAGAGCACGTACCTCAGCGACATCCACGAGCTGGGCTATTCCATCGGCATGTACTCCGACTCGCTGATGATGGATTTCAACAACCCCGGCGACCGCACCATCGCCGACATGACGTTGAACGTGCACCCGGTTTCGCACGCGCCGATTGACGTGTGGCGCACGTTCATCTGCATGGAGCAGTGCGCGTTGTACCGCGAGATGCCGTGGGTGCTGAAGCCGACGTTCTGGTACTACACGAGCGACCTGAACAACCGCATGATCGCCGACAGCGGCAGCACCAACCTGAACGACTCGCTGTACGAACTCGACGACGCGGCCATCCTGAACATGGTGCGCACGCAGGGCCTCGAGCCCGTCGATGAGGGCGAGGCTGGCGCGTTCAGGTTCATCCACCTGTTCGGGCCACACTTCCCGTTCTCGGTGAACGAAGAGGGCGAGAACGTCGGCACCAACCAGTCCGACCAGATTGCGCAGGCAAAGGGCTCGATGAAGGTCGTAACCGAGTACATGGCGCAGCTGAAGGAGCTCGGGCTGTACGACGAGGCGACCATCGTGGTGACGGCCGACCACGGCATTTGGTACCTGACCGACGATCCGCCGCGCGACCCTATCAGCCCCATCATGCTGGTGAAGCCGTCGAAGGCCGGCTCTGCTGTGCGCACGCCCGTGCAGGTATCGGATACGCCCGTGAGCCACGACGACATCCAGCCGACGGTGATTGCGGCCATGGGCGGCGACGGCTCGAAGTACGGCATCCCGTTCGACCAGATTAGCGACCCGGCCCGCGTGCGCTACTTCGACGCGCTGACAAGCGCCGGCAACGAGGGACAGCACTTCGTCGAGTACGCCATTTCAGGCGATGTCTTCAACATGAAGAACTGGGAGAAAACCGGCAACGTCTGGTACGGCGCGTAACTGTTTCCCATCAATTTGGACGAAGAAGGCCGAAATCTGTCACAAAAATGGATTAGTACGCAAATTTTCAATCGTGCAGGCTAGATTTTGGATTTGTGCATTAATTTCGCTCGCAGTGCGGAAAGCACTTTCCCGAATAGCACCAGGTCACAGAAATTGAAACTGAAGATTTAGCCAGTAGGTTGCGTACTAATCCATTTTTGTGACAGATTTCGGCCTTCTTCGTTTAAATCAAAGCATGACCGACTTCAAAACGCTTCCTATGCGTACCCCATATCGTCGACTTGGTCTTCGTCCATGCCGAAGTAGTGGGCGATTTCGTGAACGACGGTCTTGCGCACCTCTTCGACGATTTCGGCGCGTCCGCCTTCCAACCGCTCGTGCGGGCCCTTGAAGATGGTGATGGTGTCGGGGTAGTCGCCAAAGCCATACCCGCTGTCACGCTCGGCAAGCGACAAGCCGTCGTACAGGCCCAGCAAGTCGCCTTCCTCGGTGTACAGGCCGTCGCCCTCGAAGTCTTCCTCGTCGGGCTCTTCGGCAATCACGAACGCGAGGTTTTCCAGCTCGTCGAGAAACTCGTCGGGAATCGAATCGATGGCATCTTGCACCGCAGCTTCGAACTCGGCATCGGTCATCTTGTACATGCGGGCCTCCTTCAACTGGCGATAGCGAATCAATGACCTCGGAGGAAATTGATTATCGAGCACAATAATCAATTTCCTCCGAGGTCATTGATTCGCACGTTGCGCGATTCGCGTGACGGAAACCGGACTCGCGCCCATCTCGCAATGCTGCAACAGCACGTCGGGACGAAGCGAACCGGTGGGCTTGGCTTCCAGCGTGAACGTGGCGCGATTCCCTTCCACCGCGAACGGCTCGGTCAAAAACTCGCTCACAACAAGCGTCTTTTCCTTCTTCTTGCGCACGACCGTGATGGTCTCGGGAACGGCGATGTTCCCCACCGGCCCGCCGAATACGACCTCGTAGGTCGAAAACGGGAAGGCCACGCTGGCCGCCGGCGCCGAATTCTCGATGTAGCGGGCATCTTGCGCCATGAGGTCGGGCACGCTTGCCTGTTGTAGCGCCGCAAGCGCCTTATCGGCGGCGACGTAGTCTCGCAGCTGCAGGTCGAAGATCTCGCACGTCGAGCCCACGCCCACAGGCAGCGCCGCGCCAAACGCGATCTTCATGTGCGGCGAGAACCCTTGGCTGACGGCGAATGGCAAACCCGCCCGGCGCACCGTGCGCTCGAGCGCGTGCGCGACTTCCAAATGCGACAACATGGCCAAGCGGTCACGCTCGATGAACGTGCAACGCAGGCGGAACACGCGCGGCGCGTTGGGATCAGTCATTGCGATCACCCGCCAATTGGTTGTCCGCCTTCAGCTGCATGCAAACTCCGCATCCGCTGCAGCGGTCGAACGTGCAATCGGGCGTCGTCTGCTCGCCGATTGCCAAATCGTACTCATGGGCAAGCCAGCGCCGCGCCGCGCCGCAGCTGATGTGCTCCCACGGCATGACGTAATCGGTCGGATAGCTCGTCTGCGCCACGGCATCCACGTCGATGCCCAGCTCGGCAGCGGCATCGCGCCATGCGTCCTCGCGGAAGCATTCGGACCACGCGTCGAAGCGCGCCCCGCGGCGCCATGCGCCTTCCACCAGGTCGGCGGCCTCACGCCCCGAACGCGACATGACGGCCTCGACGAAACTCGTCTTCGGGTCATGCCAGCTGACGGATACCGCGCGATACTTCACCGAATGGCGCAGCAGATTCACGCGGCGAAGCGCCTCCTCGGGGGGAATCTGGCCACACCACTGAAACGGCGTGTGCGCCTTCGGCACGAACAGCGCCACCGAAGCCGACACCTGAATCGAGCCCTTCTGCTCCTTCGGCACGATGGCCTTCGCATGGTCGTACACCTGCTGCACGAGCCGCGCGATGCCCTTCACATCCTCGTCGGTCTCGGTGGGAAGGCCGATCATGAAGTACAGCTTGCAGCGGCGCCACCCGGCGGCGAAGGCCGCGTCCACGGCGCCGAACAGGTCGTCTTCGGTCACGTTCTTGTTGATGACGTCGCGCAGCCGCTGCGTGCCGGCCTCGGGCGCGAACGTCAGGCCGCCCTTCTTCTGGCCGGCGACGAGGTCGGCCATGCGCGCGCCGAACGAGTCGAGGCGCTGCGACGGAATGGAAATGCGCACGCCCGTGCCCTCGTAATGCTTGTTCAGGCGCTCGAGGATCTCGGCGATTTGCGAATGGTCGGTCGTGGAAAGCGAGGTGAGCGACACCTCGTCATAGCCCGTTTCGGCGAGGCCCGTGACCACGGCGTTCACGATGTTGTCGGCCGAGCGCTCGCGCACCGGCCGGTACATCATGCCCGCCTGGCAGAAGCGGCACCCGCGGGCGCACCCGCGCAGCACCTCGACGTTCAAACGGTCGTGCACCGCCTCGGCGAACGGCACGATGCACGGCTCCCACGCGGAGCTTTCCGCGAAGCCGTCGTACAGCCGCTTCATGATGGTGGTGGGAAGGCCCTCCTCCAGCGGCTCGACCCACGAGCCGGCAGCTTGCGCTTCCTCGCGTGAGCGCCACCGGTATAGCGCCGGCACGTACCAGCCGTCGAGCTTTGCGAGTGCACGCCAGATGTCGCGGCGGCTCGCGCCGCGCTTGCGCAAGTCGCGAATCACTTCCAGGCCTTCGGGAAGCGCTTCCTCCCCTTCCCCGATGCTGATGGCGTCGAAGAACGGCGCGTACGGCTCGGGGTTATACGCGCACGGCCCGCCGCCGACCACGATGGGGTCGTCCTCGGCGCGGTCGAGTGCGCGGACGGGAATGCCGCCCAAGTCGATGGCCTCGAGCACGTTCGTAGCCGCAAGCTCGTGCGGAAGCGTGATGCCGACGACGTCGAACGCCCCCAGGGGCGCGCAGCTTTCGATGGAAAACATCGGCAGCCCGGCCGCCCGCAACTCGTCGCACATTTCGGGAGCGGGCAGAAAACCGCGCTCGGCCGCCATGCCCGACCGCGCGTTCACGGCGTTCACCAGGATGCGCAGCGCCTGATTGGCCTGCCCCAGCTCGTACGTGTCGGGGTAAATCATGCAGAAGCGGAAATCCGCGTCGGGCTTGTACACGCAGCCCCATTCGCGGTTGATGTAGCGCGACGGCCGCTCGGCGCGCGCCACCAACGGCGCCACCTGGGGCCAAATGCTCTCAAACGGCGGTGTCTCTCGCATGCTCATCATTCTGCCGATTCAAATTGAACATTACCCCTGGGGTGATGTTCAATTCCTGCGTTACTTCGCGGCGACAGCCTTGGACATGATGTCGGCAGCTGTGTCGGCGATCTTCGGGACGGCCTCGTTCACCTTGTCGAGCACGGCAGGAGCGACCTCGCCCAGCTTGTCGGCTATCTTCAGGGACTTCGGGTCGGCCGCGACCTCGCGCAGACGGCCCAGCAGCTTGGTGCCTCCCTCGGTCGCGCGCGTCGCCACGTTGGCCACGCCCACGGCGTT
Source organism: Eggerthellaceae bacterium (assembly GCA_017459925.1). Taxonomy (GTDB): domain Bacteria; phylum Actinomycetota; class Coriobacteriia; order Coriobacteriales; family Eggerthellaceae; genus UBA9715. The sequence continues at coordinate 13,356 of JAFUCC010000183.1, forward strand.
CTCGCCGCCCTCGAAGTACTCGATGAGCGCGTATCCCAGCGCCGCCGTTCCACCATAGGCGATGCCCGAGCGGATGGCGAAGCCGAGCACCGGCACGAACTCGACGAGCTCGCGTGCCAGCGTGCGGCACAGATACGCGCTGCCGACCACGGCGGCCAGCTCCTTTATGCGGTCCTTGTCCATGGCGTGGCCGTAGGCTGCCGCGATCTGCAGCACCATCTTGGCCTGGTTCAACGTCATGATGGGCAGGTCGGCGCCGGGAATGAGCGGCACCAGGCCAATGCCCGCGTTCTGAATCGACGTCGCCTGCACGGCATCGCGCGCAAGCGGACGGCGCATGAACGGGAACGAGATGGCGAACGCCAGGCGCTTCTCGCGGCACACCGCCACGATCCAGCGGCCCATGCGGTCGTCGAGCGCCTCGGCGGCCTCGTCGTTGAACGCCGCATGACCGGCGAATTCCTCGCCCTCTTCCCACGGCGACACGACATCGCCTTCGGGAATGTCGCTTCCGCCCGAAACGGCGCGGGCCGCCACGTCTGCCGGCGACAGCGTGACGACCATAGCCGGCACGCCCATGGCGCGCAGCGCCTTGGCAGCAGGGCCGACTTTGGCAGAGTCACCCGCTACGATGATGGCGATATCGTCCTCAGCCTGCGGTGCGAACGAACGGTCGAGGTACGACAGCTGCATGCGCACCTGCGGCGACGTGCTGGCAAACGCGCCACGCACATGCGCCACCAGGTCGGCAGGCGCCGTTTCGTCGACGTACACGCTGACGGCGATCTCGGTTTCCCGAGCCGCATTGATGTCGGTTGCTTCGTCTATCAGGGCTTTCACATCAACGGGCAGTTGCATATGTCGTCCTTCTCGTGTTTTCCTTGCCATGGGCCCACACCGAGCCCATGAACCCGAGCAGCGCGAAGTTCATGATCATGAACGACGTGCCGTAGCTCATGAACGGCAGCGGGATGCCGGTAATGGGCATGAGCCCGCACGTCATGCCGATGTTTTCGAGGATGTGGAACAGCCACATGCCCAGAATGCACATGACGATGAGGACCCCGAACATATCGCTTGACGCGTTCGCTATGTGGAATCCTATTACAACGAGCGCGATGTAGAGAACCAGCAGCACCATTACACCGAAAAAGCCGAGCTCTTCGGCCAGCACGCAGAAGATGAAATCGGTCGGAGCCTCGGGCAGGATGCCGAGCGCGTGCTGCGAGCCTTGCATGTAGCCCTGGCCGAACAAGCCGCCCGAGCCGATGGCGATCATGGCCTGCTGCAAGTTGTACCCCTCGTCGGTGAGGTCCGACGAGCCTTGGTTCATGAACACGAGCAAGCGGTCGCGCTGGTACTGCTTCAGCAGCTTGTACTCGCCGCTGGCACCCTTCAGGAGCTCGTCGACGAGGAAGACCGCCACCACGAGCGCTATGCACACGACCAGCGTCACGAGCAAGAAGCGCCTGTTCGCGCCGCCCACGACGAGCGCCACGGCCGCGATGAACAGGTACACCAGCCCCGTGCCGAGGTCGGGCTGGGTCATGATGCACACGAACGGCACGAGCATCATGCCGACGGATTTCAGGTACTCGGTCAGGTCGTCGAGTCGCCCCTGGTACCGTGCCATGATGGAGGCGTCGAGCAAGATGACGGTGATCTTCGCGAACTCGCCCGGCTGCAGCTGCGGCAAGGGCCCGATCTTCACCCACGAGGTCGCACCCATCGTGTTCACGCCGATGAGCGGCAGGTGCGGCGACAAGATGAGCACGATGTTGATGATGAGGAACACGATCGTGTAGTCAGACAAGCGCCGGTAATCGAACGCCCAGATAAGCGCCATGACCACCGCGCCGATGGCCACGCCGCCGAGCTGGCGCGAGAAGCTGTAGTCCTCGTCGGCGCTGACGGCCGAGTACACCACGATGAGCCCGTATGCCACGAGCAGCAAGATGACGATGAGGAACGGGATGTTCAACGCAGGCAGCGCCCATCGGCGCGACGGCTTGTTGGAATCGCCTGCCGCGTGGCTTCCCGTGGCTATGTTCGATATCTCGGGCATGCAGCCTTCCTAGTCCGTACGCGCTCCGCCGCCGCCCGAGCCGAGCGGCACCGATTTGCCCGTCGATCCCGCAATGGGGCCGACGTCCGCGAGCTCGCCGCGCTCGTAGGCCAGCAGGGCGCCCAGCACATGCGCGCCGACGGGGCCCGCAACCTGCGCGCCGCCGCCGCCCTGCTCGATGCAAGTCGCCACGACGTACTTCGGCTTGTCGAGAGGATAGTAGCAGACATACCATGCCACGTCGCCCTTGCCGGCAACCTCGCCGGTGCCCGTCTTCGAGCCGACCGTCGACGCGTCGATGCCCCAGTCGCCGAGGGCCTCCACCACGTACTCGGCGTCGATGGCGACTTCCGCCAACGCGCCGCGCACCAGCTTGTAGTACTTCTCCTCGACCTCGGGGACCGACACGACTTCCGGCTCGAACGTGACCGCAGGCGTGTCGGACGTGTTGCGGACCTCCTTCAGCAGATGCGGCCGCATGAGATTGCCCGTCGCCACGGCGCCGTACGCCACGGCATTCTGCAGCGGCGTGATGAGCACGTCGCCCTGGCCGATGACCAGGTTGGTGAGGTCGCCGCCGCGCCACTGGCCCTCGGTCGGCACATCGGTCCAGTGCTGGGCCTTCCATTCCGGCGTCGGAATGCGCCCAGTCTCCTCGCCCGACAGGTCGATGCCGGTCGTCTGGCCGAAGCCGAACTTGGCGATTTCCTCCTGCAGCGCCGTGTCGCTGATGGTGCCGCCTTGCGTGACGCCCGCATAGAAGAAGTCTTTCGCTATCTCGTAGAACACGACGTCGCACGACACGCGGATGCCCCGATGCAGGTCGAGTTCGCCATGGCCGAGGAGCTCCCAGCAGTTCTGCCAGTCGCCCGAATGGAAGCCGTCCCACGAGCCTTCGCAGTTCCAGTGCTTCGTGTCGGTGGCGAACCCGTACTTCAACCCCGCCAAGCTCGAGAACGCCTTGTACGTCGACGCTGCGGGGTACGTGCCGGACACGGCGCGGTTCAGCAGCGGATGGTAGCTTTCCTCGGTCGAGTACAGGTCCCACACGTCTTGGGCGATGCCGCCGGTGAACGTGGTGGGGTCGAACGTCGGGTAGCTTGCGAGCGCCAAGATGCTGCCGTCGGTGGCGTCCATCGCCACGACCGCACCGCCAACGCCCTTGCCCTTGCCGATGATGCCGTCGGGCGCGATGAGCGCGGCGAGCTCCTGGTCGGCGATGTACTGCACGGGAGCCTTGATGGTCAGGTACACGTCGGAGCCGCGTGTTGCGGGCGTCTCGCTTTCGACCTCGACCACCTTGCCCTGGGAATCGACGACGACACGGCGTTGGCCATGCTCGCCTGCCAGCACGTTGTCGTAATACGCCTCGATGCCGCTTTTGCCCACCGTGTCGCCCAGCTCGATGGTGCGGTTGCTGGGCGTGCTGGCGAGTTCCTCTTCCGAAACCGTGCCGGTGTAGCCCAGCACGTGGGCGGCAAGCGCGGCATACGGGTATTCGCGGACCGTGCGCTCCTGCACGGTGACGCCCGAGAACGCATCGGAATGCTCGGCGATGAACGCCACGTCGCGCTGACGGGCGTCGGACGCCACCACGCGCTGGCTCTGCGCGCCCGAGCTTTGGTCTTGAATGCGCAGGCGGACGACGTTGTACGGCAAACCGAGCACGGCGGAAAGGCGCTGCATGACATCATGGTCGTTGGCGACCGACGCATCGGCCAGCACGGTGAGCGTCGTGCGGTTCTTCACCAACAGCACGCCGTCGGAATCGTACACCAGGCCGCGCGGCGCGGGCGTCGCCACCGTCGTGTACTTGTTCTGCTTGGCCTCGTTCGCGTATTCGTCAGAGGCGAGCACCTGCATGCTCCACAGCTTCGTCGCAAGCGAGCCGAACACGGCCGCAGCAAGCACGCCGACCGCGACGAAGCGCGAACGCACGACCTCGCTCGGCCGGCCGGTCGTCGAAGCGGGCGCCCGCTGCGCCGTGATGTGGCGGCCTTTCCCCGCGTCGCCGCCCGTGCCGAGCGACGAGGACACGCCCACGCTGTCAATCGACTTCACGACATCGCGCCCATGCGAGCGCGGCTTCGCCGTCATGCCGTCGCGGCGCGAGCGGATGACGAAGAACAGCCAGATGGCGACAGCGGCCACGACAAGCGTCACAACGGCGGCGATGATGGCGGTGATCATCGGCGGCTCCTAACGCAGTTGCGTGATGTCGTGGTGAATCGTGCTGGACGTGCGGAAGAACCGCGTGGTGAACAGGTACAGGATGATGCCCAAAACCAGGTCGTACACGAAACACGGGGCAATGCGGTAGGCAAGCGCTTCGAACAGGCCGGCGTTGTAGCCGAACAGCGTGAGCAGCATGCCGTACGCCAATTCGACGAGGAACAGCCCGAGCGCCATCATGGCGAGCGGCATGAACAGCGTGTCGTTTTCGAGCGATGCGAACAGGCGCGCCACCAGGTAGGAGAACGCCGTGAGCGAAAACGCCATGACGCCGACCGGGCCGCCCGTCAGAAGGTCGTACAACAACCCCAAGACGAACGGCAGCACCGCGCCGAAGCTATGCGGGCGCGACACGGCCACGATGAGCGTGAAGATGACGATGAAGTTCGGCATCGCCGAGAAAATGGAAATGTAAGGCGCCAAGACGAGCTGCAGGAACAAGGCCAACACGGCGCCGACGATGATGGCTATGCGGTCAGGCGTCATCATCATGCCTCATCACCGTTGCCCTCGTCGTACCACTCGTCCTCTTCGTTTTCGCGCTCCTCTTGCGCACGGGCTGCAGCGGCTTCGGCCTCGGCCTTCGCGGCTGCCGCCTCGGCGGCTGCGACATCGGGCGCGTTGAACACGACGATGACCTCTTCGAGCAACGCCGCGCTGTCGTTGGGGCTGACGACGATGGTGCCCCCGGGGTTGCTGGCGGTCTTGTTCACGCTGACGACCGCGCCCACGATGAGGCCGCGCTCGTAGCTGCCGCCCAGGCCCGACGTCACGATGACGTCGCCCACTTCGGGGATGACGTCCTCGTTGAGGTCTTCCAGATACAGGATGCCGTTAATCGACCCGCGCACGATGCCGTTGTCGCGCGTCGACTGAATCATGACGGCGGCGCCGGAATTCGGGTCGGTCAGCAGGCGCACGGTCGACGAATGCGGCGACGTCTGCGACACCTGGCCGATGACGCCCGTCGCGCCCATGATGGTCATGCCGCTTTCGACGCCGTCGTCAGAGCCGAGGTCGATGGTGATGGATTGGTCCCACGCGTTGGCCGAGCGCCCGATGATATGCGCGACCGGGCCGGTAACGCCGCTGACCTGCTTCATGTCGAGCAACGCCTGCAGCCGTTCGGCTTCCTGGCGGTACTCCTCGGCGTTCGACAGCAGCTCGCGCAGTTCCTGGTTCTGCTGGCGCAAGCCGGAAAGCGTGGAATCGTTTGCGCTGATGTTGGTAAGCGACTCGGCGGCGGATTCCGTTGCCGTGCCAATGCCCGAGCCGGCGCTGTTGACGGCGGCAGACCCGCCCATGAGCGCGCTCTGGATCGAATGGATGGGACCGCCGGCGCCTTCGCGCGCGTACACCGTCATCAGCACGAGCGATACGACGAGCAGCACAACCAGCACGATGCTACGCGCCCCAGAAGACCCGTTCTGTTGGAGGTTAAGCGGCATGAAGCGCTTCCTTGTCCGCGCTTAGCGCGACCTCATGAGCGTCTGGCGCAGGGCCGTGGGCGTCTCGAGCACCTTCAAGCAACCCGTCACCACGTTGGTGAGCGCCGTTTCGCTGACCCACACCGGGATTTCCAGCTTGTCGGTGAGGTAGCGGTCGAGGCCGGAGAGCAAACCGCCGCCGCCCGTCAGCAGAATGCCGTTCTGGATGATGTCGCTGGCCAAGTCGGGGTTGGTCTTCTTGAAGGTTTCCTTGATGGAAAGCACCATGTCCTCGCACGGCTCGATGAGCGCGGCGCGGACGTCTTCGGACTGGATGGTGACTTCCTTGGGCTGTTCGGTGACCATGTCCTGGCCCGAGATGATCATGTCGCGTTCGCGGCCGTCTTCGAACGGCAGGATGGAGCCGATCTTGATCTTGATGACCTCGGCCGTGCGCTCGCCAATCTTGATGCCCAGCAGGTCACGCAAGTGCATGGAGATGGCTTCGTCCATCTTGTTGCCGGCCAAGCGCAGGCTCGACGACGTGACGATGCCGCCCAGCGAGATGACCGCGACTTCCGTGGTGCCGCCGCCGATGTCGACCACCATGCTGCCCGTGGGCTCGGTAACCGGCAGGTCGGCGCCCATCGCGGCCGCCATGGGCTCTTCGATGAGGTACGCCTGGCGTGCGCCCGCCTGAATAGCGGCCTCGAACACGGCGCGCTTCTCGACCGACGTGGCACCGCACGGGATGCAGATGACGATGCGCGGCTTCGCCTGCCACGGGTACTTGCGCGGCGCGGCCTTGTTGATGAACGCCGAGATCATGGCCTCGGTGACATCGTAGTCGGCGATGACGCCGTCTTTCAGCGGATGCTCGGCGCTGAACGCGTCGGGCGTGTGGTTGATCATGTTCTTGGCTTCGTGGCCGACGGCCAGCACGCGGTGGCTCGCCTTCTCGATTGCCACGACGCTGGGCTCGTTGATGACGATGCCCTCGCCCGATATGGCGATGAGCGTGTTAGCGGTGCCCAAGTCGATGGCCATGTCGGCCGACATGTTTCCACCGAGGCCGCCTGTCAGGTTGCCCGTGAAATTCGAGATCGAATCGAGTATGGACATATGGTTTAACCCTTCTTGGGTGTAGCTTGCATACTGTGTGCGCGACCTTGAATTTTACCATGCTCCATTCGCTGAGCGGCAAACTCCATAGCCGCCACAACCAGTATGGACAGGATGTGAACGGCAGGCTTGATTGCGGTAGGGCGTCTACCGCTCCGCGCGGGCTAACCGCTCCGCGCTCCAGCGGGGCATGCCCGCAAACTCGCTCGCTTCGCTCGCTCAGACAGCGCGTGCATAAGCGGCCCCGCCTCCGCGCCTCGCAGCCCGCGAATACGCGGTAGACGCCCTACCGCAATCAAGCC
>JAFUCC010000184.1 GCA_017459925.1 Eggerthellaceae bacterium
AAGCTCCTGCGTAAAGATAGGGCCTCAGTTAATTTGAACATCTTCCCTGGGGTGACGTTCAACCGACCGCCGTCCCTCGGACAATGTTCAATCCGCAGCCATCCGCAGTGCAACGCTCTACTTACTCGACGACTTCGACGTTGCCCTTCGACTGACGCACGCTGACTTCCTGGTTCTTAAGGGAGACGCGGCTATGCGGCGGAATCGATGACGTGACGAACGAGCTGCCGCCAATGACCGAATCGGCTCCGACCACGGTTTCCCCGCCCAACACGCAGGCGTTGGCGTAAATCGTGACGTTGTCCTCGATCGTGGGATGGCGCTTCACGCCTGCAAGGCGCTGGCCGCCTCGTGTCGACAATGCGCCCAGCGTGACGCCCTGGTAAATCTTCACGTGATTGCCGATGGTCGTCGTCTCTCCGATGACCACGCCGGTTGCATGGTCGATGAAGAAATACTCGCCCACCGTGGCTCCAGCGTTGATGTCCACGCCAGTGCGGCTGTGCGCATACTCGGTCATGATGCGCGGGATCAGCGGCACCTCGAGCTTGTACAGCTCGTGCGCGATGCGGTACACCCAAATGGCGAAGAACCCGGGGTACGAGTACACGATCTCTTCCTTGGACTGCGCAGCCGGATCGCCGTCGAACGCCGCCTGGATGTCCTTGTACAGCATCTTCTGGATGCTCGGCAACTTGCAAAGCATCGCGGCGCACACCTCGGCGGCGCGCTCGTCGATTTTCTCGGGGGTGAGCTTCTCGCCGTCGCGGAAATGCAGCGCCAAGCGCACCTGCTGCGCAAGCTTCTCCTCGACGCGCAGCACCGTGTTGCCGATGAAGTAGCTGGCGTCGAGCGACGTCTGCGCACCATCGCCGAAGTACCCCGGGAACATGATGTTTCGCATGTCTTTCAAGATCTCGATGATGGCGTTGCGGCTTGGCATGCGCCGATCGGGATCGGTGAAGAATATCTCGTCACTCGAATCGTAGGTCGCCTTGATCTCGTCGATGATGTCGTGCAGGTCGCATTTGCGCATAGGGGCCTCCTTGTCGTGTTTCGCCGTGATTGTAGCATGGAAGCACAGCACCCCACGTCAGGGAATGGTTATAACGGGCTATTCATGACGACGTGTCAAAGTGGCCAGGCAAGGCCGACACGCTCCTACAGAGCGCGGATGCGGGTTTCGAGCATGCGGAAACGAGGAGACGGCTCCAAGGCTCCTTGAACCTCGGGGTTGGCGTCTATGCTCGCAGGACTGGCGATGCGGATGGCGGGCGGCGCCTGAATGCGCTTGAAAGCCGCAGTTCGCATGCTGCGAAGCACCCAATCGAGGTCGTCGGCGAACGCTTTAGGATCATCGAGCCCGTAGAAGCCCATCCACTTCCCCACCTCGGTTCCAATGAGCCTATCAGACAGGTAGCGTTCCATGACATCGCAGGCGACTTCGTCGATGCTCGGCCCATCGAGAAGCTGCTCGATAAGCCAATCGTGATAGAACCACTTCATCGGATCGCGTTGGCCGTCGGCGAGCTCGGCCGAAGGGGGCGTCTCCCAGTCGTATCCCGCATCGGTCACGCGGGGCAGCAGGTTCTCTGGAATGACGGCGCTTTCACGGTCGCCGTTTATGATGTGGGCAAGTTCGAACAGGCGCACCTTGGTAAGGTCGCCGATAGGAGCAAGCGCGCCGATGGCGTCGCCGTACAACGTCGCATATCCGAGCGCGCATTCCACGCGGTTGCCGTTATTGGCCACTACGCCGCCTTCCACGGCCGCGAACGTTGAGAGGATGTGCCCGCGCACACGAGCCTGGACGTTTTCGAGGACGAGGCCCGACATCGCATCGTCGGCATACCCGTACTGGGAAAGCGTCTCGCCGGTAGCCGTGACGAGCGGCTCGATCGAGCCGTTCCGAAGCTGGATGCCCAATGCTTCGGCGAGCTGGGCGGCGTTTGCCTTCGTGGCTTCGGAATTGAAATGCGTTGCGAGGTTATACCCCAGCACGCGATCGGGACCGAACGCGAGTGTGAGCAATACGGCCACCACGCTGCTATCGAGGCCGCCCGACAAGCCGATAACCCATTTCGGGCCCCAGGGAAGCACCTGCTCGTCGAACCGGCGCAGCGTCTTCACGAGCGCAGCGAGCAGCTTGTCTTTCACGGGCTCTTGAATGGTGTTCTTCTCGGAGAACTGCACGAGCGCAATGTCCTCTTCGAAGTCGTCTTGCAACGCGGCGATAAGCACGCCGTCAGCGTTATAGACCTTCGTGCCGCCATCGTATGCGAGCACGTTTTTATCGTAGTTGCGCATGCCGACCGGGCGAAGCACGATCGTCGGCACATGATGCGCCTTGGTTTCGGCACTCGGTACGCCGGACAACGTGAATGGCGCCACATCGCACAACACCGAGAAATCGCATTTTGCATCATCGGGCTCAAGCCCGATGCGATACGTTTCGCCGCAGGCCTCGAGATTCACCGCGTTGCCGGCGACGTCGATACGCGAATCGTTCAGCACGACCAGGTGGACGTCGTGCGCATCGACAAGCGACCCGGGCATGACGAGAAGGTCGGCGCCCGCATCGACCGCATGCTCGACCATGCGCTCGCGTGCCCGCTCGTTCGCCGACGCGCTGCTAAATGAAAGCTCAGGCTGTCCAACGGCGATTTTCAGCTTCGACAGATCGCCCATCTAGCGCCTTCCTCCCCGTTTACGCGACAGTTGAATCCGCTGCGTGATGTACTCGCGCACCAGCAAGATGAGCAGGATGGCCATGACGATGAGGTAGCCTACGACGGCGCCTTCAAGCCCCATCATCGTGATCATGAGAATGAGCACGAGCAGCGAGAAACCGAACGTAATGAGATACAGGCCCATGACGACTTGCTGACGACGCAGGATCGTGATGACCTGGTACAGGAAATCGATGGCAGCGGTTACGCCGCCGGCTGCCAGCATGATGTAGGACAACTGGGCGTACGGACTGAAATCGAGGCCGTACAGGAAGCTCATGATGGGAAGGCCGATCCAAGCCATGAAGATGATGCCGATGACCGTGATGACCACGATGAGCGCAATCATGGCGACGATGAGCAAATCGAAGCGGTTCCGACGCGACTCGTCAGCCCAAGCGTTCGCCATCTTCACCAACATGGGGCGGTAGATGAGCTGCACGGTTATGAGGATGGCCTGCGCCGGGAAGTAAAGCGCATTGAAATACAGCTGGTTGTCATATGGAAGGTTCGCGCCCTGCATGACGAATTTCGGCATGTTGTCGATGACCGCGTACAGGAACAACGCCAAGAACACCGGGAAGCACTCGCGGAACAGGATGCCGATGCTATGCAGCGTCGGCGGCGTGGAACGCGGCGTCTCGAACATGGTGAGCGGGAACGTGAAGAACAGGAACGTGAGCGCCGCGGCAACCGCCATGGCAATGCTGGCAACGCCCAAGTCGCCCGTTACGAGCAAGAACGCCGTGAATACGATGAAGGCGGCAGCCGAACGCAAGGCGAGCGACACGCCGCCGAGGTACAGTTTGTCAACCTGCTGCAGGCGTCCTTCGTACACCTCGCCGAGCGCATCGACGGCGCGGTACGTGAATATGCCCATGCACATGGTTCCCATTTCGCCCTCAAAACCTGCCAGGCGGCATATGAGGAACCCGACGATCATCATGACGACGCACGTTGCAATGCGGTTCACCTGGTAATCGGCAAATGAGTGGTATTCCTCCTGGTCGGAAACCTGGTAGGTGCGCACACCGTAGTTCGCGAGGATGTACAGCAGGTTAGCGAGCACGAACGCGAACGAGAACATGCCGGCGCGTTCCACGCCTGCGACTTGCGTGACCACGATGGTCAGAAACGGGAATACCACGCCCCATGCGCCCTGGCCGATCGAGTTCCACATGAAGTCGCGCGAAGTGCGCCCCGACCCGTATGCCTCGTCCTGGTCGGCGAGATTGCCGTCGGACACGGCGCCCATGAGGCGGTCGAACCAGTCGTTTATGAGCTGGCGCACAGGATTGACGGACCGATAACGGTCGTCGCGCGTCCAACGCCCGTCGTCCTGTTCTTCTTCCTCGCGCGCGCGACGAGCGGCACGGTACGAGCGTCCGGCATCGTGTATGCTGCCGGTGTCGCGAACCGTTGCCTGCGCAGTACGACGACGCGCCGCCGAGGGGCGACGCGCGCTGTCTTCCTGTATGTCAGTACGTCTCCGTGCCACGATAAGGATTATATGCCCCGAAGGCGCATCGGCGCCTCCCTCGACAAATCCTTTTGAGAATCAGCAAAACTATCCTGAACGTGAGACTGCTAGCGGGTGGGGTGAGTGCGATTCCGCAGCTAATCGTGGCGAGTTGAACGTTATCCCAGGGGTGATGTTCAAATTGAAGGAACACTCCTACGCAAAGATGGGCCCCAACAAATTTGAACATCACCCCTGGGATAACGTTCAACCCGTAAAGCGACTATTTTGCCTCGAGCAGCTCGATTTCGAAGGTGAGAGCCTGTCCGGCGAGCTCATGGTTCATATCGAGCGTGATGGTCTCGTCGTCTTTCTCGGTGACGACGCACGGCATCGGGAAACCTTCGGCAGTCGCCAGGCGCAGATGTGCGCCGACGGGCACGTTTTCGGCGCCGGGCAGCATCGACAGCTTCAGCTTCGCGACCTTGTGCTCGTCGCGCTCGCCGTAAGCGTCGGCCGGCTCGAGCCGCACCGTCTTCGTCTCCCCCACTTCCATGTCGCGCACGGCGGCGTCAAAACCGGGAATCATCTGCCCGGCCATGCACGTGAACGCCAGCGGTTCGCCGCGATCGCGCGATGAATCGAACTTGCTGCCATCGTCAAGCGTTCCCACGTAGTGGACCTTCACGCTCTTTCCCTCGTTGCTCATGGCAATCCTTCCTCGTCGTTTGCGCATGCAAGTGTACACCAACCTGGGCCCGCCGAGGATATACGGCTATAATGAAGTTGACTAAAACTGCTGCGTAAAGGGGTTGATGACTGCATGAAGCACGCCCAGGACGAGCTTTCCAAGCGGGGTGCGCGGCGCAAGATCCTCGTCGTGGAAGACAACGACCTGAACCGCGAGATGCTATGCGCCGTTCTTCAGCAGAAGTTCGACACCATCGAAGCCACTGACGGCATTGCAGGGCTTGAAGCGCTCGACGAGCATCGAACAGAGCTATCGCTTGTGCTTCTCGACGTGTACATGCCCCGATGCGACGGATTCGAGTTTTTGCGCCGCATGCGAGCTGACGAGCGCTTCGACACGCTTCCCGTGATCGTGGCCACCGCAAGCGATTCCGTCGACGACGAGCTTGAATGCCTTAAGCTCGGCGCCAACGATTTCGTGTTGAAGCCCTACAAATCCGAAATCATCATGAACCGCGTGTCCAACATGATAAGCCTACGCGAATCGGCTTCCCTCGTTAACGACCTCACCTGGGACGACACAACAGGTCTGTACAGCAAGGAGCTGTTCTACCGCACGGTCGAGGACATCCTCGAAACAAATCCCAACACAGAATACGACCTCGTCTGCAGCGACATCGACGGCTTTTCGGTGCTAAGCGACCGCTACGGAACCGAGAAGTGCGACGAGCTTCTCCGCGCGCTTGCGGACCAGCTTCGCGATAAGCTTCCAGGATATGTCGTCGGCGGGCGCATTGGCGCGGACGTGTTCGCCTTCCTCGCCGACCACCGGCCATCCTGGCCTGCCGAAGGGCCGCAGAACGCCCTTGGCGACCTGCCGGTTCCCAACGTCAGCGTGAAATTCGGCATCGTCGAGCGCATCGACCGCGCCATGACCGTGTCGAAGGCGTGCAACCGCGCCATGCGTGCGCTGGAAACGGTGAAAGGCCGGCACGGATTGCTCATCGCGTTGTACGATGACGACTTGCACCAGCGCCAAGAGCTCGAGCAGACCATACGCGAAACCATGGAAAAGGCGCTCGAGGACCTGCAATTCGCGGTGTTCTACCAGCCCAAACACGATGTGAGCACGGGAAAAACCGGAGGAGCCGAAGCCCTTGTGCGCTGGACTCATCCCGAAATCGGGTTCGTGAGCCCGGGGCTGTTCATCCCCATCTTCGAGCGCAACGGCTTCATCACCAAGCTCGACATGTTCGTATGGGAGGAAGCCTGCAAGGAGATCAAGCGATGCGAAGAGCTGGGTCTTCCGGCGATCCCGATATCGGTGAACGCGTCGCGCCTCGATTTCGACGTTCCGGATTTGCCAGCGCGCATCTGCGCCATCGCCGACAAGCACGGCGTCGACCACGCGCTCCTGCACGTCGAACTTACCGAAAGCGCCTACGCCGAGAACCCTGACGCGGTCGTGCGCATGCTCAACGAGCTTAAAGGGCTCGGGTTCTCTACCGAACTCGACGATTTCGGCGCAGGATACTCCTCGCTCGTATCGTTGAACACGTTGCCGCTCGACGTCATGAAGCTCGACATGAGCATGGTGCGGCAGGCAACGGCAACCGGCGATTTCCGCATCGTAGAGTCGACGATCAAACTCGCCCAGGTGCTGGGCTTGAAGACCGTGGTCGAAGGGGTCGAAACGGCAGAAGAAGCCAGGCGCGTCACCGAGATGGGCTGCGACCTGATTCAAGGCTATTACTATTCCAGGCCCCTGAGCAAGGACGATTTCGAAGAGTACCTAAGGGATAATGCGAATGAGCAGCAGGACGTTCCTGATACTCATTGAGGCAAGGGGCGTTGATAGGAGCAAAGATGACGATCGAGGAACTGTATGCCGCTATCGGCGCCGATTACGACGACGTGCGCAAGCGCCTACCTTCAGACGACCTCGTAGCACGCTTCGTCGGGCGGTTCGCCGAAGACGAATCGTGCGCGAACCTCGTAGCAGCGTGGGCGGCAGGCGACGAGCAAGCCGCTTTCGAGGCGGCTCATACCGCTAAGGGCGTCTGCGCCAACCTGGGACTGAGCAAGCTCGCTTCGCTTGCAAGCGATGTGACAGAAGCTCTGCGGCCCGGCAATGACGAGCTGCGCGCGACAACCGACGTCGCCGCCCTCGTACAGCAGCTCGCCAGCGCGCACGAAGCGACGGTAGCCGCCATCAACGACTACGCAGCAAGCGAATAGCATACGGAGGCGCAACCGCATGAGCGAGAGCAAGAACCTCGGCTTCAACATGAAGGCGGCGGCACTGGGAATCGCCGTCGTGGTGATCATGCTCGTCTTCGGTTCATGGTGGATGGGCCAAAGCGCCCAGGAAGCCACCGAGGAAGCGGTCAGGTCGGTCAGCCTGTTCTACCTCGACGAGCTGACGGGCCGGCGCGAGCAGGTCGTCGAAACCAACCTGAACAACAACATCAACGACATGCACGTCGCCATATCGCTCATGACCGACGAGGACCTCGGCGACATGGAGCACCTTCAAGCCTACCAGGCGAAGATGAAGGCGCTGTACAACCTCGAGAAGTTCGCATTCGTCGACGAAACGGGGCTTATCTACACCTCGCTCGGCACGCAAAACGACATTGCTGACTACGCCTTCGATTACCGCACGCTTTCCGGTCCCGACATCTCCGTGAAGGGCCTCGACAGCGAGGAGAAGAAAGTCATCATCGCCGTGCCAACCGACGGAATCCCCTTCCAAAACCATACGCTTGTCGTGTGCTTCATGGAAATCGACATGCACGAGATGGTCGAGGGCCTTTCGCTCAGCTCAGATGCCAACGAAACCACGTTTTGCAACATATACACGCGCGACGGCATTGCTCTCACCGACATGGTGCTTGGCGGGTTGGCGAGCGAAGACAACCTGCTCGACGCCCTGGCAACCGCGCAATTCGACAACGGCTATTCCTACGAGAACGTCGTGAGCGATTTCTCTGCGGGAAAGTCGGGCATCGCCTCGTTCACCTACGGCGACGTTCAGGAGACGCTCGATTACGTGCCGGTAAAGGGCACGGACTGGATGCTCACCTACCTCATCCGGGAAAGCGTCATCGCCGACCAAGTCAGCGGCATTTCCGACGAGCTGACCCGCCGCAGCCTCATCCAAACGCTTCTGACCGCATTCGTCATGCTGGCAGTTGGCGCCCTGTTGCTTTCGCAGACACGCCGAAGCGCGCGCCTCACGCTTGAAAAGGAAACGCTCGAAACCGAGAGTCGCGTGAAACAGGAGGAGATGGAAACCCAGCTTGCCCTGCAAAAGCAATTAATCGAACAGAGCAAGGTGCTCGCTGATGCGCTGACGGTCGCTGAAGACGCAAGCAAGGCCAAGACCGCCTTCCTCTCGAGCATGAGCCACGAGATCCGCACGCCCATGAACGCCATCATCGGCCTCGACAGCCTCGCGCTCGCCGATGAGGACGTCCCGGACAAGACACGTGACAAGCTCGAGAAGATCGGCGATTCGGCACGGCATTTGCTCGAACTCATCAACGACGTGCTCGACGTGTCGCGCATCGAATCGGGGCGCATGGTGCTGCGCAACGAGACGTTCTCGTTCTCGCGCCTGCTCGAACAGGTGAACACCATCATCGGCGGGCAATGCGCCGAGAAGGGCCTCGATTACCACTGCAAGGTGATCGGGCACGTCGACGAGAACTACATCGGCGACGACGTGAAGCTGCGCCAAACCCTGATAAACCTGCTCGGCAACGCCGTGAAATTCACGCCAGAAGGCGGACGCGTCGACTTCTCCGTAGAAAGGATGGCGCGCTTCGACGGGCACACGACGCTTCGCTTCATCGTCAGCGACACCGGCATCGGCATCGACGAGAGCTTCCTGCCGCACATCTTCGACACGTTCGCCCAAGAGGACTCCTCCGCCACCAACAAGTACGGCAGCACGGGGCTGGGGCTTGCCATCACCAAGAACATCGTCGAACTCATGAACGGAAGCATCGAGGTCGAAAGCACGAAGGGCGAAGGCACGACGTTCACGGTGACAGTAACCCTTTCCGATGCCGATGACACCGCCAGCGACCTCGTCGCCAAGGAAGTGAATCCGCATGAGCTGAATGTCCTCGTAATCGACGACGACCCGGTGGCATGCGATCACGCGAAGCTGGTGCTCGAATCGGTCGGCATAACCACGACAGTCGCCTCTTCGGGCGCGCAGGCGGTCGACATGGTGCGCGTGCGCCATGCGCGCCGCGAGCCGTTCGACCTCATCCTGGTCGATTGGAAGATGCCCGAAATGGACGGCGTCGAGACGACGCGGCAGATCCGCAGCATAGCCGGCAGCGAGTCAGCCATCATCATCCTGACGGCCTACAACTGGGACGACGTGCTCGAGGAAGCCGTGAGCGCCGGTGTCGACAGCTTCCTCGCAAAGCCGCTGTTCGCAAGCAACGTGCTCGAGGAATTCCAGCTTGCCTTCAAGCGCAAGAGCGCCGAGGCAGCCGGAAGTGCGCACAAGGCGGAGCTCGACGGACGCCGGGTGCTGCTGGCAGAGGACATGCCGAAAACGGGCGCATTGCCGTCGACATGTTCTCAGGGCACGAGCCGGGGTACTACGACGCCATCCTCATGGACATGCGCATGCCCGAAATGGACGGGCTCACCGCCACCTCGACAATCCGCGCGATGGAACGCGTCGACGCGAAGGAGATTCCCATCATCGCGCTGACCGCCTACGCGTTCGACGAGGACGTGCAGCAAAGCCTGCAAGCGGGACTGAACGCCCACCTCAGCAAGCCGGTCGAGCCGGACACGCTCTTCGAAACGCTCGAAAGCCTTATCAGGGACTAAATGGAACAGGGCGCCAGCCCGGGTGTTCCAAAAAAAACGAGAAGCTCGTCTCGGGCGGCGCAATACGTTGTTTTTTGGAACACCCGGGCTGGCGCCCTGTTCCACAAATCTCCGCAACCTGGATGAATTGGGCGTATCATTCAGGTAGCGGAAAGGACTTAAGGTGGAACCGAACGCTCAACGCCATACGGGATCGCTTTCCCCGTACCTGTCGCCTCTCGGCGCTTGGGCGTTCGCGCTCGGCGCGAGCATCGGCTGGGGTTCCCTGGTCGTCACGAGCAATTCCTACCTTCTTCAGGCCGGTCCTTTGGGCAGCATCTTCGGCTTGCTCATCGGCGCCGTCGTCATGCTCGTCATCGGACGCAACTACCATTACCTCGTGAACTGCTTCCCCGACGCAGGCGGCGCGTACACGTACTCGAAGGTGGCGTTCGGGCACGACTACGGTTTCCTGACGGCATGGTTCCTCGCGCTAACCTACCTTGCCATGTTCTGGGCGAATATCACGTCGCTTCCGCTGTTCGCGCGCTTCTTCATGAACGGGCTTTTCGAAGTCGGGTTCCATTACACGGTCTTCGGCTACGACGTGTACCTTGGCGAAGCCCTGCTCTCGATTGCGGCCATCCTGCTAACGGCCTTGGTGTGCACGCGCTTCAAGAAAGCGATCATGTACTTCATGATTGCCTGCGTGGCCATCATATGCATCGGAATCACCGTATGCTTTGCATCGGCCGCAACCGGCCACGCGGGAAGCTTCAGCCCCATCGAGCCCGGTTTCCTGCCCGACAGCAGCGCATTGTCGCAGGTCATCCTCATCGCATGCATCTCGCCTTGGGCGTTCATCGGCTTCGAGAACATCTCCCACTTCTCAGAAGAGTTCGCGTTTTCCCGCACGAAGACGTTCCGCATTCTCGTGGCTGCAATCGCCTCTGCCACGGTACTGTACATCTTCGTCTTCCTGCTATCCGTCATGGCCTACCCGCCACAATACGACAGCTGGTTCGCGTACCTCGCCGACTTGGGCAACCTGAGCGGCATCGAAGCCCTGCCGCCGTTCTTCGTAGCTCATTACTACCTCGGTGACTTCGGAGTATCCATCCTCATGGTCACGTTGCTCGCGCTCGTGTTAACCAGCTTGCTGGCAAACACCGTCGCGCTCAGCCGCCTTGCATATGCGCTCGGCAGGGACGCCGTCCTTCCCGAAACGTTCGCGAAAGTCAACGACAAGGGCATTCCGGCGAATGCGGTGTACCTGGTCATGGCGATCTCGCTGGTCATTCCGTTCTTGGGTCGCACCGCCATCGGCTGGATCGTCGACGTCACCACCATCGGGGCGACGCTGACGTACTGCTTCGTCTCCGCAGCCGCGCTGAAGGTGGCACGCGCCCGGAAATCGCGCGTCGAGCAGGCGACAGGCGGCCTGGGTATCGTGCTGACCGTCGCCATCGCAGCGTACCTGCTGTTGCCCAGCCTGTTCATGACGCAATCTCTCGAGCCCGAATCGTACTTCCTGTTCGCCCTTTGGAGCATCATCGGGTTCGCGCTGTTCCGCATCTTGCTGGGCAGGGACACGCAGCGCAGGTTCGGGCGCGCCATCGTGGTGTGGGTCGGCCTTCTGGCCATTGTGATGTTTATCGCGTTCGTGTGGATGAACCAGTCCTTGCGCATCTCAACTGACGAAACCGTCGCCGAGATAACCGCGTACTATACGAGCGAAGACAACCCTAGCGAGCAACAGGCAGCAGATGAGGCATTCGTCGAGCAGCGGCTGACCGAAATGGAAGCATCAGACGGACAGGCCACCATCATAGCCGCGGCGCTGATCATCCTCGCCTCCATCATGCTGCTCACCAACTTCACGTACATGTCGAAACGCGTCTTGAAAAGCGAGGAAGAGCTCGACCTCACCAAGGACATCGTGAACACCGACCCCATCACGGGCCTGCCGTCGATGATGCGGTTCCTCGAACTTGCCAAAGAGGGCTCCGAAGCGATTACGGCTCAGGGACATCGGATAGCCGCCATCGCGTTAGACGTTGTCGGCATGAAAGACTTCAACGCCCAACATGGGCACGAAGCGGGAAACAAGCTGCTCCGGACGTTCGCCGAAGCGCTGCAGAAGCAGTTCGGTGAAACATCGTGCTCGCGTTTCGCCGAGGACCACTTCTATGCATTCGCGCCCGAGGAGAACGCCGCCGAGCTCATCGAATCGGTGTTCTCGGACTTCAAGGACGCCTTCGAGGGCAACTCGCTGCCCATCAGGGCGGGCGTGTACGTATGCGCTGAGGAAGAGGACATCGTCTCTATCGGCTTCGACCGTGCCCGCGCCGCCTGCGACCTCGACCGGAAGACGTGGCAATCGCATATCTCGTGGTTCGTCGACGGAATGGACGAGGACGCGCGCCTGCGCCTGCACGTGCTCGACAGCGTGGACGAGGCGATTGAAAAGCGTTGGATCGTGCCGTACTACCAGGCTGTCGTGAACGCGAAGACGGGCAACGTGTGCCACGAGGAAGCCCTTGCGCGATGGGTCGATCCCGAATTCGGGTTCCTCTCCCCCGGGCGTTTC
Organism: Eggerthellaceae bacterium; assembly: GCA_017459925.1. Taxonomy (GTDB): domain Bacteria; phylum Actinomycetota; class Coriobacteriia; order Coriobacteriales; family Eggerthellaceae; genus UBA9715. The sequence goes on from JAFUCC010000184.1 coordinate 12,308, forward strand.
ATCCCCATCCTCGAAGAAGCCGGGCTGCTGCATAAGGTCGACATGCATATTCTCGATTGCGTTTTGGACGACATGGCGACCAAGCGTGAAATGGGCGTTCCCATCGTGTCGGTTTCGGTGAACATATCGCTGCGCGACCTCTCGAAGGTCGAACTCGCCGATGAGATCGTCGCGAAGGTGGCCGAGGCGGGCGTATCGCCAGCCCTTATAAAGGTCGAGTTCACCGAATCCTCCGCATCAGATGACCCTGCCCTGTTCAAGGCAGAAGTCGACGCATTACGCGCTGCCGGCTTCGAGGTGTGGATGGACGATTTCGGCAGCGGCTACTCGTCCTTGAATTCGCTTAAAGATTTCGACTTCGACGTCATCAAGCTCGACATGGACTTCCTCCGCGGTGATGGAGGCAAGAAGACTTGGGACGTCATCGCCGGCGTCGTTGAGATAACCCGAAAGATCGGCATCCGGTCGCTGGCCGAAGGCGTCGAAGACGAATCGCAGGCTGCGCGCCTGAGGGAAATCGGCTGCGACATGCTACAAGGCTACTTCTACACGAAGCCGCGGCCCCTCGCAGAAGTCATCGAGCTGTTCAGAAGCGACGACGAAACGGTGTTCGAAGACGAGAACGGCAACATCCTCTAGGTGGAACGGGGCGCCAGCCCAGGTGTTCCAAAAAACAATCGGGCTTCTTATCGCGGTTCACTCATGATTTTTTGGAACATCGGGGCTGGCGCCCTGTTCCACCGATCCCGCGTCCATGCGCAAGATGAGGTCGGCGTATTCGTCGGCAGCCGACTCGTGCGTGACGAGGAAGACGGCGGCGCCCTCATCGGCAATGCGACGCAGTGTTTGAAGCACGATGGCAGTGTTCTCGTCGTCGAGGTCGCCCGTCGGCTCGTCGGCCAACAACACCTCGGGCTCGCAGATGAGCGCGCGCGCAACGGCCATGCGCCGCATTTCGCCACCAGACAGCTCTGACGGATAACAATCCGCCAGCTCGCGGATTCCGAGCATGTCGAGCAATTCCATGGCGCGTTCCTCCACGCCGTCGTCTTCGCGGTACATGAGATACGGCAGCGTGACGTTCTGCACGACCGTCAAGTTATGAAGCGCCGTCTGCCCCTGCGGGATGACGCCGATGCGCTCGTTGCGAAGCTTCGAGAGCGCCGCGTCGTCGTGCGCGTACAGGTCCTGTCCGTCGAGCATGACCGCGCCTTCACTGGGTTCCAAAAGCCCCGCCATCATGTTGAGCAGCGTCGACTTCCCGCCGCCGGAACGCCCTTTCAGGGCCACGAGCTCCCCTGCCGCAAGCTGAAAGTCAATCGGCTTCACGGCATCGAAGTACTGTGCCGATTCACGCCCCTTGCGGAAGAACTTCTTGCACGCGCCGCGCGTTTCCATGCGAATCTCGCCCATGCTATTCCTCCCGCAGAACCTGGCCAGCATCGACCTTCGAGAGCCTGTGTGCCGAAAGCGCCGACGCAGCGCAACCCGCAACGAGCGTGATGACGAGCGCTAGCACGGCAAAAAGCGCCATCGAGCCTATTTCGGGCATGAGGAACGGCACGCCGAGCGCGTCTTCCAACGCGCCGTTAAAGGCCAGCACGACGAGCAGTGCAACGACAACGCCGATGATCGCGCCGAGCACGCTGATGAAAGCGGCCTCTTTCACGACGACACCCGAAAGGGCCGAGCGCGATGCCCCCAGCACGCGCAGCACGGCAAACTCCTTGGCACGCTGCTTGCCGACGACGGTGAACGCAATGACGAGCACAGCCGCCGCGAGCACCCAGATGACGCCCATGAGCACGCCGACGACACCCGAAATGCCCGAAACGCTTTCGGCAACCGACGACGTCATAGCGCGCGTGGGCTCGGCGTACACGCCGCGCACATGGATGTTGATGTCACCCGCAACCGCCTCGGCATCGTAGCCGTCGGCAACCTTCACCTGCACGGTGGAGATCATCGTCGCGGGGTCTTCGTGCGAATCGGGCGGGAAGCCCTTCTCGATGGCGGCGTTGATGAGATGCTGAACGGTATCGCTTGTTGCGAACACGGCGTTGTCGAGCTTCGTGCCCGTTTCGTCGAGCTTCGAAACGATGTCGCATTTCACGCCGTATAGCTGGATGGTCGCTCCCACGGCACCTTCGATGTTGCACCCGACGACCACCTGGTCAAGCCCGAGCTCGCCACCGTACGAGCGCGCGATCCACGGCTGCACGGTGAAATCGGTTTCAGGATCGAAGCCGATGATTTGCACTGGCATCGAGCAGCAGCCCGCTTTCACGGTCGCAAGGAAGTATTGGGGCGAGGCCACCTCGACGCCCTCGCGTTCGGCCACCTCGTCGAGTAGCGACGCGTCCATGTAGAACTGGCCGGGCACGCCTTCGACGAGGATCTCGCTCAGATCGTTGTGCGAGCGCGCGGTCATGGGAGCGACGATGACATCCGCTCCGAGACGTGCCTCGAGGCTCGCGATGCCGTTCTGGAGGCTCGACATGACAAGCGATCCGCCGTACACGACGAACGCTAGCAGCGCGACGAGCACGACAAGCCCTGCAGTGCGCCCCGAATTGCGCACCAGGTTGTTCAGGGGGAGCTTATTCAGGTTCATGGCAGGTTACTTGGAAGCTTCCTTCAGAGCGGCCTCGGTAGCCTCGACGAACTGCTCGTACAGGTACGTGGCGCCCGAAATGGCGTCGACGCCGTCGATCGTGCCCGCCTCGATGAGCGCGGCCGTGTAATCGTCGCCCGTGGAAACCGCCTTCTGCGCCACGGCGTAATAGGCGCCGTCCTTGCCGTAGTCCTTGTCTTTGGGCGTGCCATCAACCTGGAACGCCTGGAACTCGGCGTCGACGATCTTGCCGTTTTCGACGGTGATCTTGATGATGCCGTAGCCGTCGCCGTCGACATTAGCGTCGAGCGTGCTCGACTGGCCCGTGTACGTGCCGTCCTTCAGGGTGGCAGATGCGCTCGTAGCGCTGCCGCTTCCACCGCCGCAGCCCGCCAAGCCCAGAGCCGTGAACATCGCAGCCGTGCCGACCATGCAGAATTGACGCCTTGAAATTTCCGTCATCCTATACCACATCCTTCCGAGCCGCCTTGCCAAAACTCGTGTCTCCATCTTCACTTGTCACTTTACCGTATTCCAGCGTGATGACGCGCTCGGCCGCCGCGCCCACCTCGGCATCGTGCGTGACCACGATGAGCGTCGTCCCTTCGTCGTGCAGCTGGCGGAACAGGTCGAGCACGATCTTCTCGTTGGCCTCGTCGAGGTTGCCCGTGGGCTCGTCCGCCAAGATGAGCTCTGGATGGTTGATGAGCGCACGCGCCACGCACACGCGCTGCTGCTCGCCGCCGGATAGCTGGCTGGGCAGGTGCTTCGCGCGGTCGGCCAAGCCGACGCGGTCAAGCGCCTCGAGCGCCTCTTTCTCGTCGGGCATCGAGTGGTAGTACTGCGCCACCATGACGTTTTCGAGCGCCGTCAGGTAGTTGATGAGGTGGAACTGCTGGAAGATGAGGCCGATCTTATCGCGGCGGATGTCGGTCAGGCCCTTGCTCGAGACGCTGGCGATGTCGACGCCGTCGAGCAGCACCTGCCCCTTCGTCGGAGAGTCCATGCATCCGATGATGTTCATCACCGTGGACTTGCCCGAACCCGAAGGGCCCATGATGGCGACCCATTCCCCGACGTCGATCTTCATGTTCACGTCGTCGAGCGCGTGCAGGTCTCCGTAAATCTTGTACACGTTCTTCAGTTCGAGGAGCGCCATGTTGCTATTCTCCCTTCAAGACGAGGGCCGGGTCGACCTTCGTGGCGTTGCGGACGGGCAGGATGCAGGCGAGCGCCGTAACGGCGAGCGCCACGATGATGGTGATGGGAATGAGGGCCGGCAGGAACGTGATGGTGCTGTTGAACACATTCGTCGACACGAGGTATGCGAAGCCGAAGCCCAAGAACGACCCCAGAAGGCCGCCGATGAACCCGATGAGCAATCCCTCGCCCATGAACTCGAGCATGATGGAGCCATCGGACGCGCCGAGCGCCTTGCGCAGGCCGATCTCGCGGCGGCGCTCAGTGACCACGGCGGTCATGGTCGTCGCCACGGTGATCATGATGAGCGCGAGCGTGATGATGGTAACCAGCAGCACGAGGGCCGAGAGCTTCGAGAGCACGGTCGTCTGCGATTCGGTGATGCGCTTCACGAGCTGAGGCGACACGCCAGGCACTGCGGCGGTGATCTTGTCAGCCGCCGCTTGCAGCTCCTGCGCGTCGGCGTTCACGCGAAGCTCCGCCACGTCGTAGGTGAGCTCGGCTCCGATGAGGCCTTCCATGTCCTCCTCGGAGATGAAGAAGTAGCCTTCTTCCGATCCGCCAGTGTCGAGGATGCCCGACACCGTGAAGTCCTGGAACACCTTGCCCTCGATCTCGCCGTTCAGGTTCACGCCGTTCGCAACGGCGGCGGCATCGGGCGGCAAGTACGCGATGGGCACGGTGTCGCCCACCTTCAGCGAGAAGAACTCGGCCTGCTCGAGGCCCACGAGCACCTCGCCCGGGTTACTCGGCAGCGCACCGTCGATTTGCCAGTACGGGCTCGTTGCGTAGGTCTTGTCGAGGTCGCATCCCGTTATGATGATGGGCGCGTCGTTGATCGTGGCCGACTCGTAGCAGTACTCGATATCGCTTTCGACGCTGGCGTCTATTTCGCCTATCGCGTCTTGTATCTCCTCAGTCGTCATGCCATCCGATTCGGCGCTCGGCACGAAGATCATGTTGGCGCCGTACGCCAAGAATTGCTCGCCCATCTGGCGCGGCATGTCGTAATACACCATGACGAGGCCGGCGAGGATGGTCGCGCCAACCGTGACGGCCAGAAGCGCCACCAGCATGCGCGACTTGCGGCGCGCAATCGACGCCGTGATCATGCGGAAGTACATCGTTGAACGTTTCATGCTACTTTCCCTCCCGATAATCAATTACCTCGGAGGAAATTGATTCGTTAACGGCCATGGAGCACCTCCGCCGGGTCGAGACGCAGAACCGTGCGGATGGCCGGAATGGAGCCGGCAAGCGTGACGACGATGACGAGCACGACGACGAGCGGGATGACCATCGGCGACAGCGCGATGCTCGAATTGAACACCGTGTAGCCGATGATCTGCGCGAAGCCGAAGCCCACGCCGAACCCGACTGCACCGCCGATGATGGCGACGATGATCATCTCGACGAGCAAGAGCGCCGAAATGGCCCGGTCATGCGCGCCAATCGCTTTCAGCAAGCCGATTTCCTGCGAGCGTTCCATGACCGATGCCGTGATGAGGTTCGAAATGCCGAGTGCCGACCCTACGAGCGCAAGCACGGTGATGAGCAGCATGAGCAGCTGTGTCTTGTCGAGGATGGCGCCTTCGGATTCGGCCACCTGGCGCTTGGCCTTGGCAACCGAATCGGTGATGACCTCTTGCAGCTGATAGCAGATGGAGCTTACGTAAGCCGTGCAGTACCAGGTCTCGTACTGGGCGGCCGTGAGCTTGGTCGGGTCCTTCGCCGCCTGGCGCGACAGGTCGTTGTCGGGCGTGGTCAGCGCGCTGACCTCGATGCTCGAAATGAGCCCGTCGGTACCCGAGAGCTCCTGCACCAAGTCGAGCGGAGCGTAAATCTGGCCGTCCTCATCGCCACCCGCTTCATACACGCCGACGATCTCGTACGACCCGCTTGACTCGCTTCCCGAAATCTTCAGGCTGTCACCCGCCGAAACGCCGAGGTCGCTGGCAAGCGTCGCGCCCACCATGACTTTCTCGGCGTCGGAGGCGATCGACTCGTCGAGCCACCGCCCTTCCACGACGTCCCACCATGAGCGCATGCTCACCACGCCGGCGTCGAGCTCCTCGCCCGTCGGCAGCGACAGATGGTGGTTGTACCACGATCCGACCATGGTGACGTCCTGTCCGTTCGCGTTCACATGCGCCTCGATGAACGGCGCGAAGTCGACGATGTTGAAGGCCCAGAAGATCGTCTTCACGTTGCCGAGCTCGTCTTCTTTCAGGTACGAAGCCGGCACCGACGACGCGCCCTCGACCTCGTACAGGTCGCTGACGACGCTCGCCTCCTTCGGCACGACCGTGATATTCGATCCGTACGTCTTCAGCTCGGCGTTCACCTTGTCGCCGACGTCGAACATGACGGCGAGCATGGCCGTGGCCAGCGACGCGCCGAGCGCGATCGTGAAGGCGATCATGAACATCTTTCCCTTTTGGCGGAGCAGCACGCCCGCTATCATCCTGAAGAACATCCGATCACCTCCCTACTTGAACGTCTTCTCGTATTGCGACAGGCCGTCGGTCGGGAACACGATGTAACCGTCCGCGATGCTGTATTCGACCGGTATCGGGTTGCACCCGCCCTTGAAGCCGATGGTGTTTATGTTCATGACGACGTCGCATAGCTTGCACACCACTTGCCCGTCGCGTTCGTAATAACCCGTTTCGCCGCAGATCTCGCACGCGTCGAGGCCGATGCCGTAAGCGCTGGAGCCGGGCTTCTTTATGACGATGAAGCGCACGCCCACGCCGCCCTGCGTGGTCTTGCCGTTTTCGAGCTCGACACCGGCTTCGGTCATGTACGTGAAGCGGTGCAGGTGCCCGTCGGCGACTTGCTCGAGCGAGACGTACACGTTGCCGTCATGCACCTCGCACTCCTCGGAAGGAGAAAGCTCGGGCCCGCGGTTAGCGTAGTCTTTCACGACCGTGACCGTGAGCATCGAGATGAGGATGCACACGAGCACGCAGATGGCCCAACGGCGGCGGTTGCGCCACTTGGCGCGCAATTTGCGGTGCTCGGCAGGGTTCGCATACGGCTCGTCGTCGCGTAGGCTGAGCACGATGACGTAGATTGAAAGCACCGCGAACACGAGCAGGATGAGCATGGTGAACACGACCGCGTTGTTCGACGTCCACGTGGTGACGGAAAACGCCGCCGAATACAGGTCGGTGCCCGCTTTGATGATGCGCCGGGCGATGAAGATCTGCACGAGGCTGACCGTCTGCACGACGCAGATGATGGCTATGACGATTCCCGTAGCCAAGCCCATCATGCGGTGGTTGAGCGCCTTGTAGGCTTTCGCCACGGCGACGCAGGCGACGACCGCCACGACGATGCCGGCAAGGTAACCGATGATGCGGTAGGCAAAGTCGGTCGAAATCAGGTTGTCGGCTGAAATGCCGAAATTCGCCGGGTAGTTGATGACGTCGGGCAGCATGTAGAAGATGCGCAACGCCATGAACAGCGTGAAGGCGAAGAGCACGATGATGCGCATGACGGACGACGCACCGCCGGTTTGCTCGGAAGCGGCGTCTTTCCCGCCCTTGCCCACGATGCGCGCCAGAATCGCGCACACGAGCGCGACCACCGCCACGACGAGCGACACGACGAAGATGCCCATGTTCCAATCGCCCGTGGCGATGAGCGCCGTGTTCTGCTTCATGATGGCCATGACGACCGAGGCGACTACGCCGACGATAATGCCGCCGAGCACCACCTTCATGCTGAACCGACCTTGCGAATCGCGCGCATACGCGAAGACCACGCCCACGAGCAAAGCCGTGACGATGAGGTCTTCGACTACGTTTGCGAAATATATCTCCATAAGCCTTTCCTTCTTGACGGTTCATCCCCCGACGGGCAGCTCGTGCGCGCCCGGGGATAAACCATCTTTAAACGCCAGAACTGGCTCGCCCGGTTTCCCAGGCGAGCCAGCAGGGAAGGAATAACCCTTAAAGGGTGTAAACCTTTAGCGGATTAGTACTCCAGCGGGACGTAATCCCAGGTCTCGCTGACAACCAGCGGCCACTTAACGCCATCGTCGAAGCTCTGCGCGCCAGGGCCGGTCTCGGCATCGGTGTGCAGCAGGTAGTTGTTGTCGGCCGGGCTGCCGATCGTGATCTCGAGCGTGTAGGTGCCCTGGTTCGGCAGGGCGATGTTGGCGCCGTAGTGCGGGCCGTCAGACGCGCTCATCTCCATGAAGGTGCCCTCAGCGGCAACGGTGCCGTCCTGAGCGGTGACCTTGTAGTCAACGGTCAGATACGGGACCCAGTCGCCAATGCCGAAGCCGAAATCGTTGTCGAGTGCGTGAATGTCGGCTTCCAGGTGGATGTCCTTGCCCTCGATGGTGGAGCCATCGGTCATGGGCACGGGCTGGAAGTACACGGCGGACACGTTCAGCCAGCCACCGGCCTCGACGTCCTCGAAGATCGGCGTCTCCTCGAAGCCGGCTTCCTCGCCCACGGCACCTGCGGCGGCGCTGCTGGCGGAAGCGGACTCGGAGCTTGCGCTCGCGGAGCTGCTGGCCTCAGAGCTGGCAGCCTCGCTGGAAGCGGCAGAGCTGCTGGCGGCAGCGCTGCTCGAACCGGAGCTGCTGCAGGCAGCCAGGCCCAGGCTCGCGACCATGACGGCCGACACGGCGAAGCAAGCCATGAGCTTCTTCACGTTCTTGGTCTGTTCCATTGGTTTCTCCCTTTCCTCACAAACAGACTTTTCCTATATGGACACGACTGCTCTTATGCGGTCGGTGTTCCCTTCTTTTCGCCTTCGGTGGACGCTTTCGCCTCGTTTGCCTCTGCGGGCGCAGCTTCCGCCGATGACGCACCATCCTTGGCGGGCGTTTCGCCCTCGGCGGGCAGAGCTTCCTCGACGTCCGTTTCCACGCCGATCATCTTCACGCCGGCTTCCTCCGCCTTCTTTTCCCTGCGGAAGTGCACGATGAAGATGATGATGGTCACGAGCAGCAGCAAGATCTGCGGGACGATGGTCTCGACCCACGGGTTGATGCCGAGCACCGTGAGGACCTCGTTGCCGGTGGGAATCCACGGGATGTAGGTGCCCACGATGACGTTGCCCTCGATGAGCTCGTTGATGCCGCTGCCCAGGAAGCTGATGGCCATGATGAACATCAGGACGGACATGACCATGAAGAACGGCTTCAGCGGCAGGCGCACGCTGAACACGCGCATGATGACGAAGATGATGGCCAGCACCACGAAGCCGAGGAGGATGCCGCCCCAGATGACCACGGGGTCGGTGCTTACGGCGAGCGGGTACAGGAACAGCACGACCTCGGCGCCCTCGCGGAACACGGCGAGCCATGCGGTGAAGGCCAAGGCGAACACGCTGCCGGTGGCTGCAGCACCCTCAACCTGCTTCTTGATGTAGGCGTTCCATGCCTCGGTCTCGGATTTCGAGAGCATCCAGTTGGAAACCCAGTACAGCATGACCACGGCGATGAGCGCGGCAACGCCCTCGATGATCTCCTGTTGCTGGGAGCCCTCGCCCATGCCGAGGTTGTACAAGATGGCGGCTACGATGAAGCTGCACACCACGCCGAGCAACGCGCCGATGTACACGTGGCGCAGGCTCTTCTTCTGGCCGGCTTTCACCAGGTACGCCACGATGGCGCCGATGACGAGCATGGCCTCGATGCCCTCGCGGACGATGATGCCGAATGCGCCGAGGAACGCCGCGGCAAGCGCCAAGTCGGCTCCGCCGCCTTCCCCGGCATCGCCTTCCACGCCGTCGAGGACGTTCGCGTCGGTGTGGATCATGTCCTGCAAGCCTTCGACGGCCTGGGTGAACTCGTCAACCGTTCCGCCCTTCTTGGCGAACGACTTCGCGAGCGAGAACTGGTTTTCAACCTCGGTCTTGCGGCTGCCGGCGATATAGCTCATGGCGTTGCGCTCGAAGCCCGTGGTTTCGTAGTAGCCGTAGTACGCCTGGTTCACGGCATCGTATGCCAGGTCGGCATCGCCGTTCGCATAGGCGGTCTTCGCAACTTCGAAGAGGTTGTCCATGGCGTTGGCCACCATGTTCCACGTAGCCGCTTCCTTGTCGCCGAGAGCCGCCTTGTACTCGTCGGTCGTTTCGTATTCCTTCCATGTGCGGACGAACTCGTCGTCGGCGTACGCCTGCGTGACGGGCGCCAGAAGGAACAACGCCATCGACAAGGCGACGATGACGTTGAAAACGCGCGTTAAGGACGGCTGGATGGTGCGAATAGTCGATGCCATAGTTTTCGGTAGCTCCAAAAGTAAACCTCTGTTAATTCCTGGCTAGTCTACCACGGGTAACTTTCTAAAGATAGTTAGAAAGAGGTAATTTTTGAGAAAAGTTCGAGAAAGCTTATTCTTGCACCTTCATTGCCAACGCAAGCGGCACGCGGCGGATGCGGCGCATGTGCAATAGCGCGACCACTGCGTAGGTTGCCGCGCCGATGAGCACCTCGATCACGTAAGTTTGCGGTGCAATCCAGATTTCAAGGTTGCCGGAATAACGCGACATCATGAGCTGCACGAGCACATCGATGACGCCGACGATGATGGGCAGGCACACGACGAGCGACACGAGCACGGTCAGCGTTATTGAGCGGATGTAGAGCTTCGAGATCTCGCGGTCGTGATAGCCGAACACTTTCATATAAGAGATCGAACGCGCCGAGCGGTCGATGACGGTCTTCGTAAGCAGGTAAATAAGTATGAGGAACAGCGGAACGACCGCGTACAGCAGCGATTGGGCCATCGTGCCCATGGAATCCTGCATCTGCACGGCCACGGCTCGCATCTGGTCGGGCGTGATCTCGGTTGCGACATAGCGGCCGTTCAGCGCCAGCGGCATATCGGACGCATAGCCGCTGAAGTAGTCGTCATCGTTGTCGAGCAGGCGGTTGAAATCGTCAATGGTCATGTACACGCTCATCGTCGTGGTGTTCCCCACCACTTCGTCGAACGTGATGTCGTACGTGTCGCCCGTGTACTTGTCGGTGAACGTGCGCGCCTCGCCGAGCTTGATGTCGCATTTCTGCTGCGCGCCAAGACCGACGCACGCTTTCCCGTCTTCGACGGGAATATCGCTCCAGTACCGCGAGCCGGGCTGGATGCCGTACACGGAGATCTCCTCAGGTATGTCGCCGAACCGACGGGGCGTTTCAAGCGATGCCATGGCGAATTTCTCGGCCTGGGCGATCGCCTCGTCGGAATTCTCGAGCGTGTTCGCCACGTTGTCGTCCTCGTCGACGCGCGATGCCCGCAAATACAGCGTCAGCAGGTGCGCGGGGTCGATGTCGGACAGGTCCTCGGTCAGCATGAGCTCCTCGGCCGCCGCGTACTCTTCCCGTTGTTCGTCGGTTACGTCGATTTCCATCGGCGTCTTCAGAACATACAGGTGCTCGGCGGGCACGCCCTTGGCCGATTCCTCGGCGTAGTGGTTCATCAGCGGCATCATCGCCAAGCCGAACAGCAGAAGCAGGCTTCCGAACATGATGCCGAAGAACAGCGTCGCGAAATGCGAGAGGTTGCGCACGAACACGCGAAGGCGGAAGCGCGTGACGAAGCGCAGGCGCTCGGGCAACTGCATGCTCGACCGCTTCGAACGGTGCGTGATCTCACGGCGTAGGAACTGCAACGGCGTGGCCTTCATGCGGCGCACGAGCCCCACGAACGTGATGACGAGCAAGAGCACGAGCGGCACGATCGTCGTCGACACGAGCACGCCCGGGTTGAACGTCGTGTGATATGGCGGGAACCCGTATGAGTTGTAATACAGCCCTTGCATCGGCAACACGAGCAGCGTGTAGCCAATGACGTTGCCGAGGATGGCGCCGGCGAAGCCCACGATGGCGGGCAGCGTCATGTAGTGTGCGATGAGCTCGCGCTTACGCCATCCGCTGGCGAGAAGCGTGCCGATGACCGCGCTTTCCGCTTCGATGGTGGCGTCGGTCAGCACCACGAACACGAACGCCATGATGACGATGAGCATGCCGAGCAGGATCTGCCACATCATCTGGTCGCCCGAGATGTCGTCGAGCGCGTAGGCCATGGCCTGGTTGCTCTCGTAATCGACGAAGTCGGTGACGATTTCGCCCTCGTCGGTGAGCGCTTCCACCATGTCCTTCTCGAGCGAGGTGCGCTCGGTCAGGGGCATGCTGCGGTCATCGAGGAAGAACGCGTAACTGTAGATGACCGAACCTTGGTCGATCTTGTCATACGCTTCCTGCGTGACTTGCGCCGTGGTGAAGCTCAGCGCGTTGAAGATGAAGCTCGAGTTGTTCTGGAACAAACACGAATAATCCGACAGCGTCATGATGCCGACGATCCGCATGTCGCGGCCCGCCAGCTGCACGGCATCGCCCACTGAAAGGTCGTTGTTCTGGCAGAACACGCGGTCGAGCGCAATCTCGTCGTCCGCCTCGGGCGCGCGGCCTTCGCAGTAGACGGCTTGGTTCGTCTCGCCCCTGTTCACGAACGTGCGCGCCTGCGTACCGTCGGCAGCGCCTTCGAAAGAGAGGGGCGCATCGTAGTAGAACTGCTCGACGACCGTGCAACCGAGCGCCTCAACCGCCTTGATCGAGTCCTCGCCCGCTTCGAACGTGGTTGCGAAATGGCCGTCTTCGGTGTTGTAGGTTTCGCGCATGCTCGTGCCGATGAGCTCGATGGAGCTCGCCGCCACCAAGAAGCCCGACGTGAAGGCAATGGCGAGTGTGAGCAAGAGGAACATGCCCAGGTACTTGCCAATGTTGTTCTTCAACTCGCGCGGCAAGCGCTTTCTCAAGGGGGAAGACATACTGATCGGGTTGTTCGCTTTGTTTTCGGGTGAGGGGTCGTCCGCTTGTCCTCGCTCGCATGGCTTTACCACTCGACGCCATATCCGGCTGCGGAATCGCGTACGACCCCATCCAGCCAACCAAAGCTACCTTTTAAAACCCATTCCCCCTTTCATGATTTTCTCGTCCTTCCCGATTTTTACCAGGTCAGTTCTCTTGCGGGGAGGATATGGGGATTCAGCTCGTCGCCGACGAGTTCGCCGTCGCGCAGGCGCAGGATGCGGTGTGCCATGTGCTTGATGGCGTCGTTATGCGTGACGATGACGATGGTGCAGCCGTATTCGCGGTTGACCTGTTCCATGAGCTCGAGGATTTCCTTTGACGTGTGGTAGTCGAGCGCACCCGTCGGCTCGTCGCACAGCAGCAGGCCCGGGTTCTTCACCAAGGCGCGCCCGATGGCGCAACGTTGCTGCTGGCCGCCGGATATCTCATGCGGGAACTTGCGGCGGTGCTCCCAAAGGCCAAGCGATTTCAGGAGGTCTTCCATGGGAAGCGGGTTCTTCGAAAGGTACTGGCACACCTCGATGTTCTCGGTGACGGTGAGGTCGGGCACGAGGTTGTAGAACTGGAAGACGAACCCGAGCTCGCGGCGCCTGTATTCCACCAAGTCGTTTGCCTCGAGGTCGGTGATCGTGGCGTTGCCTACGCGAATCGAGCCTCCGTCCGCCGGCTCGAGACCGCCCACGATGTTGAGGAACGTCGACTTGCCCGAACCCGACGGCCCGAGCAGCACGCAAATCTCGCCCTTGGCAAGCGAGACGTTGATGCCCTTCAGGACCTCGACCCTCGCTTCGTCCTCGCCATAGCTTTTGGTGAGCCCGCGTACTTCAAGGTACGCATCGCTTGTGTTCAACGGCATGTTTTCCGCCTCGTAACTGTGTTAACCGTTTATAACTTTCAGAATATTAACCAAATCTTACTTCGAAGGCAATCACGCAAATGGCGCATTAATGAGTATCAGGACGTTCCTCCTACTCCTTTTCCGAAAATGAGTAGGAGGAACGTCCTGATACTCATTTGCTGTACCATTGAGCTTTGAAAGAAAGGAAAAGCTTGAGCTGGTCGGTTGACGGACAGACGCCTGAATTCTTGGCAGCGACGCGCATGGTATCGCTCAGCGACGCTATCGTGAAGACGATCCTCGGACAGCTTCGGCTGCAGCCCGGCATGCGCGTGCTCGACGTCGGGTGCGGCTCGGGCGAATACGCCTTCCGCCTAGGCGCAGCTGTCGAAGGCGTCGAGTTCGTGGGCCTGGAATACGACGCCGCGTTCGTCGACTTCGCCAACAAGCGGTCTGCTGGCGAAGTCGACTATCCTTTCGAAGAGCCTAACCCCGCGAACACGTATCGGTTTGTCTGCGGAAACGGCCTCGATCTTCCGTTCGATGACGGCTCGTTCGACGCTGTCATATCGCATACGTACCTGACCGCCCTTCCCGATTGGGCATGCGCGTTGGCGGAAATGTGCCGCGTATGCAAGCCGGGTGACACGGTGTCGTCAGTCACGTCGCTGACCGACGACTTCTACGGCACGGGCACGATCAGCCTGTTCTCAAAGCTGTTCGACCCCGAAAGCGCCGAGCTGTTACAGCTCGTCGACAAGGCGAAAGCAGCTGCGTTCAAGGACATGAACCTCATGAGCGGCATACCACCTCGCAAAGCGCCGGTTGCCTTCGACTGGATTGGCCTCGAAAACGTACGGTGCACTCCCCTCGCCCATTATGCCTGCCTAAGCGATGCCGAGACGACAGGGGAATTCAAGCAACGCTACGTCGATTTGCTCTTTGCGCACGAACTGAGCCAGCTTGAGCATTTGAAAGCGAGCCCCGAAGCCCGTGCCTTGTTGACAGACGAGCAATTCAACGCGTACGAGAAACTCATGGAATGGCGCCGCGACGAGCTGAAGAACGCCACGCGCGACCGCGAGTGGAACTGGTATGGCAACGCATCGCTGCTAGTATGCGGAACGAAGCTTGCAAACGGCCCCGACCCGCGATGGGCCGCTCTGCGCGATGCCAACCACGAAGTGCAAGAAGTCCTAAACCTTCTTTCGGATGCTGGGTTGAAAATCGACGCGCAGATGGAGCAACTTGGCCCTGGTCGCTGCGTGAAGGCGACGCTTACATTCCAAGACATCGAGCCCATCACTGTTTGCGGATTCGACCCGCCCCGCGCCCTGATGGAAGCTTGCGGCAGGCTCGCCATGGAAAAAGCCGCCCTCCCCGTAAAGCTTCAAGACCTCGCCGAACAAGAGAGCCTCTTCTCGCAAGCAGAGAATCGTCTTGAAGCTTGCTCGGAAGACGCTTTCCCCAAGCTCCCCGATAAAACGGCATTCAAATCGGAAGACATCTGGGAAGCGGTCTCGGAAGCCGCAATCGCCGGCACCGCCATCGAGTTCAAAGACGCCGGCGAAGATGATGGCCTCTTCTTAGTTATCTGCGAAGCCTCTTCCGCATCGGGCGCAACACGTGCAATCGCCGCGCACCCCGACCAACAAGAAGCCCTCCGCCGCGCCTTCTCTCGCGTGTTCGTGTAGGGAATTGTCCGGTTGAACGCCCATCCCAGGGACGGCGAAAGTTGAACGCTCACCCCAGGGAA
>JAFUCC010000185.1 GCA_017459925.1 Eggerthellaceae bacterium
AGGTCAACGGCGGTATTCTAAGCCGTTTTAAGGCAAACTTTCGGGTCAAGTGGACTCCGATAGCCTGTTTTTGGGCCTATTCACCAAATCCGGGGGGTAGTTCTTCATGCGACATGTAGAACTCAATTTCATCATCGGTCAGTCCGCGTAGTTTGGGCGGCGCGATGGGCAGGTAATACAGGTCGTTTTGGGCGTGACGCTTGTGAACGACTATGCAGCCAGTCTCTTCCAGCCTTCGTAGCGACGTTCGCAAGGTTCTTATGTTTCCGACCCTCGATTCCGCCATGATCAGCTTCTGGCTTGGCCAACAAACACGGGTTTTGTTGTCCGCATGATGGGCGAGGGTCATGTAGACCATCACATCGACCTTGCCCAGGTCGGGATGCGCCCATACCCATTCCGGCACCATGATAAACGGGACGGGAATTTTTGAATCTGCCATAAAAAAGCCACCTTTCACATATTCGAGGTGGCTAAACATGCAGTTCAAGTGATATAATCAAGGCATACGGCGAAGGCTGAGAACCACCTCGGTCTTCTTCGGAAGGCCGGGTGTTGGTAGCACCTGGCCTTCGTCATTTCTATGGGTTTGTCAATGTCGTTATTATACCTCATCTGGGTGTTGGAATCGTGAAGCGTACCAGGTGAGGTGGATCTGGTCACCACATCTCATAATCGAGTCGCGGCGCAGCCGCGATCTTGTTCCGGCAACATCTTGAGCAACATATTCGCCCATGTACCCTGCATCCACACGGCCCAAATCCCCACTTCTTCGTCGCTCGCCGGCATGAGCGCCATACGAGCGCGAGGTTCGCTGTAAAGCCATTCGAGGGGCCGCAACGGGTCGAAACCCGCTTTTTCGTCCAACAACTCGTCAGAATCGCTCTCAGGCGGCTCAAAATCGATTCTCGCGTCCGCCAATGCGAGTAGGATTTCGGAGTCGGGCAGCCCCGTGAAAGCGATTTTAAGACCTGAGATCTCAGCCAGGGCGCAGGCAACCGCCTGCGGGTCGTACAACCCTACGCGGTTCCACTTCATGCCATCTGCGAACTCATCCGATCTCTCATCGTCGCTCGGAGGCGTTCCGAAGCATGCGGGGACGGCCTTCAACCTGATCTCCTCTGCGACCAGAGCGCGGTAATGCTTCCTGCGCCCTTCGCGCTCCGGCTCCGATATCTCCCGCGCCTGGGCGCGAACCATCGCGTCCTGCAGCTTGGCGTGGTCGAAGAACCTCTCCTGTTCCTTGAATAGAATCCTGGCCCACGAAGCGAGCTCTGCGTAATGTTGCTCGAACGCAGCCGTCAAATCTGCCGGCTTTATCATCGACTAAAACCCCTGTTCGGACGTGTGGTCTGATGCGAAATTCGCGGCTGCGACACCTGCTGCCTGTCCTTGTTAACAGACCTCGCGCCTGCAGCCTTGGACTTCATCGGCACCGCCGTGCTCGGCTTCTCGCCATCGTGGGCTTCGTTCAAATCCCTCCATGCTGCATAAGCATCGCCGATGACGATTTTGCGCTTCTTCTCGCCGGCAACGTTGCTCAACCACGTGTACGCGCCGTCCCCGGTTGGGCGTATCTCGAATGAGCCGGCTCCGATCGTCGCATGGTAGGCGCCGGAAGATCTGTCATACACGAATTCGTCCAGAGCCGGAACCCTCACACGCGACGTCTCGACGGGAGCCAGCGACGCAGCCAGGGCGCGGCTTGATGCCGCGTACAGCGCAGGTGCGACGCTCCTGGCGCGTGCCACAAGTCCCTGCAATTTCGCCGTCAGCGCAGACCTCGCTTCGGCTATACGGCTCCGTAGCTCTTCAACTCGGCTTCGAGCGCGTCGATTTCCGTCTTCAACAACGCTGATTTGCGATTCAAGTCCCCTAATCGCGTCTTCCTCGACCCTGATATCGACCTCAACTCGGTCAACCTCTCCTTGCGACGTCGCAATAGATCGCCGAACCGACTCCACTCGCTCGGTTTCGTCCGCAATCTCGGCCCTCGTCTCGGCCAGCTCCCTCTTCGACCTCTCGATTTCGGCCGTAACACGTTCGTACTCGTCGTGCTCGAGACCCGACAGCTTCTTTTTGGGGTCGTTCTCGTCGAGTACGATCCCCACATGATCGACCTGCAGGGCGCGGCATAGGTTCTCTTCCATCTTCGGATGCAGGTCGCGCATGTCGGCCTTGCTGAACATCGCCGAAGCCTTGGCGGTGCGGTACATGATCGGGTTTCCGGCTTCATCCCGCGCGGGAACCCTCTTCCAGCGCAACGTTCCCTTGTTGTCTCGTTTTTGGGTGCCTGCCTTATGTTCCGGGTTCTTCTTCTCGTCGCTCTCCGTCCAGAGCAAAGGCTGGGTCTTGTCGTTGGTCATGACCTCGATTTCGACAACCGGGACGAACGCGAAGTGCATGTGCGGCTCCGCTCCCGGCTCGTCCAGGTGGACGTACGCGCAAACGACCCTATCCCCCCCGACCATCTCGACAAGTTCGTCGTAAGCGGCCTTGAAAAACTCGTGAACATCGCCGGAGTAAGACTTGGG
>JAFUCC010000046.1 GCA_017459925.1 Eggerthellaceae bacterium
CTCCAAGTCGTGCGTGACCTCGGAACCGAAGAACTCCGGATCGTCCAGCGTCGGCTCGTACACCAGCACCGGTATCCCCTTCGCCTTGACCTGCTTCATGATGCCCTGAACGGAGCTCGCGCGGAAGTTGTCCGAACCGCTCTTCATGGTAAGGCGGTAGACGCCCACGAGCGGCCTCTCAACGCCCTTGTACACGAGGTCCATCACACGCTGGATCACCTCGTCGGCCACGAAGTCCCTCCTGGTCCTATTGGCGTCCACGATGGCGCCGATGAGGGTGAGCGTCAAAAGTAGCGCGTGCCCGGAAACTATCATTGCCTTCCAGCTGGGCGATTGGAATCTGCCAACAACTTTCCAGAATGACGATTGGAGACTACCAACTACTTTCCAGAGTGGCGCTTGGAAACTGCCAATAACCTTCCAGGTCACTTTCTGAAGACGTCAGGATCCTTCCGGGAGCGCCTCCAGCACCTTTGCGTCCACGATCGGCTCGTCCGGCAGCGCCGCCCCCTCGTCGACCCTCCCGGTCGTGAGCCTGCAGGAGGCGGGGACGTCGTCCGACCACGGCAGGTACCGGTCGACGCGGCCCGGCTCGCCCAGGTGCGGGTCGCTGGGCATCTCGGTGAGCAGCCACTCCAGGTAGGCGCGCTGGTTGAGGCCGTTGAGCCTCGCGGTGACGACGATCGAGTAGATGGCCGCCGACGCCTCTGCGCCCCTGGGCGTGTCGCTGAACAGCCAGTTCATGCGCCTATGTGCCAAAGAACATAGCCGGAACTATGTGCTGGCGGAGGCTATGTGCCGGTCGGCGTGACGCAGCTGGCGCCACCTGCGGAGACGCGGCGGTGACCAGCACATAGCCGGCGATGCCCTACAACGACTCGAGGAATGCCAGAAGGCCGGGTTCCGGGACGTAGTGCCTGGCCTGCGGCTCGTCGCCAAACGGGTTCCTTCCAGCCGCGCGCTCCAGCGCGCGCTCCTTCATCTCCATGTCCGCCACCATGTACTTGTGCGTCGTGCTTACGCTCTCGTGGCCGAGCCAGATGGCGATCGTCGACAGGTCGACGCCCGCGGCGAGCATGGCCATCGCGGTCGAGTGGCGCAGCGTGTGCGGGGTGCAGCGCTTCTTTCGGAGGGCGGGATTCGACTTCGAGGCGCGCGAGAACGCCGCGTCCAGCCTGGAGCGAGCCCCCGACCTCGTGAGGTGGCCGACGTTGCGGCCGGGGAAGAGGTATGCGTCACCCGCAATGCCGGCTTCGGCCATGTACGCCGTGACCGCTGACGACGTCTCGGCCCACAGCGGCACGCTGCGTCCCTTGCGTCCCTTGCCGACCGTCGTGACGCGGCAGCCCCCGTCGCCGAAGGCGAACGACGACGCTCTCAGCTCGACCACCTCCGTGACGCGGAAGCCGGTGTTGAACATGAGCATGACCATCATCGCGTCCCTGCGGCCCTCGAACGTGCCGGCGTCGCACGCGTCGGCGACCGCCCTGACCTCCTCGGGCGTGAGGAAGTCCAGCACGGGCCTCGACTCCCTGCGCTGCTTGACGGACGACACCGACCTCGCCCAGGCCGACCTCTCGGGGCACTCGCACGCCACGTACCCGGCGAACGACTTGATGGCGCACAGCCTGCAGTTGACCGTCTTGGCGGAGCAGCCGCGCGCGTCGCGGAGCCAGTCGAGGAACGCCACCAGCCCATCGCGCCCGACGTCGTCGAACGTCACGTCCTCCGGATCCACGCCGCGCTCTTCCCTGAGCCACGAGAGCAGCAGCTTGAAGGCGTCCCTGTACGACGCGACCGTCTGGGGCGAGAGCCCGCGGTGCCCCATCAGCCACGAGAGGAACCACGACTCGAGCATCTCCTGGAACGTGGCCCCGGCCCTACTCATCCCTGCCACCCCCAAAGGCATAGGTGGCGAACATGTCCGACGCGGTGCCAAGCAGCGCGTCGGTCGCGGAGAGGTACCAGTAGGTGTCCTGGAGCTTGCGGTGCCCGACGTAGGCGCTGAGGCGCGGCATCATCGCGTCCACGTCCACCCCGGCGGCGAGCCATCCCTCCAGCGTCTTCGTGATCATCGTGTGGCGCAGGTCGTACGGGCGTGGCGGGCGCCGGCCCCAAGCCGTCTCCCCGTCGGGAAGAAGGGCGTCGCGGGTAAGCTGCCACGCGTACTCCAACGCGCGCACGTCGAACGGGCGGCCTCCCGTCCTTGGGAACATCGGATGGGCTGCGTGCGTCGCGGGTACGGCAGACAGGTGGGACTCGATGCGCGCGGCGGCGCTGTCGCCGAGAGGAACCAGCCTCGAGCGGTTGAACTTGGTGGCGACCACCGACAGCGTCGCAGTCCGCGCGTCATAGTCGCCGACGGTGAGCCTGCAGCACTCCGACGGCCTCAGGCCACAGGCTCGCATGAGCCCGCACATGGCAACGGCGGACCTGGCGCGAAGCCCGTCCGGGGAGTGCAGGCACGAGAGCCCTGACATGAGGGCGGCCATCTCGCGGTCCTCGTATATGTACGGCTCGCCCCTGCCGTGGCACGTGCCGCGGCCCTTGGGCAGCATGGTCGAGCCCCCGTCCGTCACGCACGCCCAGCGCGAGAACGTGCGAACCGTCTCCCAGAGTCGTGCGCCGTACCAGTCGGTGACGCCGTCGAACGTGCCGACCCACCCGAGCGCGAGCTCGGTCGAGAGCGGCTCTCCGGGATGCGCCGCGTCCGCCCAGGCGGCGAACCTCCGCAGCGTGCGCGCCTCCGTCCGTATCTTGAAGCCACGCGAGCGCTTGTATTCGACGTAGCCGTCCACCAGGTCGGACATCCTACCCACGGGAATCACCCGGCCACTCCGCCGCGACCGCGCGCAGGCCCTCGAGGTCGACGCGCAGGTAGGCGTTCGTCGTCTGGACCTCCGCGTGGCCCAGCACGTCGGCCACCACCTTCACGGGAGTGCCCGCGGCCACCATGGAGGTGGCCGCACGCCTGCGCAGCATGTGGGTCCCGAAGTCTCCCACGCCCGCGAGCCTCGCCTGGTATCGCAGCGAGCTGCGCATCTGGGGAAGGCTCATGGGCTCCCCGCGGTGCGACTTGTTGCGAAGGAAGATCGCACGGCTCGCGCTCTTGGGTCGATGGTGGCGTATGTAGTCCGCGAGCGCCGCCCCGGCCCCTTCCTCCAGCGGCAGCATGCGCGCGTCCTGGCATTTGGCGGCCGCGACGCTCACGGTGCCGTTGCGGAAGTCGACGTCGTCCAGCGTGAGGGCGACGACCTCGCAGCAGCGCAGGCCCATGTTGGCCATGAGCAGGAGGGCGGCCCGGTTGCGGCTCCCCACCTCCGGGGTGGTCTGGGCGGACAGGATGGAGCCCAGCTCGCCCTCGCCGATCATGCGCGGCAACGTCGAGGCGCCCCAGCACGCCGGCGCGAAGGGCAGGCCGCGCCGCCTCGAGGGGTCCTCCTCGGAGAGGAGGCGCAGGTAGCGGGCGATCCTCGTCGCCTCGACCTTGGCGGACGTCGGCTTCAGGTGCGACTTCTCGGACTTTATGAACCCAAGTGCCGAAGCCTCGTCGATGGACTCCTTTACCACGACGCCGTCAGGGAACAGCCACCCGAGGAACATGCCCACGACGCTGCAGTGGGCGTCGACCACGGCCGGCGTCAGCCCGTCGGACTCGAGCCTCTTGCGGAGCCGGGCCACCTCGGCGCATATCTGCGGCGACGTGGCGAAGTCGGCCGCTCTGAGCCGCTTCCTCCCGATGCGCGTACCGAAGCGCATCCAGTGCCACTTTCGCAGGCTGGCGTCCCTCGTGTGGTCGTCGTACGCGACGGCACCGCCCATGAAGGCGTCGATGGCCTCCGCCGATTCGGCCTCGTCGGCATCCAGCACGCGGGGATATGCCGCCAGGAACTCGCGCAGCTTGCGTGAGTAGGAGCTGACGGTCTTGGGATGGAACCCCATCTCGTCGAGCCGCCCCTCGAAGCGGGCAAGCTCAAGCTTGGTTGCGTCGTCCATTGGATCTCCCTTCGCTCGGTTGCAACCGTCAGGGAAATCGTATGCAGGCGCTATGTGCTGGTCACCGCCGCGTCTCCGCAGGTGGCGCCAGCTGCGTCACGCCGACCGGCACATAGCCTTCGCCAGCACATAGTTCCGGCCGATCACGAAGGGCTTGATGGCCCGCTCGGCGATGTTGTTGTCCAGGCCGAGGCGCCCGTCCTTTAGCACGTTCATGACGTACGGCCAGTACTTGAGCGCGTAGGCGAGCGCCCTGTGCAGCGCGAGCCCCGGCATGGCACTGCCTATTGCGGCCTCGGCCCACTCCCGGAAGGACTCCATGAGCGGCCTCAGCTCCCGCTCCCTCGCCTCGCGCCGCGCCTCCGGCGAGATGGCGTCGAACCGCGAGTCCACGCGGAAGATGCGGTCTATGCGCCTGCGGGCCTCGAGGGCCACCGAGTCGGCGCCCTCGCAGGCGGCGTCGCCGCCCGCGACCCTGACGATCTCGGCGAACTTGCGCCTCACGTGCACGAGGCAGGCGGTGTTGGTCACGCCCGGCAGGCCCATGCCGAAGTAGGGGTCGTAGCCGTCCGTGGTGAGGTAGCCGCTCCAGCCCGACAGGAACTCGCGCGGCACCGCGCCCGAGCGGGTCGGCCGGTACTCGTACACGCATATGGGCACCTCGTGCGGGCCGGTCCGGAAGAGCCACATGTAGGACTTCTGCCTCGCCTCCCTGCCCGGCTCCCTCAGCACCTGCACCGTCGTCTCGTCGGCGTTGAGGTAGCGGCACTCCAGCAGCCGCTCCCTCATCCTCGCGTGCACGCGCGACAGCCACCGCCCGTGGGCGCCGACGGTCCAGTTGGCCATGTCCTGGCGGCTGACCTCGGCGCCCAGGGTCAGGAAGTCCCGCTCGAGGCGGTAGTAGGGAGTCGAGTTGGCGTACTTGGCGTTGATGACCCACGAGACCATCGACGCGGTGGCGAAGGAGCCCGGTATGGGCGTGAGGGCCGGCATCGGGGCGCGCACGATCTGCGACGCCACGTCCTCGCCCGCGGCGTTGGCGGCGCAGCAGGCCTCGCAGCGGTACACGTGGCGGCGGTGCTCCTCCACGACGAGGTGCGCCGGGACGAGCCGCACGACCTCGGTGACCTCGACCTTCATCTCGGACATCTCGGAGCCGCACTGCGGGCATGACCTGTCCTCCAGGTCGTGCTCGACGACGACGCGCTCAAGCCCGGACGTATCGATGCGGCGCCTGCCGCCGCGCCTCCTGGGCCTTGCCGGCGAGTCGCCGCCGACGAGCTCCGGCTCGGGCTCGGAGGGGTCGGCGGAGGACTCGGCGTCGTTGAAGAGCGACAGGCACATCTGGTCTGCCGGGACCCTCTCGGACCTCGGGGCGAAGAAGCGCAGGTTGGCAAGCTTGATCTGCTCGACCAGCGAGTCGACCGTCGACTGCAGGGAGGCGACCCTCGCGGACATCTCGGAGAGCGCCGCCGCCCCCTCGGCGGCCTCGGCGGCGAGCCTGGCGTTGTCCGCGGCGAGCGCCTCGTTGTCGCGCGCGAGCGACGCGAGCTGCGCCCGCAGCAGGGCGATCTCCTGCTCGGGGGTGGGGGCCGTGGGTGTCGCCTTCCTTCTGCTCATGAGCATATTATCCCACAAAGCCGCAGGTAGACGGCCACTTTTAGGTCAGAGGACGACCTTCGCGGCGACCGGCCTCGGGGCGCCTGGCTGCTCGAAGTCGATCCCGTCGAGCAGCCATATCAGCTGCCTGCGCTCTATCTGCAGGGAGACCTCGCCGTCGGCGGAGTGGGCCCAGCGGAAGCCCCCCTCGGCGAGGCGCACGTAGTACATGCACCAGCCGTTGGTCTCGAAGCGCAGCAGCTTCATCTTCAGGCAGTCGCGGCTGACGAAGCAGTAGAGCGCCCCGTCGGTGGGGTCCATCGAGAAGTCGGTCGTGACGACCGACGCCAGGCGCTGTATGCCGGCGCGCATGTCCTGCGGCCGCCTGGAGATGTAGAGCCTGTCGGGCGTGGTGAAGGGGTTCAAAGCGAGGCCACCGCCCTCAGCACCAGCGCCACGTGCGCCTCCGAGGCGCCCTCGGGCACCACCACGTCGGCGCCGTTCACGCGCACCACCAGCGCGTCCGACGGCCGCGCCGGCGTCCCGGCCTCTCCTTCGGGCAACGCCGATAGGCCGCCCGTCGGCTCCTGCGGCCGCACCGCGAGCGCGGTCCTCGCGGAGATCGACCCCTTGGAGAGCTCTATCCACTCGCCGCAGGTGGGGTCGCCGAAGAGCCCCGGCTCCTCCCTGCGGAGCCTTGCCATCCAGTAGTACATCGTGGACTTGGAGACGCCGTTGAGCTCGCACCACTCCTTGACCGTCATGTCCGCGGCCAGGCATCTCTCGACCTGCTCCCTGCGCATCTCCCTCGTCATGTGCTGCCGCCCGGTCATCGCCCCTCCTCGCTGGTTGCCTGGGACGATTGTGACGGCTATCGGACGGGACTGGTAGACGCGCTACTTTTTGCGCTTAC
>JAFUCC010000186.1 GCA_017459925.1 Eggerthellaceae bacterium
CAGGATATACCCGTCAAGGCAGACTTCCTCATCGTGAACGACGGTACCCTTGAAGAACTCGAATCCCGCGTGGAGAGTGATTTATTTAAGAAAATTGACTATATTTGTTAGATTAAACATTTTGATATCATGAAGACCGATTTAGCAAGAACCCTTTCAGTCCGCGGACATCACGGCCTGTTCAACTATATCGCCCAGTCCCGCACCGGCGCCATCTGCGAAGCCTTCGAGGACAAGAAGCGTACAAACTTTGCCGCCAACGCCGGCAAGAAGGCCGGCGAATTCTACACGCCGCACGAGGTGTCGGTCCTCATGTCCGAGATCGTCGCGGGGCACCTGAAGGACAAGCACGAGATCCAGATATACGACCCCACCAGCGGATCGGGCTCGCTGCTTATCAATATCGGCCAGGCCGTGGCGCAGCGGACCGGAAACGCTGGGCGCATCAAGTACTACGCCCAGGAACTCAAGGAGAACACCTACAACCTTACTCGAATGAACCTCGTCATGCGCGGCATACAGCCTGACAACATCGTCACGCGCAATGGCGACACGCTTGCTGACGATTGGCCGTGGTTCGAGGAGGGGCACCCCGAGACGTACGAGCCGCTCTTCGTGGACGCATGCGTGTCGAACCCGCCGTACTCGCAGCGCTGGGATGCGCCTGACGTCCCGGACCCGCGTTTCGACGACTACGGAATCGCGCCCAAGTCCAAGGCGGACTATGCGTTCCTCTTGCACGACCTCTACCACTTGCAGCCCGATGGCATCATGTGCATCGTCCTGCCGCACGGCGTGCTGTTCCGCGGCGGCGAGGAGGGACAGATTAGGCGCAACCTGGTCGAGAACGACAAGATCGACGCAATCATCGGGCTTCCCGCCAACATCTTCTTCGGCACCGGCATACCCACCATCATCATGGTGCTCAAGAAGCAGCGTGTGCGCGACGACATCCTGATCATCGACGCCTCGAAGGGATTCGTGAAGGAGGGCAAGAACAACAAGCTGCGCGCATCCGACATCCGTCGCATCGTCGATGCGTACGAGGCCCGCGAGGACGTCGACCGCTTCTGCAGGGTCGTTCCCAAATCCGAGGTGCGCTCCAACGACTACAACCTCAACATCCCGCGCTACGTGGACTCTTCCGAGAAGGCGCAGGGTTGGGATATCTACGCGACCATGTTCGGCGGAATCCCCGCAAGTGAGGTGGATGCGCTCGGGCGCTACTGGGATGCCTTCCCGGGGCTTCGAGAGGAGCTGTTCGAGCAGGTCAACCCCGCGAGCCTGAGGCTCGTGCGCGAGGATGTCGCCGCCGCGGTGCGCGAGAGCCCGTCGGTGCAGGCGTGGCGAAGGGGTTTCGAGGGCCGCTTCTCCGATTTGGGAGCATTGCTTTACGAGGAGCTCGTAGATGAGGTTTCGCTGGTGTCGAGGGACACCGAGGAGGGCGAGCTCACGGCCGAGTTGTTCGGCCGCCTAGACGGCATGCCTCTTGTCGACCGCTATGACGCGTACCAGGCGCTCGACGAGCAGTGTCAGCAGATCTCGATAGACCTGGAAATGCTGCAGACCGAGGGTTTCGGGTCCGTTAGGCGCGTCGATCCCCTCATGGTCCTCAAGAAGCAGAAGGGCAAGGAGGTCGAGGTCCAGGACGGGTGGGTCGGCAGGATCCTTCCCTTCGACCTGGTCCAGGCCGAACTGCTCTCCGACGAGGCGTCTAAGGTTGCGTCCTTGGAGGAAAGGCTTTCCGCCATATCCTCCGAGCTTGCGGAAATAGTCGAAGGGCTCACCGATGAGGACAAGGCCGATGCGGGCGACGCCGTTAACGAATCGGGTGATGCCCTCGTCGCATCGAAGTTGAAGGGCGTCATCAAGGGACTGAAGGCAGAACTTGGCGCTTCGAGCCGTTTGGAGGATTCGCTACCATCGAGGCTCGAGCGCGCAGCTGCACTCTTCGACGAGGAAAAAGAGACAAAGAAGGCGGCCAAAGCATTGAGAGCTGCCCTCGAGGAGAAGACAAAGGAAACAATCGAGGGCCTCGACGACGACAGTGCGCAGATACTCCTTAGCTCGAAATGGCTTGACCCACTTGTGAGAAGCATCGCCGCCATACCGGATGACATCATCGATGACTTCACGAGCTCTCTGGTATCACTCCACGACAAGTACGCCACGACATACGCCGACATCGACAGGCAAATCCAGTCGGCGGAGTCGGAGTTGGTTGGCATGTTGGGAGCCTTGACCGGGGATGAGTACGACATGGCGGGAATCCGCGAGCTTGCGGCGCTACTCGGCGGTGAGCTCCGATGAGTGCAACTCCTGCAATTAGGTTCGATGGTTTTACTGACCCTTGGGAACAGCGTAAGCTGGGCGAGCTGGCAGACTTTTCGAAGGGTCAAGGCTACTCGAAGGCGGATTTAACTGATGCAGGTACGCCTATCATCCTGTATGGCCGGCTGTACACCAATTATGAGACAGTCATATCAAACGTTGATACTTTCGCAGTTCAACGCGAGGGCTCCGTTGTGAGTCAAGGCAATGAGGTAGTCGTGCCTGGTTCGGGTGAAACAGCCGAGGACATCTCCGTTGCGTCAGCAGTACTTCAATCTGGGGTTTTGCTTGGAGGGGATCTCAACATCATCCGTCCATACGCCGAGCTCGACCAGACTTTTCTCGCGCTTGCAATCACTGGCGCAAGCCCCC
>JAFUCC010000187.1 GCA_017459925.1 Eggerthellaceae bacterium
CCCTTCAAATGCCTCTTTTGCTGGAGATTGTACGGTACCTGCATATGTTGCCACAGGATAATCTTGGGGTTTCCAGAACGTCACCGCCTGTTTGCGGTACAAACTCCGCATTTACCTGTACTCTATGTTAAACCCGCGTTGACGTGCGCCGGATGAGTAGCAGGACTGTCCTGTGACTCATTTTCTGCGATGGGCCACGAGCTGGGTGATTGCCTGAAAATGAGTCGCAGGACAGTCCTGCTACTCATCCGCACCCGATGGAAGGAGCGTTTCTAGATGACGGCCAACACGACAACACGCAGCCGGAGCATGGCGGCCCTTGCCCTGACGCTCGCGTTCCTACTGGCGTGCCTCGCCGGCTGCGCGCAGCAGCAACAACAGGGCGCCAACTCTTCGTCTGCCGAAGCTGCAGCGCAGGCCGAAGCCCCCGCGCCCACCGCCGAGATCGCCGACGTAACGACGATCGCCTACCTGGGCCCCGAAGGCACCTACACCGAGGAGGCCACCAAGCTCTTCTTCGGTGACAACGACGAGCTGATGCCCCAAGCCACCGTCGCTGATGCTCTTGCGAAGGTGGCTGACGGCTCGGCTGCCTACGCCGTCATCCCGCAGGAGAACACGCTCGGCGGGCCCGTGACGGACTACATCGACGCCTTCCTCGCAGCCGAGAACGTGAGCGTGGTAGGCGAGGTCGTGCTGCCCATCCGCCAGACGCTCATGGGGCTTCCGGGCACGGACCTCTCGCAGGTGACACGCGTACTCTCGCACAAGCAAGGCCTGGCCCAGAGCTCTGCATGGCTCGACGAGAACCTGCCGGGCGCAGAGCGCGTCGAAGCCGCCAGCACCGCCGCGGCCGCCCAAGAGGTCGCCACAGGCAACGACCCAAAGGTTGTGGCCATCGCGGCCCCAGGAGCGGCGGACCTCTACGGCCTTACCGTGCTGCAGGAAAACGTCTCGCAATCCGAGGCCAACAAGACGCGGTTCTACGTGGTGTCGCGCAATCCCAACAAGCTCTCAGGCTATAGCAGCGCCGTGTTCGCCGCGGACATGCCGGCCGACCAGCTGCCAGGCGCGCTCGAAGCCGCCTGCTCGGACGGCACGACGCTCGTGAGCGTTCACGACCGCCCCGAAAAGTCGGCGCTCGGCGTCTACCGCTACGTGATCGAACTCGAGCGCGCGGACGGCTTCACGGACGAAGAGATTGCGCGCATCGAAGAAGCCACCCATCTCGAGTGCCTCGGCCGCTGCTCGCGCGTGGAGGGATAATCGCCGAATGAGTAGCAGGAGCCGAACGACACCTTCGCGGCCTTCGCCTTTATCGAGAAACAAGTTGGACCTGCCTGAGGTCGCCTGGTTAAAGCCGGCCTATTTCGGCTGGGCTTCCTCTTTCACGACAACGCCTTCGGGGTAGAGCGTGGCGAACTCGTCCTTCTCCGAGATGGTGTAGAAGCCGTTCTCCTCGCACTGCTTCTTGAACGAGGCGGCTTTCTCGGGATCGCCGTAGTCCCGCTCAACGTCGTCGCAAAGCAGCATGTAGGCGCGCCCGCCGTACTCGTCGTTTTGGGAGGTGTAGGTCGCCATGGAGAAGTCGCCCGTGGAGTTGCCGAAAGCCAGCACGGGCAGCTTGCCGATTTCCTGCTGGATGACCGTGGCCTTGTTCGTCTTCTGGTTCTTGATGAACAACCTGCCCTCGATGACCAGGTCGTCATCGGGCTCCAGCTCGTAGAACATGCTGTCCTCGTTCTCGTCGCCAGATGCCACGTAGAGCAGGTCCGTGCCGATGACGCGCTCGGCCGGCACGTATTCATCCAATGTGCCTTCGGTCATCACGCGCACGGCGTCTCGGTAGGTGGCGCTCACGATGAACACCTTGTAGCCGTTGTCGCAGAGGTACTTCACCAAGGCCACCATGGGCTGGAAGTATGCCTGCCCGTAGGTCATGCCCTCGAAACCCCACACCGGCATCGCCTTGAACTTGCGCACCACCTCGGCATACGCCTCGGGGGTAAGGCCCTCGTAGAGCTTCGGGCCCATCTCGCGCTCCTTCGCGTCGAAGTCGTCGATGGGCACCCCCTTGAGGACCTTGTCCTCCCAGGCCTGGGCGAAGGCCTTCAGGTCATCCGGCGCTTGGTAGCTGTCGTCGTAGAGCGCGCGCTGGATGAACAGCCAGTCGTTGAAGTACGTGGGAAAGCGCTCGCCGTAGAGCGTGCCGTCCATGTCGAACACGGCAATCCTGTCCTCTTCGGGGATGAACCCGTCCGAGCTAGGGTCAACCGACGCCAAGACGAACTCGACGATGGAACGCATCGCCGCCGAATCGGGATTCCAGTACTCGATGGCCGTTTGGCTTGCCGCCGAATCGCCGGACGCGGACGACTGCGCCGCCGCGCCGCTCGACGCCACGGCGCCCGCGTTCGAGGCGCTTGAAATCTCGCCGCTTGCCTGCGCGGACGAGCTGTTGGCCGGCGCGGCGCACGCCGCCAACATCGTTGCGCAGAAGCACAGCGCGATTAATCCCGTAAGCATCCGCTTCATAGCCGTGCTCCTCCTTGCGTTGGTGCGTTCGTTGATGAGTAGCAGGACGTTCCTGATACTCATTTTCCGAGCGTCTTCCGAGTTGTACCACATTGCGGAAAATGAGTATCAGGAACGTCCTGCTACTCATCCTGATACTCATCGGAGCCGCGACTAGCTGCGGCGGCGCGAGAGGGACAGGACGAGCGCGCCTGCGCCGAGCATGGCGATTACGACGAGGCCGCAAACGACGAGCAGGGAGAAGTCCCCGGTCTTAACGACCGAGCCCTTAGTGGCTGCCGGGGTCGCTTTGGTGGCGGCCTTGGTGACGGAGACGGTGGTTTCGGCGGGAGACTCAGCCACGAAGCCTGTGTCCTCGTCGAAGACCGCGTACGCCTCATAGGTGCCTTCGTCTTTGACGCCAAGCTGGTCGGCGTAGGCCAGGTCGCGTGCGACGATGTAGCCATCCGCGCCCGCCGGCTGCTCGCTCTGGGCCGTGAGGACGGCGCCTTCGTCGTCCGCGCTCTGGACCGCGAGCACGGTCACCTCGTCGCCGTCATCCACCTTGTACCAAACTTTATCGCCGCTCTGGACCTCAACGTGCGCACCGCCAACCTCGACGCCGCACATCCATGCGTAGACTTGGGCGCCCGTGACCGGTTCGAGGCTGCCGTCGGCGTTGGTGTGGTAGCCGACGATGCCCGCGTAGTCCTCCGTGGACTCGTTGAC
>JAFUCC010000188.1 GCA_017459925.1 Eggerthellaceae bacterium
CAAGCATCCCGACCGCGAGTCGGCGCTCTTCGAGGTCCTGCGGCGCGGGCCGGCGACGATGACTAACGCCGAGTCCGACGACCAGGACCTCAGCTTCACGCGCCTGTTCACGTACTACGCCGGAAGGGGCATCGAGCTCAAAGCCCGAACGTTCGCGAAGAACCTCGGACTGCTCGCCCCGAGCGGCAAGTACAACCTCCTGGCGCAGCTCCTCTCCGATGAGAACCGCATGCCCGTGCGCGTGTCAATCTTCCAGGGCAAGACCAAGACCGCACCGCTCTTTTCCGTGCGCGAGTTCGGCAATACATGCCTTCTCGTTTCGCTCGACAAGGTGCTCGAGTACATCGATGTGCTCAACGTGGTGCAGGCAGATGAGCGCGCACGCGTCGTCGAGCGGAAGGACGTCCCGCTCATGGATCCCGATGTGGTCCGAGAGGCGGTCATCAACGCGTTCGTCCACAACCGGTGGGTCGACGGGAATGCGCCCATGTTCACCGTATACAGCGACCGACTGGAGATCCTCTCGCGTGGGACCATGGCGCCGCGCCAGACCTTCGAGGGATTCTTCATGGGAGAGTCGGTGCCTGTGAACCAGGAGCTGTCCGACATCTTCCTGCAGCTGCACATCAGCGAGCGCTCGGGGCGAGGCGTGCCGAAGATCGTGGAGGCGTACGGCAGGGATAGCTACGAGTTCAGGCCGGGGTCCATCGTCCTCACGATCCCCTTCAACCGGATCGATGCGCCTGAGCACGCCAGGCCGGGCTCGACAGCCAACGCTCCCGCCAGCCTCAACCGCACCCAGCAGCAGGTGCTCGACGAGATCCGCAACAACCCGAACATCACCCATGAGAAGCTTGCGTCTGCCATCGGCAAAGGTGTGACGACAGCGCAGAAAGCCGTGAGGTTTCTCCGGGAGAACGGATACATCGAGCGCGTCGGCTCGGACAAGGCGGGTTGGTGGCGAGTGCTATAGCATGCTGCTCGAAAGGCTTAGAGGGGCTTCTAGAGGGCTTAAAGAACCCCCCTGCCGAGTGCGCCTCGACAGAGGGGCCTATCGTGTTTAACTGGGGAAATATACGCCAACCGCTATTCCCACTCGATCGTGGCTGGTGGTTTCGGCGTGATGTCGTACATGACGCGATTCACGCCGGGAACCTCGGCGACGATGCGTCCCGAAATACGTGCCAGCACATCGTAGGGCAGCTTCGCCCAGTCAGCCGTCATGGCATCTTCGCTTTCTACCGCGCGCAAGACAATCGGCCTTGCATAGGTGCGCTCATCGCCCATGACGCCCACGCTCTTGATGTCGGGAAGGACGGCGAAATACTGCCAGCAGCTATGCTCTGAGTTGCGCTCGCCGGTCTCTTCGAATAGGCGGGCGTTGTATGCGTCGAGTTCTTCGCGCACAATCGCGTCTGCGTTCTTCAGGATCGTCAGCTTTTCAAGCGTCACCGCTCCGATGATGCGGATGGCCAGGCCGGGACCTGGGAACGGCTGGCGGTACACCATTGCCTCCGGCAAGCCAAGCGCCAGCCCCAGTGTGCGCACCTCATCCTTGAAGAAATGGTCGAGCGGCTCGATGAGCTCGAACGACACACCCTCGGGGAAGGGGATAAGGTTGTGGTGGCTTTTGATGGTGGATGCCTTGCCGCCCGTCTTGCGAGCACCGCTCTCAATGATGTCGGGGTAAATGGTGCCCTGCGCCATGAATCGAACAGGCCGTCCGTCTTCAGCGAGGTCCTGCGCCACGGCGAAGAATTCCTTCCAGAACTGCGTGCCGATGATGCGGCGCTTCTCTTCAGGATCGGTGACTTCCGCCAAAAGCGCGGCGTAGCGCTCTTCGGCATGCACGTGCACGAAATCAACGTCGAACTGCTTCGTGAAAACCGCCTCGACTTCTTCCGGCTCGTCTTTACGCAGCAGTCCGTGGTTCACGAAGACGCACGTCAGCTGCTTACCGATTGCGCGCGCGCATAACGCTGCCACCACGCTCGAGTCGACGCCGCCGGATAGGCCCAGGATAACGCGGTCGCTGCCAACCTGATTGCGAATCGAGCTAACCAGGATGTCGGCGATACCTTCCGCGTCCCAATCGCGTATCAGCCCGCAAATGTCGAACAGGAAATTCGAGAGCATGTCCTCGCCATGAACGGAATGGCGTACTTCGGGGTGGAACTGAGTTGCGTACAAGTTGCGCTCGGCGCATTCCATCGATGCGACGGGGCACACGTCGGTGCTCGAGGTTATGACGAAGCCGTCAGGCACCTTCGTCACGGAGTCGCGATGGCTCATCCACACGGTCTGCTCATCGGGAGTTCCTTCGAGCAAGCGGGAGGGGGAGACGCGGGTTATCGTGGCGGGTCCGTATTCGCCGATTTCCGTATGCCCGACGATGCCGCCAAGCGTTTTCGCCATGATTTGCTGGCCATAGCAAAAACCCAGTATCGGCAAGCCCAGCTCGAAGATGGCGGGGTCGAGTTCAGGTGCGTCATCTGCGTACACGCTCGCAGGTCCGCCAGACAAGATGATGGCGGATGGGTTTTCCGCTGCGATTTCGCTTGCAGGCGTATCGCACGGGAGGATTTCGGAATACACGTTCAGGTCGCGAACGCGCCTGGCAATGAGCTGCCCATACTGGGCTCCGAAATCGAGCACAATGACCTTTTGCATGTTTCCTCCTGTAATGCGAGACACCCACGCTTCGGTGGGTGTCTTTATTTTACCTGCTTCGGTTTTCTTTCGTGTTAACACTGCGCCGTTGCGGGGAGTTATCATGTACTGTGGTTTGCCGTTGGCGCTGGCGCGGGGTTCGCTGCTGAGATGATTGTCGGCCTGCGCTTTGACGAGGCGAACGGTGCGCATCGTCTGTTCCAGAATCGCTTTGACGCGAGGCCGAACGGCCATTCTCGAACTTTTGAAACACGAGTGGCGCGACGAACACGGCCATGATGACGACGCAGAACAGCTGAACAAGCTTCGCCCAGTTATAGGGAAGGATCGCCTTGAAAATGACATCCCCTGCAACGTAGGTGATTCCCACGATGACAACGCCGATGACGCCGCGTATCACCCTCGCACGCATATCGAGACCATCGGTGGAGAAATCGACGAGCCTGCGCTCGAGGAACCAGGCGATGGCCAGGCCAGCGCAGATGCCCGCGGCTTCGAAGCTGCCCTTCTGCATCGTCACCGGATCGACCAGCAGGTTTCCGTCGACGTAGTCCATGGGATAAGGCTTCAGGATGATGAACACAACGGAAATCGCACACACGATGACGACGATAATCATGACGATGAGATCCTTGTTGTGGCCGGGCATCATGGAATCGTAACGATCGAGCCAGTTGAAGAACAGCTGCGTAAGCGCAATCATGACGATGGCTATGACGAGGCCGACGATCACGTCTTGCGGAGTATGCACGCCAAGGAAGTTGCGCGCGAACATCATCAAGACGATGACGACGATGCACACGATGGAAATCCATTTGTGGTCCTTGCGGGCAAGCCACGCAAAACTGCCGAGTGAAGTAGCGGTTCCTGTCGTGTGGCCGCTTGGGAACGAATAGCCGCCTGCGCCTTCGATTGCGGCTTCTGCAGGAACGATTTCCGAGCTTCGGATCCAGGGCCGGTAGACGCAGCAAATGTTCTTAAGCAACTGGTTCACGAAATTGCCGAATCCAAATGCGATAAACGAGAACTGGCCGGCCCGTTTGTCGATGCACCAATACACGATGAGCACGAGCGCGATGAGCGCCGGACCGTCTCCTATATAAGACAGGTAGACGAAGAACTGCTCGAAGAAGCTCGGCGCCCCTTCGCGTAGGTTTTGCAAGAACAGCAAGTAACTAATATCCAAGGTAACCTCCAAATAAAACGAACCTGCATATCCTACCTCATAAGACAATGGAGATGCCGCCTTGCGAAAGATAGTCACATCAATTCGATTGGCGTTTTCGTGCATAGGCGTGTAAACCTGAGAAAACAGGGCTATCATTCGCACCACACGAGTGGCATCTAAGGCCGTTGCTCGTTAAAGACTGCGAGTCATGAAAGGAATACGACGATGGCTGAAGATACCAACATTGCGAAGATCGAAGAGCATCGTGCGGAGATTGACGAGATCGACCGCAAGATCGTGCAGCTCCTCAACGAGCGCGCGATGCATTCTCTGCAGATCCGCGATCTGAAGCCCGGCGCGAAGATGGGCCTGTACGACCCGCGCCGTGAAGAGGAGATCCTCCAGAAGGTCGGCAAGCTCAACGAGGGGCCGCTGTACAGCGAGCACCTGCGCGAGATTTACACGACCATCTTGAAAGTGATGAAGGAGGCGCCCTCGCTATGAGTGAGAAGAAATACCCGACGCTTCCCGATTTGGGAACGCGCACTGACGAGATCGAGATCTACGCTGGTCCGTGCTCGGTCGAATCCGAGGAACAGTTCAACGAGGTCGCCGAAACCATAGCGTCGCTTGGCCTGCGCTGGGTGCGCGGCGGCGCGTTCAAGCCCCGCACGAACCCGCACTCGTTCCAGGGTTTGGGCGAAGAGGCTCTGCAGATCATGCAAGCCGGCGGAGAGAAGTACGGCTTGAAGACGCTTACCGAGGTGATGGATTCAGAGCACATCAGCTTGGTGCAGCGCTATTGCGACGGCATCCAAGTCGGCGCCCGCAACTTTCAGAACTTCAGCCTGCTGAAGAACATCGGCATTGCCACGGCTAAGACGGGAACCATGGTGCTGTTCAAGCGCGGCTTTGCCGGCACCATTGCCGAGTGGCTCGCCGCAACCGAGTACATCACGCAGTGCGGTAACGACAATGTCGTGCTGTGCGAGCGCGGCCTGCGCACGTTCGAGACGGCAACGCGCTTCACGCTCGACATCAGCGCCGTGCCGGTGATTCACAAGCAGTCGCTGTTCCCGATTTGCATCGATGTTTCGCATCCTGCTGGGCAGCGCGACCTGGTTCCGTCGCTTGCCAAGGCCGCTGTCGCCGCTGGCGCCGATTCCATCATGATCGAGGTTCATCCCGATCCTGCCACGGCGCTTTCCGATGGCGCGCAGCAGCTCACCCCCGAGCAGTTCGCAAAGCTCATCGGCGAGTTGCGCGAAATCGCCACCGTGCTCGGCAAAAAGATCGTGTAAAGGACATTCGACAGCCTAAACCGTAAGCGCCCCGTTTATCGGGGCGCTTATTCGTTTCGAGGTTGTTTTCGGGAATTCCGTATGTTTCGTCATATACTTTATCGATAACGAGAGGGTAAGACGAGACGAGGAAACAATGCTTGAACTGAAGAACCTGGTGTTCGAAGTGCCCGTGAAGGAGGGCTCTTCGGAAACCAAGCGCATCATCGACGATTTGTCGCTGACGATACCCGACGATTCGTTCACGGTCATAACGGGACCGAACGGCGGCGGCAAGTCGACGCTCGCAAAGCTCATCATGGGCATCGAGCAGGCGACGAGCGGCCAGATCCTGCTCGACGGGCAAGACATCGCCGGTATGTCTATCGCCGAGCGCGCGAATCTCGGCATCGGGTACGGTTTCCAGCAACCTGCGCGTTTCAAGGGCATGAAGGTGAAGAAGCTACTCGAGATTGCCGCTGGCAAGAAGCTTCCGATGCTGTCGTGCAACGAGTACCTGGCGAAGGTTGGCCTGTGCTCCGCCGATTGGCTGACACGCGAGGTCGACAAGAACCTTTCGGGCGGCGAGGTGAAGCGCATCGAAATCGCCACCATGCTCGCGCGCAACCCGAAGCTGGCGATTTACGACGAGCCCGAGGCGGGCATCGACCTGTGGAGCTTCGACCGCCTGACCGAAACGTTCCGCTCTATCCACGATGCGGGAGACGGCCATTCGATCATCATCATCTCGCACCAAGAAAGGCTCATCCGCCTTGCAGACACCATCGTGCTGCTGCAGAACGGCCGCGTCGAGGCAACGGGCACGCCTGACGAGATCATGCCCGAGCTCGGGCTCGCGCGAAAGGGCATGTCAGGCTGCGCGCTTACCGAACCCACGCGCTTGCATATCACTGAAATACCCACGACCTGCTAACAATCAATTTCCTCCGAGGTAATTGATTCGCAAGAAAGAGGAACTCATGGCAGTCGACCTTTCACCCATCGACGAGAGCCTGTTGGCGACCATCGCGAACATACACGGCATGCCGAAAGGCGCATTCAACATCCGTCGCGACGGCGAGCTCGTCGAGCGTCATAATTCGGCCTATATCGAGATTTCCACGAAGAAGGACAACCCCGGCATCGACATCACGGTGAAACCCGGCACGAAGGGCGAATCGGTCTTCATCCCGGTCATCGTCACGCAATCGGGTTTGAAAGACGTCGTGTACAACACGTTCTACATCGGCGATGATTGCGATATCGAGATCATCGCAGGTTGCGGCATCCATAACTCGAGCCATGCGGCAAGCGAGCATGATGGCATCCACACGTTCCATATCGGCAAGAACAGCCGCATCAAGTACATCGAGAAGCACTACGGCGAGGGCGAGGGCGCGGGAGAGCGCATCCTGAACCCGACCACAAACGTGCACATGGACGAGAACTCGTATTGCGAGATGGAGATGCTGCAGCTGCGCGGCGTAACGTCGACGGTGCGCGATACGAACGCGAAGCTCGACAAAGGAGCGAAGCTCGTGCTGACCGAGCGTTTGCTCACGCACGACGAGCAAACAGCCGAGTCGAACGTCGTCATCGAACTCGAGGGCGAGGATTCGAGCGTGCAGATCATCTCGCGTTCGGTTGCCCAGGACAAGTCGGTGCAGGTGTTCAGCCCGCTCGTCGTCGGCAAAGCCGCATGCCGTGGGCACGTGCAATGCGACGCCATCATCATGGGCGATGCGCGCGTGAAGTCGGTTCCTGCCATCGAAGCGGTTTCTCCCGATGCGATTCTCATGCACGAGGCCGCCATTGGAAAGATCGCCGGCGAGCAAATCACGAAGCTCATGACGCTCGGCCTCACCGAAGAAGAAGCCGAGCAGGAGATTCTCGACGACTTCCTGAGCTAAACGCCAATCCCTGATATCATTCGAAACGAACAGCATCGTAGGGGCGCGATGTATCGCGACCGCCTGCTGTGGTCGACGGGCGCGATACATCGCGCCCCTATGGATTTTGAGGCAAAGGGACGAAAAGAAGCCGAAATGGGAACCAAGAAGGAATTCCGCAAGCTAACGGGTGCGCAGGCCGTCATAGCCTCGCTCGAGGCCGAGGGCGTCACGTATGTGTTCGGTTATCCCGGTGGCCAGGCCATCCAGATGTACGATGCGCTATACGATTCCATGCAGCTTAAGCACGTGCTCGCGCGGCACGAACAGGGCGCAGTGCACGAAGCCGACGGCTACGCACGAGCTACCGGCGAAGTCGGCGTTGCCATGGTGACGAGCGGTCCGGGTGCGACGAACGCGGTGACGGGCATAGCCACCGCCTACATGGATTCCGTTCCGCTGGTGGTCGTTTCTGGACAGGTGCCGCGATCGGTCATCGGCACCGACTCGTTTCAGGAATCCGATATCGTCGGCATCACCATGCCGGTGGTGAAGCATAGCTACCTCGTGAAATCAGCTTCCGAAATCGCACGAATGTTCAAGGAGGCGTTCCACATCGCCCGGACCGGAAGGCCGGGGCCTGTGCTCATCGACGTTCCTTCCGATGTCGCAGCCGAAACGGTCGATTTCTCGTATCCCGATACGGTTAACATCCCGTCGTACAAGCCCACGTACAAGGGCAATGCGCGTCAGGTTCGGGCGGCTGCTAAGCTCATCCGCGAATCTTCCCAGCCTGTCTTATATGTCGGTGGCGGCGTTGTCTCGTCAGGAGCTTCTGAGCTCGTGTGCCGCCTCATGTGCGAATACCGTATTCCCTCGGTCACCACGCTCATGGCTAAGGGCGCCATCCCCGCATCCGAGGAGCTGTACCTTGGGCCGGTGGGCATGCATGGTTCGAAGTACGCGAACCGCGCTTTGAATCGCTCCGACCTCATCATCTCGGTGGGCGCGCGCTTTTCAGACCGCGTGACGGGAAGGCCCGACACGTTCGCGCCGAACGCGCGCGTCATTCACATCGACATCGACCCCGCCGAGATCGGCAAGGTGCGAGCAGCCCAGGTGCCCATCGTCGGCGACGCGGCAACGGTGCTCGAAAGTTTGCTTGCAGAGCTCGACGCGAGCGATTCGAAACCAGATACGCAAGCTTGGATTAGCGACATTGCGAAGTGGCGCGAGGAGTATCCCATCCTTCAGAACGGCGCTGACGCCTATCCTGGCCTCATCGTCCCCGAAGTGGCATTGCAGATTCTGTCTGACATGCTCGACATGCACGAGTCTATTGTCGTCACCGAAGTCGGGCAGAACCAGATGTGGGCGGCGCAGTTCATCGACCGCGAAGAGCCGCGCACGTTTTTGTCGTCGGGTGGTCTTGGCACGATGGGCTTTGGGCTTCCCGCTGCCATCGGGGCGGCGCTTGCGTTTCCCGAAAAGCAAGTCGTGCTCATCGCCGGTGACGGATCGCTGCAAATGAACAGCCAGGAAATGGCAACTGCCGCTGTCAACGGTGCCTCAGTGAAAGTCGTCGTGCTCGACAATCGGGCACTCGGCATGGTGCGCCAGTGGCAGAAGCTGTTCTACGATGGCCGCTATAGCCAAACAGAGCTTGCGGATAACCCCGATTTCGTGAAGCTTGCCGAAGCGTATTCATGGGAAGCCGAGCGGGTCGATAAGCCCGAGCAGGTGAGGGAGGCGTTCGAGCGCATGCTTCAGGCTAATGGCCCGTATCTCATCGACATGCGCATCGACCGAGAGCAAAGCGTGTTTCCCATGGTGCCCTCGGGTGCTAGCCTTGCCGAGGCCATTGGGGCGGTTGGCGAGAACAGAGCGCACTGATACCGTAGGGGCGTGATTTATCGGGTCCGCCAGCGGTAAAATCGAGTAAGGCAATCATGCGCATATCGAGTTACGGAGATGGAATGAACGAGAACAAGCATGTGCTGTCGGTTCTGGTCGAAAACAAGTCGGGCGTGCTCTCGCGCGTGATCGGGCTCATCTCGAGACGTGGTTTCAACATCGATTCGCTGTCGGTGGGCCCGACCGAGGATCCATCGCGTTCCCGCATCACCATCATCGTCGATGCCGATACGGAAGCCTACGAGCAAATCGTCAAGCAATTGAACAAGCTCGTGTGCGTGCACAAGCTCCAAGACCTCACCAACGATGCGTACATCGAGCGCGAGCTCGTGCTGTTCAAGGTGAACGCGCCGGCAGAGCGCCGCAGCGAGGTCGTCGAGGTTGCGAACCTGTTTCGCGCGAACATCGTCGACGTGGGCGCGACATCGCTCACTATCGAGGCGACTGGCTCGCAGAGCAAGCTGCAAGGCCTCGAGGACCTTCTCGCGGCATATGGCATCAAGGAAATCACCCGCACGGGTAAAATAGCCATCTCCCGAAACTCCAAGGAAGCGTAAACGCCCTTTTGTTACGATGGTTGCGTCGATGCAACCGTTTGAAAGGGCGCTGCCATGCAGAAGAAGGTTCTCATCACCGAAGAGATCGATCCGGCTGGCATTTCGGTTCTGAAAACTCGGGGTCTCGATATCGATATACAGCTCGGCTTGAATGAAAACGAGCTTGTCGAGCGCATCGGCGAATACGACGCGCTGATCGTCCGTTCTCACACTCAGGTTACGAAGAAGGTCATCGACGCCGCAGGCGATCGCCTGAAGATCATCGGCCGCGCAGGCGTCAGCGTCGACAACATCGATTTGGAAAGCGCGACCGATCGCGGCATCATCGTTTGCAACGCGCCTAACTCGAACATCATGTCGGCTGCCGAGCATGCCATGGCCCTCATCTTGTCGTGCGCGCGCAACGTGCCCCAGGCGAATGCGTCGATGCATGCGGGGGAGTGGGAGCCCGGCTCGTTAAAGGGCTGCGAGCTGTACGAGAAGACGCTTGCCATTTTCGGCCTCGGCCGCGTGGGCGGGCTCGTCGCGCAGCGTGCTGCGTCGTTCGGCATGAATCTTATCGGGTACGACCCGTATTGCAGCAAGGAACGCGCCGCCACGCTCGGCGTCGAGATGTACGAAGACGTGCAAGACATGCTGCCGCTGGCTGATTTCATCACCGTGCATATGCCGAAAACCGCCGAGACCGCCGGCATGTTCGGACCCGAGCAGTTCGCCGCTATGAAAGACGGCGTCATCATCGTCAACGTGTCGCGCGACGGCATCTTCGACGAGAAATCGATGGCCGATTTCATCGCTGCAGAGAAGATACGCGCAGTTGGCTTCGACGTGCTGGAAGACGAACCGTGCACGACGTCGCCGTTGCACGAGTTCGAAAACGCCGTGCTGACTCCGCACATCGGCGCTGTGACGGTGGAGGCGCAACGCCGTGCAGGCGTGCAAATCGCCACGTTCGTAGCGCAGGGCCTTGCTGGCTCCATCGTGCCTACGGCTGTGAACATGTCCCATGTTCCGCCCGAAGTCATGGACAAGTTCGGCCCGTACCTTACGGCCGCCCGCATGATGGGGCGCATCATTTCGCAAATCGAGGCAGACATGCCGCGCAAGCTGTCGCTCACGGCGCGCGGCACGCTTGCGAGCGCCGATGTGAACATCATCCTCGCAAGCGCCCTGAAGGGCATCCTCGCGTACAAGAACGTCGGCTCGGTGACCGGCACGAATGCTGAAGCAGTTGCGCAGCGTCATGGCATCGAAGCCACAACCATGACGCATGTGAACGCCTTCGGGTACGACTCGTCGCTTTCGCTTGAGACCGCCGACAATTCCATTGCCTGCACGCTGTATGGCACCGACCGCCCGGCGCGAATCATCTCGCTGTTCGGTTACAGCTTCGACATCGAGCCCGCCGCCCAGTCGATCATCCTTCGCTATGTCGACGCACCAGGTCGCATGGGCGTTATCGGAACCATCCTCGGCGAAGCAGGCGTGAACATCACGACGATGCAGATAGGCAAACGCGACGATTCCGAAAGCGCCGTCGTGTACCTGAACGTCGAAGGCGACGTTAACGACGAAGTTCTCGATGAGCTGCGGGCAAACATCGACGGCCTTCAGAACCTCTGGTACGTGAAGCTATAGCTGCTGCATGCCGCGTGGCATGCGTCGCCCTTGCCCAGTGTGTCAAAGTGACCAGGCAAGGGCGACACACGGGTTGTGTTGAAGTTGAGGTCACGCGGGTGTTTTGGCGGGTCGTGTGCTATATTTCTCATGTCAGCAAAGGCGCTGGCAATAAGACCATAGCTTTCTTCGGGAAAGTGGGCTTAGCCCGCTTTCTTTTTATATGAGGGCTAAAACGTAGGGAAAGGCGGGCCGCGAAGCGTGCTCACGCATAAGGAACAACAGCTGCTCGAGGCCCTCGAGCCACGCGCTTCCGCAGAGGGAATCGAGCTGGTCACGCTCGAGATCGTAGGCGCCAAGAAATCGCCCACGATACGCGTGTACATCGACACCGAACATGGCGTCGGCTTCGACGAGCTCTCGAGCGCGCAGGCCTGGATGGGCGATCTCATGGACGAGATCGACCCGTTCCCCGGTGCTTACACGCTTGAAGTGTCCTCGCCTGGAATCGACCGGCCGCTTCGAACGCGGGAGCACTTCGAGCGTTTCGCAGGCGAACAGTGCGTCGTTAAAACGACGAGCCCCGTTAACGGTCGAAGCTCGTTTTCCGGTCTGCTGAAGGGCCTGAATGGCGATGACGTCATCGTCGAGATCGACGGGGAAGAGTTCGCCGTGCCCTATGAATCGGTAAAGAAGGCAAACGTTAAGGGAACATTCGAGTTCAGATCGTAACGTCAACGGAAAGGAACGAAACGTGGCAACTTCGCAACTTATTGAAGCGCTGCAAGAGCTGGCGCATGAGCGCAAGATCGACGAGTTCTACCTCATCGAGCGCCTCGAGGAGTCGCTGGCAAACAGCTATCAGCGCATCCTCGACCTCGAATGGGACGCTCGCGTCACGATCGACCGTCAGACCGGCAAGATTTACGTGTACGAGCTCGTGCCGGTTGGCGAGCCCATCGAGGTAGTTGACGAGGAAACCGGCCTCGTCACCGAAGAGTACGAGGAATACGAAGAGCGCGACGTTACGCCCGACGACGTCAGCCGCATTGCCGCGCAGAACGCCAAGAGCGTCATCGCGGCCATCGTCCGCGATGCGGGCCGCCAGTCCATCTACGAGGAGTTCGCGGGGCGCGTTGGCGACCTCGTCACGGGCACGGTGCTTCAGGGTACGCCCGATTTCACGATCATCAAGATCCGCGATGGCGTGGAGGCCGAACTTCCGCATTACGACCAGAAGCGCAATCCTAACGAGCGCAACGAGCGTCCGAACAACGAGCATTACCGTCACAATCAGCGTCTGAAGGTGCTCATCATCGAAGTGCGCGATCCTTCGAGCGATGCGCCGCGCGTCCGCGGAGACCAGCAGCGCCCGTCTATCGTCGTGTCCCGCACGCACCCCGACCTGATCCGCCGTCTCTTCGAGATCGAAGTGCCCGAGATTTACGACGGCCTTGTCGAAGTGAAGTCCATCGCACGCGAACCGGGCGTGCGCTCGAAGGTCGCAGTTGCTTCGCGGGAAATGAACCTCGATCCCGTGGGCGCGTGCGTTGGCCCCAAGGGCAGCCGCGTGCGCATGGTCGTCGAAGAGCTGCGCAACGAGCGCGTCGACGTCATCCAGTGGAGCGACGACCCGGCGACGTACGTCGGAAACGCGCTTTCTCCGGCTAAGGTGAATTCCGTCACCATCGATGAAGAGAACCATTACGCGACTGTCGTGGTTTCCGACGACCAGCTGTCGCTCGCCATCGGCAAGGAAGGCCAGAACGCGCGCCTCGCCGCCCGTCTGACTGGCTGGCACATCGACATCAAGAGCGCATCGTTCGTCGGCGCGGCGCTTGTCGAAGACGACCTGCTCGCCGAAGAGCCCGAAGAGGAGATATCGGAATTCTGCGCGTACACGAGCGAAGACGGCGTTAAGTGCCGTAACCACGCGCGTCCGGGCAGCCGCTATTGCGGTATCCATTCCGATCAGGAATAAGGAAGGCATACGTTGGAAGAGGCAAGGCAGAAACGGGTTCGCACATGCGTCGGTTGCGGAACGCAATCCGACAAAGTGCAGCTTCTGCGCATCGTCCGAACTGACGAGGGCGTGAAGTTCGACGCGACAGGCCGCGTGCCTGGCCGCGGGGCCTATGTCTGCTCGCAGGAATGCCTCTCCGACGCGTTTTCGTCCCGCAAGTTGCAGCGGGCGTTGAGATGTTCGATTGAGCGGTCCAACATGGACCAGGTCATGGCCGACATGGCAACGTTGTCGGCGCAGACGCGATAGGAGGGAACATGGCAGGGATGCGCGTGTTACAACTTGCCAAGGAGTACGGCCTCACCAACAAGGAGATGCTGGAAAAGGTCGTTGAGCTTGGCATACCGGCCAAAAGCCATGCGAGCCCGCTTTCCGATGAGCAGGTTGCCCAGGTGCGAGAAGCGCTCGGCGATCCTGCTGCTGCAAAGGGCGATGACGGCGAGCCTGCAGAGCGCCCGCTTACCAAGGAAGAGCAAGAGGCAAAGGAACGCGAGGCGGAAGAGGAGCGCGCCCGCCGCGAGGCGGTTGAGAAGGAGCGTGCTGCGCGAGAGGCGGAGCGCGCCGAGCGCGAGGCCGCTGTCGCTTCCGAGGAAGAAGGCGACGTCGTCTCTCGTCCGAAGCGACTTGCCCCCGAAGCTAATCCGTTCGCAGGGCTTGAAAGCCAGATAGAGAACGAGCGCGAACGCGTGGCGCGTGAAGCGGAAGAGGCGCGTGCCCGTGCGCGTGCCGAAGCGGTTGCGCGCGACGTCGCGAAGAAGCAGGCCGTCGAAGAGGCGCTTCGCCAGCGTGGCGGCTCAAAGAAAGCCGCTGCCGAGGTCGTGGAAGAGCCTGCGCCTGCCGAGAAGAAGCAGGCGCCGGTAAACGCGCCCGCACGTTCCAATTTCGATTCGCTGCTCAGCCAGATCGAAGCCGAGAAGAAGCGCATCGAAGAGCAAGGCGCGCAAGCTCCCGAACCCCGCAAGGGCAAGAAGAAGGGCGGCCGCGCCGAGCAGTTCGTTCCCGAGCTCGAGGCGCTCGACGAGGGCGAGGACCGCTACGCCAAGATGGCCGTGCAGGTCGAGAAGCTTCAGCGCGACAAGGTGCTCGCCGACGCGCGCGCAGCCGTTGCCGCAGCATCGACGCACGAGGGCGAAGGCCGCCGCAAGAAGCGCAAGGAGAAGCGCCAGGCTGAAGCCCGCGAGCGCGCCGAGATGGAAGCGCTCGAGAAGGGCCTCGATCCCGAGCTCGTATTGGACGAGTCGGTCGTCGAGGTGCCGCAGGGGGCGTCGGTTGCGAAGCTCGCCGACCTCCTGAGCGTGCAGCCGAACGACATCATCAAGCGCCTGTTCCTGCTCGGTCAGGTGCTCACGCTGACGCAGTCGATGAGCGATGACCTCATCGAGCTCGTGGCTGATGACATGGGCCGCAAGGTCCGCGTCGTGTCGCCTGAAGAGGAATACC
The DNA here is from genome assembly GCA_017459925.1 of Eggerthellaceae bacterium. Lineage (GTDB taxonomy): Bacteria > Actinomycetota > Coriobacteriia > Coriobacteriales > Eggerthellaceae > UBA9715. The sequence goes on from JAFUCC010000188.1 coordinate 14,559, forward strand.
AGGTCGTGTACCACGACACCGACGACGACCTGAAGCCGCGCCCTCCCGTGGTCACGGTCATGGGCCATGTCGACCACGGCAAAACGTCGCTGCTCGACGCCATCCGCCATACCGGCGTCGTGGCGAGCGAGGCTGGCGGCATCACGCAGCACATCGGCGCTTCCGTCGTCGAGATCGACGGCAAGCAGATCACCTTCATCGACACCCCGGGCCACGAAGCGTTCACCGCGATGCGCGCCCGCGGCGCCCAAGTGACCGACGTCATCGTGCTGGTCGTAGCCGCTGACGACGGCGTCATGCCGCAGACCATCGAGGCGATCAACCACGCGAAGGCTGCCGACGTGCCCATCGTCGTGGCCGTGAACAAGATCGACAAGGACGGCGCGAACCCCGACCGCGTGCGCCAGGAGCTCACCGAATACGGCGTCATTCCCGAGGAATGGGGCGGTTCGAACATGTTCGTCGAGGTGTCGGCCAAGAAGAACCTGCACATCGACGACCTGCTCGAGACCATCATCCTGCAGGCCGACGTGCTCGAGCTGAAAGCGAACCCCGACGCTCTTGCGTCCGGCTTCGTCATCGAGGCGAACCTCGACAAGGGCCGCGGCCCCGTGGCAACCGTGCTCGTGCAGCGCGGCACGCTGCATCCGGGCGACTGCGTCGTCGCAGGCACGTCGTACGGCCGCGTGCGCGCGCTCATCAACCCGCATGGCGACCAGGTCTCCGAGGCCTATCCGGCAGACCCAGCCGAGATCCTCGGCCTTTCAAGCGTGCCGGTCGCAGGCGACGAGTTCCGCGTGTTCGAGGACGAGCGCGATGCCCGCAAGCTCGCCGAGGAGCGTCAGCTGCGCGAGCGCCTGGCTGCCCAGGAGACGAAGTCTCACATGAACCTGGACGACCTGTTCAGCCGCATCGAGGAAGGCAAGCAGACCGACCTGAACCTCATCGTGAAGGCCGACGTGCAGGGCTCGATCGAAGCGCTGCGCGACGCGTTCGAGAAGATGGACCAGTCGGAGGTGCGCATCAACATCGTGCACAGCGCCGTCGGCGGCATCACCGAAACCGACGTCACGCTCGCAAGCGCTTCTGACGCCATCATCATCGGCTTCAACGTGCGCCCGACGGGCAAGTCGAAGCAGCAAGCCGAGAAGGAAAAGGTCGATATTCGCCTGTATCGCGTCATCTACCAGGCAATCGAGGAGATCAACGCTGCGCGTGTCGGCTTGCTGTCTCCCGACATCGTCGAGGAAGACACCGGCATCGCCGAGGTGCGCGAGCTGTTCAAGGTGCCGAAGGTCGGCACGATCGCCGGCTCGTACATGATCGAAGGCGAGATGCACCGCGACGACAAGGTGCGCATCGTCCGCGACGGCACGGTCATCTACGACGGCACGCTTGCCAGCATGCGCCGCTTCAAGGACGACGTGAAGTCCGTGAAGGCCGGTTACGAGTGCGGTCTGGGCGTCGAGGGCTTCCAGGACCTGAAGGTGGGCGATACCATCGAGGGCTACATCATCAAGGAAGTCGAACGTACGGAGTAGGGCATGAATGAGTAGCAGGACGTTCCTGCTACTCATTTTCCGCAATGCAAATGAGTATCAGGAACGTCCTGCTACTCATTCCGATAGGATGGGGCATGAAACAAAACGCATCAAATAGGCGAGTGAACGAGCAGGCGCGTCAGGTCATCGCCGAAACGCTCATGTTCGAAGTGTCCGACCCGCGCCTGTCGATGGTCACCATCACTGGCTGCGAGGTCAGCTTCGACAGAAGCGTATGCAACGTGTATTACACGTGCATGCCCGATACGTACGAGGAAACCGAGTCTGCGCTCAAGAAGGCCGCGGGCCATATCCGTTCGATCCTCGCGAAGAAGCTCAGCTGGCGCACGTCGCCCGAGTTGCGTTTCTTCCTGGATAAGAGCGTCGATGAAGCCGAGCGCATCGCGCATGCGCTTGAGGAAGAGCGCAAGCGAATGCCTGCAGACGATGGGGAAGCGGACGACGAGGAGTAGGCCCGTGACGGTCACCCCGCAGACAAACACCACGCTCGCTGAAATCGCCAACATTATCAGCGAGCGTGACGACTTCGTGATTTGCGGCCATGTGAGCCCCGATGGCGATTGCCTCGGGTGCCAGCTCGCATTGTGGCATGCGCTTCGCGCAATGGGGAAGCGCGCCGTATGCGTCCTTGTGCGCGATGAGCCTGTTGGAGCCGCTCTCTCATTCCTTCCGGGTATGGGCGAAATGGTGCCTGCCTCGAAGTACGATGGTCCCTGCGCGACGTTCATCGGCGTTGACGTGCCAATGCGGAACCGTATCGAAGACGCGGCATGCAAGCTGCTCGACAAGGCCGAAGTTAGCATAACCGTCGACCATCATGCGTCCGACACGACCATGTGCCAATACGTCTACGTCGACCCCGATGCTGCATCGGCGAGCATGCTCGTCTGGGAAATCGTGAAGATGCTCGTCGACGAGCCGCCTCTTGAAAGCGCATATTGCGCTTACGTGGGCCTCGTCACCGATACGGGCGGTTTCAGGTTCCAGAACAGCGACTCGAATGCATTCGACATGGCCGGCGAGCTTGTCGCATACGGCGTGAATCCCGCATCTGTCGCCACGAACGTGTTCCAGAACCGTTCGGTTGCATCGCTGAAGCTCGAGGCTTTGACGATTGAGCGCTTGCGCGTGTTCTGCGATGGCCAGGTTGCGATGAGCTGGGTGCGAAACGAAGACCTTGAAACCGTCGGCGCCGCCAAGACCGACGTCGAGCCGCTCATCGACACGGTTCGCGCCGTGCAGGGGACGCGCGTGGCTTGCATGCTCCGCGAGCAAGACGGCCATGTGCGGGGCAACCTCAGGTCGAAGGACGATACCGATGTGTCTGCGCTCGCCCGTGAAATCGGCGGCGGCGGCCACAAGGCTGCTGCAGGGTTCAACTTGAACCTTCCGCTCGAGGCTGCCCTCGAGTACATCGCTGAGAAGCTATCAGAGCTATTCTAGATGGAACTGATACCGGGTATGCGTTCCAGTACTGGAACGCA
>JAFUCC010000047.1 GCA_017459925.1 Eggerthellaceae bacterium
CGAAGCTCTCCGGGATGGCGAAATCGGCCCCAGCTGGCCCCGAATTGAAGGAAAGCGCAACACCCGCACCCGTTTTTTGCGGGACTAACCGCAACCGTTGCGTTTAACCTTGCAGTGTTCGACTTACGATTGCTATCGAGCGTTTAGGGATAATCCCTATGTCAAGCAGATGATTTCGAGCATACAAAAGTATGGATCGTATGACGGAACTCCTGCTTCGAAAAGAGCCGCCCAAGAAGCCTTTGATAAGGAAGCGAATTATGCTGGGTGCGTCAATCCGCATACGAAGACGCTTTACTGGGACACGCTACAAACCACAAATCTCCCCTTTCCGTTGGCAGTAGCATACGCATTCTCAATTGGAGAGTATCTGGAAATGCCCTTTTACGACCCAGTTGCGTCGGGAGGGAACACGCGTAATGCGTATATGTCTGCCGAAAGCTTGGGAATAGCGTTTCCCGCATACAAGGAATACGTCGAGAGGCGGCACTCCGCAAATGAGGCAAGGTACATTCTTTCCCTCTCGCTAAACATAGTCGAACATTTCTCGTGATGGAATGCAGCTGTTCAGTTGCGTCAAACAGCATGCTGTCAAGTCAAGTAACGGGTTGAGCGGATTTTGCCGAACTCGGCTGACGCCCTGTTCCACTAGGCGCGGCTGATCGTTCCCAAGCCGATTCCGGTTAGCCTTTGAATTTGTCGAACGCCAATGCCAGTGCGCTTGATCTCCTGAAGTAGCTCGTTACGTCTCTCACGGGGAAGGGTTTTTAGTTCGGCAAGCGAGAGCGGCTGCACGATGGTGTTTACGACTTCGCGTGCTTCGTCGTCAGTCAGACGTGATCGTATGGATTCTGGCTCAATGTTCGTTTCAAAAGTATCGGGCTGCTTGCTGAATTCGACAAACTTCTCCGTACCGCCAAGCATTTCTAGGACCAGCTGCGTATCGGCTAGCCCGCCGCCTCGAAGATAGCTGCGATAGCTGCTCCATCGGTATTCTTCAGCCTTGCATATTTGGGCGCTTTCGGGATTGTTATGCACATAGCGAATAGCGGCAAGAAGATATGATTCTTGCTCTATCGGCTCGCTAAAGAATCGGCTTTGGAAAACAGGGCCTTCGTGCCCATTAGCGCCGTTGAAGTATTGTGCATACTTGAACCCGATATCGTGCATCGCTCGAGAAAGCTCGTCAGGTTCGGCACGGGCCACGATGTGGGTGTGATTCGACATCAGGCACCACGCAAGTATGGTGAAGCTGAAGTTTGAAACTGCGTTTCGAAGCAGCTGCACGTATTGCAGCTTATCGCTATCGCTGTCGAAAATGATTTGCCGACCTGCGCCGACCTGGGTTATGTGGTAGAAACCGGTCTCGCTGTGTTTCCGGGCTCGACTAGGCATAGTTCTATCCTTTCAAAAAGGCAACCCCGGTCAAGCCAAGTGCATTGTAACAGGTGGAAGGGTGGAACGGGGCGCCAGCCCGGGTGTTCAAAAAAGAGGGATTCAACGCGGTTGGTAAGATGTTCGGCTTTTTGGAACACCCGGGCTGGCGCCCCGTTCCACTTGTAAAGCGCGCAGACGTCGACGACGAGAATTAGCTGCTAAACTCTTCGGATTGCTTGCCAACCAATTGGGCCAAACGTTTTCGTGACTCTTCAAAAAGGGATGCCGAATCCTTCCAGCCGATCAAGTCGCATTCGAGAATGGGAATAGCTTTCTCGAGGCTTAAGATGTTGTCGTCTGAGATGAGCCTGCATGCTATCGCGTACAGGGCATCATTCTTTGCCCTGAGTCGTTGTGGTGCCATCTCGCTTTCAACGGTCTCGTATTCTAAGAGGGCATACGCCTCGTTGATCTGCCGCATGAAATAAATCGACGCTTGCGAGTTGCCGTTCTGGTCGGGATGGTACTGCTTGGCGAGGTTCTTGTAAGAAGCCCTGATGTCAGACAACGTGTAGTCGTCGCACAGGCCGAAAAGCCTCTCGGCATCGGAGATGTTCATGGCATTGTCTCTCCACAGAGTTTGAAGGCGGTGTTTCAGATGTGTCACTTTTTGGCGATTGCCAGGTTCTCGTCGGCCAGGAGCGCGGGAATGTTGCGGACTGCCGACCGGTTCCACTCCCTCGCGCGGTCGGGCAGGTCCTCCCAGGGCACGAGGTAGGGGCTCGTCTTCGCCTCGACGTCCCTCTTCTCGCCGTAAACCCATCCAGCTTTCGTCCTCTCGGCGATCCACCTGCGGTGCTCGAGTATCGCGAGGCACTCGACTTCGCTCGGACTGAGCGCGGTTATCTTCTGGGCCGGGTAGCAGCTGCCGTCTGGGACGATCTCGTAGCCGAGCACGTCGAGCTTTGAAGGGATGCTCTTGATGTGCTCGAAGCTCGAGTTGCGCAGGTCCTGCGGCTGGTCGGAAAACGCTTTGTACCCACGAGCCTTGCCAGATTCAGCGCGGTCTGAGCTGTATCGCTTGAACGACGACTTCGCAAGGTCCGTTATGACATCGGATCCCGTGCTGCCCGCCGGCTTGCCCGAATTCGAGAGGAGCCCGGGCGAGGCCGTCAGAAGCGGCCTTGCGCTACCAGGCCCGTATAGGGAGCACACCACGGTGTTCCACACGAGCTGCTCCTTCGCCGCCAACCATGCGGGCAGAGTGTCGCCGTACCCGTCGGCCTCGAAGTTGGGATGCGCCTCGCGCGCCGCGTGGACGAGCCCGATGAGATCCGGTATCGGCAGCTCCGAAAGCGGCGTTCCGGAAGAGCTCACGTCCAGCTGGTAGGCATCGATGGCCTCGAGCATGGAGTCGTGGAAGTACTGGCAGGGCGCCTCCCCGTATCCGATCTCGACGAAGCGGTCCCTCAACGCATCTGCGAGGAACAGCATGACGTCAGGGTCGTCCCACCATCCGCCTGAGACGAGGGCGATTCTGTCTTGCAGGCACCAGGCGGGCAAGATGGCGAAAAGAGCATCGAGCGCAGACGCAGCGGGCAGCGATTCGTATGCCGCGGCCTCCTGCCTCATGTCGACGGCTATGGCCGTCAACGCTTCCGAGCGTTCGGGTTGAGACGCCGCAGCCTCTTCAACGGCCTTTTCGAATTCGGCAATCGGGCCCTTGCCCTTGCCCTCGCCGGCACCTTTTCGATTGTTGATCGCGAACGGCGGGCAGAAGCGCTCGAAGGTCGCGACTGCCTCATCGTTGCTGAGGGTGTTGAGCTTTAGCGTGTGCGTGCTCCAAACGGTCACCGCCTTGAGCAGCTGCTCGGCATCCTCGGGATCGCAAGCCTCGACGATGCGGTCTTCGTAGGCGGCGAGCCAGTAGTTCGCATTGAAGAGAAGTCGGTCGACGGCAGCCTGGGTTCCGCGTCGCAGGCCTGCTCTGTCAGGCGACTCTACGGTCGCCTTTGTTCCGGGCGAAATAGCGTTGGCGTGGTCCTGGTAGGCGCATATCGCCACCTTGACGACCTCGATTGGCTTGAGGCCGTCTTTACGCTTGGCACGTTCCTTAGTCAACGCTTCCAGCACGGCGTCGACTACCCGTTCAGGTCTGGGTTTTGGCTTCGTCATGACTTGACCTCGAATCTCCCAGTGAGCACGATGCTTTCACGGTAACAGCACGTCTTCCTGAGTATTGCCCAGTGGAACGGGCTACCGTGTCCTTCCGCCGCTCGCGAGAACGCCATTTGCTTGTTCAATCAACTCGTCGAGCGAATACTCGGTGTCATCGCCGGTCCCGCGCGTCCAATCCGTTCTGAACGAGATGATGCGATCTTCGGAGTCTGCGGGTATGGCAAGGAGGACTGCGTAGCCGTCGAGATGCGCCACGCGAGCCCATCTTAGGGGAAATGGAAGCGAGAGGAGTCTGCCATCGCCATCGGGGTCTAAGGAACCCTCGAAGAAGTCGCGAGTATGAACAGTCCCGTTAGCACAGGCGGCGATAATCGTTTCGATACAGCCATCTTCATTCGTGAATGCGACCTCGTCTATGACGGTCTGCTCGAAGGAGACCCTGTCTATTATCTCTCCCGTATCGGGGTCGAGTAGCAAGACCTCACGTCCGACGCTGACTGCGACACCGTTGCCGTTTCCAATTGGCGCGCAAACGACCGGCTCGCCAGTCACAAGCGATCTAATTCCGTTGTTCTCGATCATCTCCGAAGAGAAAGAGCCCTCGTAGCTCCACTTCAACTCAACCTCTTCGTTAAATGCCTCTATCGCGAAACGGCGCGCGATCTCATCGCTCGGCATGGGGTCGGCTGATGCCGCCACGACGAGCCCGTCGATATAGGCAAGGGACGTAGCGCACGGAAGGACGAGGGTTACACTCTTATTCGTTTCGGTATCCAGTTCGCTGAGGAACAGGCGATTGCCGAATGCGGAGTAGTTTGTGCCGAAGCGCGAACCTGGCGTGTTGAAATACGGCGTATCGGTGGCGAGGACGCCCTCGTCTCGAAACTCCGAGCCAGAGCTGCGGCCCGCTTCAAGGTCGGCTATCACCACGCCATATCCGCCATCGGCGAAGGGAGTGCACATGCTCACTAGGTCCGCGCCGTACGATGTGTTGAACGAAGGGCGGCCGGTGCCTGAGGAGGCCCCGATTTGCTCGCCGGTGCGAGCGTCGAACCATGCAGTGGCGCCCCCTCTGTCGTTGCCGCTGCCAACCAGGAGGTAGTGCTCGGTGGCGCCCATAGACCGCGCGTAGAGCCCTCCTGAGAGAGGCGTTGTCTCTTCCGGCATGACGCAGTCTGCGAGCTTCCTGCCTGTCAGCGTATCGTAAGTGCTGACGTTGCCGTCGCTGTCGCTCACTGCGAAGAAGCCTCCCGCATCGCTGACCGCAACCGCGCCAGCGCGGCCTTCCTCTGTTCCGATTTGCCGAGAGTAGGTGTTGCCGATGAGGCCCAGTGGCGCCTCGGTCCTAATCTCGTAGCTCGCCAGCCAGAGCGCGTCGCCGGCCTCGCCTATTTCAAGCGCATTCTCGAGAGCAGTTCTCGCTTCTGGGACATATGGCCGGTCGTTGGACGATTCTGATCTCGGCAACGCCTCGAGGGCCTTCTCGAGCGCGCCGTATCGGTCGCCTTGGGCGAGAAGCTGCTCCGATTCCGCTGCGAGCTTGCGAGATTCTGCGGCAAGGGCGTCCTGGCGAGCCGAGGAGGCGAATGCCAGAGCGGCGGCTATCGCCGCTACAACCAAGATGGCCGCCACCGCGACAACCGCGTTCCTCTTGCGCCTGCGGGCCCGATCCCGTTGCCTCAGGTCGTCGAAGCCGCAGTTGGCTATCGCGGCGATGAGCCTAAGCGTCTCCTCGCGCGTTTTGCCGGACGACTCAGGCCGCATGTCGGCGGCCAGGGGGTTCGAAGGAGCACGCTCATCATTGCCGGCAGAAGGCATGTTCGTCCTCAGGTACTCAGGGATGCTCTCGGCGGAGCTGCCTTTGGCGAGCACCGCGAAGACCCTCTCGCGGCCGCGCATCTCGATGAAGGCCTCGACCTCGCGCCGCACCCAGGCGCTCTCAGACGTCTCCGGGGTGCAGATAACAACGAGCGAGCCCGACTTCGATAGGGCGTCGAGGATGCGGTCCGGCAGCGAGTGCGCCGCGGCGAGCTCGTCCTCGTCGCGGAAGCACTTCCCGAGGCGCGCGCCGCCCGCTTCTGGAGAGGCGCTGCGCGGCAGCCTGTAGGTCTCGATGGCCTGCTGCACGCGCTTGGCGACCTCCTGGTCGCGTGGCAGGTGCCTGTAGCTGATGAAGGCGGCGTACTCGAATGCGGCTGGCTCCGCCTCGTCACCGCGCAGCTTGCCTGCGCAGTACGGGCAGAACACGGCGTCTTCGGGAACGTCCCTATGGCACGTCTCGCATCTCATGAGCCGATTATAAAGGACTTTCTGGTCCGCTCGAGCGCCCCTCTCATTGGGCAAGCGCCGGGTCGGCGTGCGATTAGCATTTAAATCGTCGGAAATCGATCGAGGAGGTAGTGAGATGAGCGGGTTCGGAAAGTTCATGGTTGGTCTGTTCGTGGTGGCAACCCTGGTGTTTTGCTCCGGCGGACGCAGCGGGACTACGAGCAGCAAGGCGCCGTCCCAGACGAAGTCAGCCACGCCTGCGGCGACTGCAACAGCGACGCAGGCCTCGAAGGCGCCGTCCTGGCAGCAGCCGAAGTCCAGCAAGCCGACTTACCAGGACTCGCGCTGGCCCACGACGAACTCGGAGCTGCTCGCCATCCCGGAGCCCGACCGCTGGTACAACGCCCATTCGAAGATTGGCCAGTACGGCACGATCGCCGGGCCGGTGAAGAGCGTCTACCAGGCCAAGAACTCGCCGGGCATGCCAGTGTTCATCAACATCGGCGCAGACTACCCCAGCTCCGAGCGCGCCCAGGTGGTCCTGTGGGCCGAAGACGTCCCTTACTGCGAGGACATGCTCAACGCCATATCGCGCGGGGATGCGTGGATCGCGATGGCCGGGCAGATCAGTCTCTACAACGGGGTTCCCGAGATCAACTTCTCGGACGGTCCCGTGAGCTGGACCTACTGGACGCGGTAACCGCGGAGGGTCCAACCCGGCCGATGCCTCCAGGTCGGGTTGGGGCCGAAATACGGAAACGCCGGCATGAGGCCGGGAAGGATAAGAACCGAAAGGAGAACATCATGGCAAGGTACGGGAAGAGCGGCGGCTACGGAAGCTACAGGTCCGGGGGATGCGGTTCGTCGAGGTCGTCCGGAAGCTCGCGGAGCTTCTCATCGGCCCAAGCCCATCGGCACGTCGGGCAGTCCAAATTCGGGTACACGAAGACCTACACGCCCGGCACCGGATTCAGGATGTCGAAAGATTAGGCCGCAAGGGAAGCTGTCGGCGATGGCCCAGCCCGCAGGGCGGGCCATCTGCCGCTCTCGGGAAAGGACTCGAAATGCTTGGTTCCATTTTGCTTATCGTGGGAATCGTAGTGCTGGTGGGGGCCGTGGGCAGCGGCTCGTTCGCGACCGGTGCGGTCGGGGTCGTCCTCATCATCGTGGGTGCCGCCCTCTTCTGGCGGACGTCCGCCACGAGGGCGTACCTCAACCAGAACAAGAGGAGGTAGGAGATGCGCAGGGAGCAGATCATCGGCACGTGGAAGAGCGTGGCCTACACCGACGGCAGCGGGATGGTGAGGCCGTACGACCGGCAAGAGCTCACCTTCCGCTCTGACGGCACGGGCAACATGCACGCCAGGACGCTGTTCAAGCGCAACACCGCGATCACGTGGGAGTTCGACGGGCTCGACTTCTACATCCGCAACCTCGGAGGTCCTGGCTCCATCGCCATCGCGACAGTCGAGGGCAATGAGCTCGGCGTAGTTGAGAACGGGATGCTCATGGTGTATTCGAAGGCATGACGATTGCGGCTGTCATATGCGCCTAGAGAGGCGAAAAGGGTATGCTGTCAAGGGCGATCATGCATTACGGAAAGGACTCATCGTGAACGACAACAAACCAGGCTGGGGAAAGGTCATCGGGGCGTTCTTCCTTTGCGGGTGCCTGGCCGTCGGGGCCTGCATTCTGACGAGCTCCGCGCTTGCGCACAACGTGGGCCTATCCGGGTACTCTAACGGAGGGCTGACGGGGATCATAACGGGAATCGCGTGCGCCGCGTATTACCGCTCGAAGGGCAAGCTCGCCGGACCGGCGATCGCCGCCATAGTGGTCGGCGTGATAATCGGGGTGTTGGTGGTACAGCTGGCAGTTACGTCGGTTAGGTAGCCGTCGCGCTAGTGGAACGGGGCGCCAGCCCGGATGGAACAGCGCGCCAGCCCGGATGTTCCATAAAGGGAGATTTGCTTCTCCGGGGACTCCCTGCTTTTGGAACACCCGTGCTGGCGCGCTGTTCCACACAAGTGGGGCGCATTCGA
>JAFUCC010000189.1 GCA_017459925.1 Eggerthellaceae bacterium
AGTCGACATCAGCGGTGAGGCCGTCGGCACGCACGTTGTGCCAGGCTAGGGCGAACCCTCCCACTGCGCGCACGACGACCGTCTTCCCGTCGAGCTCGCCGTCGAGGTCATGCAAGGCGGCCATCAGCTGGTTCAGGTCGAGCTTCTTAATCACAGTATCAGCCCCACCTTCTCGAAGGCGGGGAAAGCGCCCATGCTGGGATGATCCGTCAGCAGGACCGCCGGGGAGAGGACGCCTTCGAAGCCGACGCCCTTGAGCGAATCGAACATCGCCGGCGCGCCAAGCGCGACGAGGATGGCACGCGCCACATCGGAGAGACGCTCCGGCTGGATGGCGGCGATCTCCTCGTCGTAGCGACCCCTGCGATTTTGTGTCATGCGGTCGAGGACGCGGTACAGGAAGTAGTAATCGTCCCGGTCCCAGCCTTCGGTGTCGCGATAATACTGGGGCACATTTGCCTTGTCATCGAGGTACGCACGCACGTCCTTCTCCTGGACCACCCAATCTGCGTCCACCTTCTGGGCTGGAATCGTCCCGTTTGCGAACAGGCGGCATGCGTACGCCTTCGACACGCCGAGCATAGCAGCCGCCTGGCGCGCACTTAGGAGCTTGGCCGTCATATCATTCCTCCGGTTCTGCCGCTTTTGTTTACAATCGTATACTACACCATTAGTTTATGATCGTAAACATCGAAATGGATTGGATGAGTAGCAGGACTGTCCTGCTACTCATTTTTTGCGGTGGGCTGCGAACTCGGGTGGTTACCAGAAAATGAGTCACAGGACAGTCCTGCTACTCATCCTGCTTTGCGAACGCCGGAGCGCGACGCGGGGAGGAAAATGCGGGTAGAATATCATCATGAAGCACTACGATGCGAAACAAATCGCGGGATTCGCCATCCCCTCCGCAATCGGAATCATGCTCTTCATGGTTCCGATTCAAGTCAATGGAAGCTGGACCATTGCGGTGAAGGTCATCGCCGACGTCGTCGGCACCGCGTTCGCAGATTTCCTGCCGTTGCTCTGCGTGGTAATCGTCACGGTTTCAGCGGTTCTCGGAGTGGCGTCGCTAAGCAAGCCCTCGTTCATCACGAGCTACCCGATAATCAACGAGACGTTCGCGGCGACGCCCATCTGGGCAACAATCCGCGTTGTCGGCGCTGTGTTCATATGGCTGACGTTCATGAGAATCGGGGCAGATGATGAAGGGAGCGTCCTATACATGATCACCTGCGCCGATGCGGGCGGGTTCGTGCTGAACAGCCTGCTCACAGTGCTCGTAATCATCTTCCTGCTGGCAGGACTGCTCCTGCCGCTGCTGCTGGATTTCGGGTTGCTCGAGTTCATCGGCGCGCTGCTCACGCGCGTCATGCGCCCGCTGTTCAAGATTCCGGGGCGTGCCGCAGTCGACTGCATCACCTCGTGGATCGGCGATGGCACGCTCGGTGTCATGCTCACCGCCAACCAGTACGAGAACGGCTACTATTCTGCGCGGGAGGCGTCCGTCGTCTCGACAACGTTCTCAGCAGTATCGATCACGTTTTCCATTGTCGTGCTCGCCCAGGTTGGGCTCATGGACTACTTCGGGTTGTAACTACCTGCTTATCTGCGCAATCGGTATCGCGTGCGCCATCATCCTTCCGCGCATTCCGCCGCTGAGCCTGAAGAAAGACACGTACCTGGTCGAGGGTCGCGCGATGTCCGAGTCGCTCCCTGAAGGTTACACGTCATCGGTGCAATACGGCCTGTCCCTCGCCATCAAGCGCGTCGAGGAGCATCGCGGCGTCAGCCAATTTTTGGAAAACGGCGTTAGGAACGCTGCCGGCATGTGGTTCGGGGTGCTTCCCGTGGTCATGTGCATCGGCACGCTCGCCTTGGTGCTCGCGAACAATACGCCGGTCTTCGAAGTGCTCGGCACGCCGTTCCTACCGCTGCTGCAGGCGCTTCAGGTGCCCGAGGCGGATTCCGTGTCCAAGACCATGATCGTCGGCTTCACGGACATGTTCACGCCGTCTGTCATCGCTGCAGCCACCGTCACGAGCGACATGTCGCGTTTCATCGTGGCGGTCATCTCGGTAACCCAACTCATCTACCTATCTGAAGTCGGCGGCCTTATCCTGGGATCGAAGATTCCCGTCAACCTGCTCGAGTTATTCATACTGTTCTTAGAACGCACCATCATCAGCTTGCTGATAGTGGCCCCAGCCGCACACCTCATCTTCTGATTGTTCCACTCGCCCGAGTAACAGGAACGTCCTCCCGAAATGAGTAGCAGGAACGTCCTGCTACTCATTCCAGTGGGACGGTTACCCAGGGTAAGTGTCTCACACACCGTTATCCTGCGAGCTGTCTGACGCGCGCTTGACATGCACCTCCGGGACTGCCGTGCCGTAGTTTATTTCCGGCTTCTCGGCGGGCTGGACATGCTGCGGCTTGGCCTTGCCGGTGCGAATCTCGGGCATGGCGAGGTTGTCGTATGCGATGTCGTAGCCTCGTTCGTCGGCGGCATCTTCGACGTCATGGTCCGCCTTCGAGACGAAATCGTGAATGCTCGCGAATATGTTGTGCTTGTCCATGTTCCCTCCACGTGTGCTTCGCCCACCCTGCCGGGCAACTTTGATTCAAGGCAAGACAGCCCGGGGCATGCGCAGCTTCCCTACAAAACGTTGATGAACAGAGTGATGATCAGGCTGTTCATGAAGTCGACGAACAAAGTGCCCACTATCGGCACGATCAGGTACGCCTTGACCGACGGCACGTACTTGTCGCAGACAGCCTGCATGTTGGCCATGGCGTTGGGCGTGGCGCCCATGCCGAAACCGCACGTGCCCGCGGTGATGACCGTAGCGTCGTAGTCGCGGCCCATGACGTTGAAGACCGCGAAGCGCGCGTAGAGGAACATGAACACCGTCTGCGTCGCAAGCAGCACTATCAGCGGCAACGCGAGGTCGGCCAGCTGCCACAGCTTGAGCGTGATCATGGCTATGCCCAAGAACAGGTTCAGGCAGATGCCGCCGACATCGTTTATCTCGCCCATGTGAACCTCGAACTTGCCGGTGAACTCGCTTACGTTGCGCACGATGGCCGCGACGATCATGCCCCCGATGTAAACGGGAAAGGTCAAGCCCGTTTCGGAAAGCGCCCACGAAACCAACGTGCCGAGGCCCACTGCTATGAGCATCTGGAAGACGGCGGGCGCGTACATGTTGAACTGGCGCTCGTGCTTCTCCTCCTCTTCCACCAACAGCGAGTCGTCTTGCGGAACAGCCGTCTTCAGCAAATCCTTGCGCTTGATGAGGTTGTTGCCGATAGGACCGCCGATGAGGCTGCCCATGATGAGGCCGAACGTGGCAGCCGCCGTGCATACCGTGGTGGCGCCCGATATGCCGAAGTCCTCGAGCACGGGGCCGGGATGCAGAAGCGCTCGAAGAAATTGATCTTCTTGTGGATGAAGTTGCCCAACGTAAGGGCCACGACAGCCAAGGCGATGGCTTGGTACATGTCAAATTGGAACGTTGGCATACGCTATCTCACATCCCCTCTTACAACTGCACGCCCGCATCGGCGTAATACTGCTTGGCGCCCTCGTGGAAGGGAATGGCGATATCTGTCACTGCCGACTTCTCGGTGAGCTCGAAATCGACGGGCGCCGCCTTTGCAATATCGTCGCCATGCGCGAACAGGCCTTCGGTGAGCTTGTATACCGTCTGCGCGGAAAGCTTGTCGCTTGCAAGCACGAAGGACTTGACCCCCACCGTTGGGACCGGCTTGTCGATGCCGGGGTAGGTTCCGGCGGGCACGACCTGCTCGACGTAGTAATCGTATGCCTCCGTCAAGTTGCCGAGCGCTTCACCCGTGATGGGCAACAGGTTGACCTTCTGCAAGCTCGCCAGGTCCTTAACGACAGCAGTTGGGAAGCCTGCGGTGACGAACATGGCATCGATTTCGCCGCTCTTCATGGCTTCCGAAGCCTGCGCGTAGGACATGTTGAGCTCGGTCACGGATCCGGCCGACAAGCCGTAAGCTTGCAAGATCTGGTGCGCGTTCGTCTCTGTGCCAAACTCGCTCTCGCCAATGGACACGCGCTTGCCGCGCAGTTGCGAGACCGTTTCGATATCCTCGCGCGCCACTATCTGGCAGCTTTCCGTGTACAGGGAGGCGATGGCGCTGAAACCGTCCACATTGTCTGCGATCATGTCAGCTTGCGCTATGGCCAGCTGAATGTAGCCGCCCGAGAGCAAGCGGATGTTGGCCGCGCTGCCCGCAGTCTCTTTGACGTCGAAGGTCACGCCTGCGTCCAGCGCCACCTTCTCGGCATACGCCTGCCCGAACTCGTAGTAATTGCCGCCCACGCCGGCGGTCCCGAACCGAATCTCCTCCTGTTGCATGCACGCCGCCAAAGAAAACGCGATGACGGCAGCAAAATCGGCAACAGCAGCTTTCGCAAGCCCTTCATGCGTAGCACCCCTTCCTGAGGTCGTCTAAAGCGAATCAGGGCTCGTAACCCTGACTCACTGTATAGGGCGCCCCATGCCACGCAAGGGAGGTTCCAGATTGTCACCCGCTGTTCGCAGTACCTGCCCCCGGTTATTTTTATGATTGTCAGCCATGGGACTCACTAGGCAACAGATAGTCCAGGTTTCGATACTGCTGCTCGGCTGCCTGCTCGCGGAGCTGAACTACACGCTGCTGGCGCCGGCGCTGCCCGTCATCATGGACGACATGGGCGTCGGCGAGACCGACGTGCAGTGGCTCGTGTCGGTGTACGCGCTCGTGGAGGCCGTCGTCATCCCCATGAACGCGGCCATCCTGGGCAGGGCGTCCACGCGCAAGCTGTTCGTGGCGTCGTTCGCGCTGTTCGCGGCGCTGTACATGGTGGAGACGTTCGGCTGGCAGATGGTCGCGACGCCGACGAACACCTGGGGCATCAACGCGCTTCCCAACGAGGTCATCCAGCACGGCACCGCGGTGCTCGACACGCTCATGCAGGTCGGCGCCGCGTTCGGCACGGCGGCAATCGTCAGCCTCACCGCGCTCGCGCCCGGCATCGACGGCTACCGGCTGGGCTTCGTCGGCTGCGCGGCCCTGCTCGCCGTCGTGGCGGCCGTGATCACCGCCGCCGTCCGCGACCGGGATGAGTAGCAGGACGTTCCTGCTGCTCATTGTAGACAAGCTGGTGCCGTCACCGCCGTTGGACGAGATCCCCGACGGCAACGACCATTCCATCGACGCGGTGAGGTACGCCATGATGGACGATGCCTTGCGGGGTGCGTAATGGGGCGAGACCTTCCACGTCTTCACCAGCTTTATCGTTCCCTGCTTCGCTTTCCCAACCTTCATCTTCACAAGGCTTTTCTTCACCATCTTCAAAACTGGGGCTGACGTATTTCGATTTCGATTCGACCGGATACGTGAAGACGGCGACCGAGGTGAGTAGCGACAATTCCGCCCTGATGCGCAACATCGCCAGGCACGAGCATGTTCTTGAGCAGTCCATCACTGGCATCGCGCGGGCCCTTCTCCACATCGCACGCGGCTTTGGCGTCGACCTTCCCCATGAGGGCGATCTGAAAGTCATGTTCGACGACTCAATCATCACTGACACTTTCCAAGAAAAGAAACAAGATCTGGCCGAGGTGGGCGTGACGATGAGCGTGGCCGAGTTCCGGCAGAAGTGGTATGGCGAGGCACCCGATGTTGCCGAGGAACGCGCGGGAAAGCTGGGGGCTTAGGTTCGCCTTCCCCATCTTCAATATCTGCATCTAACGGCGCTGCCCGACAACCGGCCCGTGTACGAGGGCAGGGATCCCTTCAAGGGAACCTACCGGCGCAGGTTCACGGGCGATTACCATTGCAGCCGCGAGGAAGTGGCGGCCATGCTCCGCGACTCTTCCGAGAAATCGCTCGACTTGGAGCTGTCGGAGCACTCGAAGCTCTCCGACCTCGACGCCGAGACGATCCACAGCTACCGCACGGCGTACAACATCAACCACAGCGGCGGCGCCTGGACGACGCTGCCCGACGACCAGTTCCTATGCCGTATTGGCGCGGCCGACGAGCTGGAAGACGGCACGGTAGTCCCGACTCGTGCGGGCGTGCTGATGTTCGGCCAGGAATGGAAGATCGTGCACGACTTCCCGAACTACTTCCTGGACTACCGCGAGCAGCGCGGCAGCAACAGACGCTGGGAGGACAGGTTCACCTCGCAAGACCCCGATTGGTCCGGTAACGTGTTCGATTTCTACGAGCGCGCGTACGGCAAGCTCAAGAAGGCGCTCAAGGTGCCCTTCAAGCTGGATGGCATCTACCGCGTGGAGGACACCCCGGCGCATGAGGCGTTGAGGGAAGCCCTCGCCAACATGCTCACGAATGCCGATTACGCTGCGAGCCGTGCCGTAGTTTGCAGGTGGACTGAAGAGGGAATCGAGCTTACGAATCCCGGCGGCTTCCGCGTGGGGATAGAGCAGGCGTTCCGGGGCGGGACGTCCGACGCCCGCAACAAGACGATGCTGAAGATGTTCACGATGATCGACGTCGGGGAGAGGGCCGGTAGCGGCGTGCCCAACATGGTTGAGCAGTGGGAATCGTGCGGGTACAGCACGCCGACGCTCGCCGAGACGGTCGACCCAGAGACTTCAACGGTGTTTCTGCCGTTAGACGACAGCCCTGCGGGGCTAAGCGGAATGACCGGCGGCTTGCCCGAGGGGCTGAACGAAAGAGAGCACATCGCCTACGAGCTGGCGAGAGAACAGGGACGCGTGACCACCAAGGCGCTAACCGATGCGGCGGGCGTGGGGCGCCAGACCGCTTCGAACACACTGAAGGACATGGCAGCGCGGGGGCTGCTCGTCTGGCATGGCAACAGCGCGAACGACCCCTCGCAGTACTACACTGTTCAGTAAATAGGCAGTATTAGGCAGTAGCTAGGCAGTAGAAGGCAGTAAGTAAGACGTGCGCAGTCTTAAACCCGATAGCGAGTACTTCGCGTTCCTGGATGCGTTGCGGGACGGCGGTGCTGTGAACACCGCGCTAGCGGCGTCGTATCTGGTGCGGGAGTTTCCGGGGCTTCGGGCCGAGGAGGCCAAGGCGATCTGCGCGGACTGGCGGGCCACCTATCACGAGCGACGGACGAGACCGACTGCCGGTTAGGGCACTCGGAGCGTCGAGCGGTGCCCTGGGGCTCGTGCGGTGCGCCCGGCGGTGCCCGAGGTCATCAGCCGTGCCGCACATGATTGGAGCTCGCATCGGCTTGCCTGGGCGGCTGCGGCGGGCGGTGTCGGTTGCAAGCGGTTTGGGTTTCTACCCGAGGGACTTGCGGGGCTGTCGGCGGCTGGCGTGGCGGCTTCTGGGCCCGGTCGCGGGTTGACTGGGCGTTGCTGCTGCGCTGGCGACGCCGCCGGCGACGGACGCGCTGCAGCGGGAACGCGAAGCGGCTCTGCTTACCCCGCCTGCCGGCCATCGGTGACGCCGTGCGCGGCTACCCGAGATAACGTAGCAGCGCAAAGGCCGGCGGGGTAAGCAGAACTCTTTGCAACGTTGCAAGCGCGAAAACGGTCTTCCGCGAAAGCGGCTCTAGCGTTGCGGGCGGGCTGCGCGGGACGAAGTCCGCATCAAGTGCGTGTAAACTACGGCGTGACCTATCGAAGTCTGGAGGCGATTCCCATGTGCGAAGGCATCAGGGGGCGGGCTGTTCTGGCGGCGTTGGCCGAGAGGTTCCCGCAGCTCTACGTTGCGCCTGCCGAAGACGCGCAGGAGGCGCACCGGCTGGCGGCCGGGCGCGGCATCGCGCCCGAAGGGGCGGATTTCGGGCATTTCATCGGCGACGAGGAAGATGCGCTCTTGGCGGTTGGTACGCCCGCCGGGCCGGTCGAGGTGCTGTTCCTGAAGAAGCGTGCCGACTTCGAGACGTTCCTGCGGATAGTCGGGCACAAATCGCAGCCTGTGCCGATAGCGCGCACGGTGGGCGCGATCACGTACCGGGGGCTCGCCGACTGGGGCGTGGTCGCGCGCGAACGCGAGGAGTATCTCGCGGGCGGCGGGGATGACTGGGCGTCCGAGTTCAAGAGGCTCGCGTCCGCTCCCGGCGCGTTCCGGGCAGAGATCGTCGTCATCTCCGAGGGGCCGTACAGCGGCGTGCGTGCAGGCATGACGCCCTATCCCGAGGAAGAATGGCTGCGGGTCTCGCGCGATATCCGGCTTAACCACGAGTGCGCCCACGTCGTGTGCAGGCGTCTCATGCCGGAGGACGTGCTGCCCGTGTGGGACGAGGTGACCGCCGACGTCGTGGGCCTGCTCCGCGCGACCGGGCGCTACGACGCGCGCTTGGCGGCGCTGTTCCTGGGCGTGACGGCCGAAGGCTTCGCGGGAGGCAGGCTCTACGAGTACCTTGACGACGGCCAGCGCGAGCGCATCGACGGAATCGCCGCCGAAGTCCACGCCGCTTTGCGTCGCGTCGAATCCGCATGCGGGGATGCGGAGGCCGCCGACCCGTTCGGCTTCCTGCTGCGCCTGAAGCGCTACCCGCGCTTGCCCTTCTAGCGGAGTGAAGCGTCGCTGCGGCTATTCGAGCAATCCGGCATGGGCGAAGTGGTAGAGCTTGGCGGGCTGCAGCTCGCCGCCGGTCCAGCGTGCCTTCGCCCATTGGGGCATGAGCGTGAACGCGTAGCGCCCGATGCCGCCTTCGAGCTCCACGGGAAGGGCGCGGGCGAAGGCGGATCGCACGGCCTTGCGCCAGCGGCCGCCGGGGGCGGCGGCCATGAGCGCGGAAACCTGAGAGAGCATCGCGCCGTCGTAGGCGGCGAAGCCCGCCGCATCGAAAACCGCTGCCAGGTGTTCCAGATCCGCCGCGCACGCCGCCTTCTCGGCGTCGCCCAGGTAACCGCAGACGCGCAGGGGCGAGCCGGGGCGTCCCCGGAACATGCCGAAGAACGACAGCGGCCAGCCATCCGGGCATGAGCAGCGTTGACAAGAAGGACTACTGGGTGCCGGCGCATGTGCGGGAGTACCTGACATCGCTTGGGTATCGGCTGCCGCTTGAGGCCATGCAGGAGCACATTCGCGCCTGGCATGAGTGGATGGAGGCGAGCGGGGCCTTCTACGACTACCGCGACTCGGACGGGTTCGGGAGGGTGTACGAGGTTCATAGGCGCTCGATCCATCCGGCCATGCGGGTTTGCCGGGAATGGGGATCGCTGCTTCTCAACGACAAGACGCAGGTGGTAAGCGAGTCGCAGGAGTGCACGGAATGGCTGGAATCGTTCTTCACGCAGACGGGCTTCTTCCCCTCCGCGCAGGCGACCGTTGTGCGGGCCTTCGGCATGGGGACCGGGGCATGGGCGCTGTGGGTTGATGCGGGCAGCAAGGACGTTCGCATCCGCAGGTACGATGCGCGGATGGTGATTCCCCTGAGCTGGGATGAAGACCGGGTGACCGAGTGCGCGTTCGTCACGAGGGCTTTCTACCGGGGGAAAGCCGTCGACCAGCTGCAGATGCACCTTATCGGCGATGGTTCGACATCTTCTGCACCTTCACCAGCTTTATCTTTCCCTGCTTCGCTTTCCCAACCTTCATCTTCGCAAGGCTTTTCCTCACCATCTTCGAAAGGTGGAGGGTATGCGCCCGCGATGACGGAGGACTCTTCCCATGGAAACGCGGGCCCGTTTTCGCCATCTGGAAACGGCGTTTCGCCTTCCCCTTCTTCACCTTCACAATCTGAAGCCAGAGCTGGAAACGTGGCTGTAGATTCCGACGCTTTCCCCACGTATAGGATCGTGGCGGTTTGCTTCGACGATGAGGGGCGGAGGATAGAGCCCGAGGGGGTATGCGCGGAATACGACACCGGGCGCCCTTTCCCCACCTTCGCCATCGTGAAGCCGGCGATCGAGAACACGCGGGTGGACATGAGCCCTTATGGACAATCCATTTTCGCGGACGCCATCGACGCGATACAGGCGGTGGACGTTGCCTTCGATGCGATGATCACGGAGGTGGACATCAGCAAGATGCGCGTGTTCCTTTCCGATGTGATGTTCGATCGCGAGCAGGACGGCAAGAAGAAGCGCGTGGCCATACCCTTCGGGAGGCAGGACTGCACCGTATTCCGCAAGGTCATGAGCTCGGACGACATGATTCAGGAGTTCGCGCCGGCGCTGCGCACGAGCTCGCAGGTCGAGGCCTTCCGCATCGCCCTCCAGATGCTGGGCGACCTTTGCGGCCTGGGGCTGACGTATTTCGATTTCGATTCGACCGGATACGTGAAGACGGCGACCGAGGTGAGTAGCGACAATTCCGCCCTGATGCGCAACATCGCCAGGCACGAGCACGTCCTGGAGCAGTCCATCACTGGCATCGCGCGGGCGCTTCTCCACATCGCGCGAGGCTTCGGCGTCGACCTTCCCCATGAGGGCGATCTGAAAGTGATGTTTGACGATTCGATAATCACCGACACATACCAGGAGAAGAAGCAGGATCTTTCCGAAGTGGGCGTGACGATGACCGTGGCCGAGTTCCGAACAAAATGGTACGGCGAAGCACCTGACGTGGCCGAGGAACGAGCGGGCAAGCTGGGCTCGTAGCTTCACCTTAATCCTCTTCACTATAGCCTTCAGCACCTGCAGCTTACGGCGCTGCCCGACAACCGGCGGCGCCTTCGCTTTCTCCTTATTCGGCACTGGTAGAATAAGCGAGAGCGCAAGAAACGGAGGATTGATGCCGCACGCCCTACGAGATCCGCCTCGCTGCGGAGGACCTTCCCGAAGATGACGTGCTGAGCCTGCTCGACTACCCTAGCTATTATCGTGTGCTGGGCTTTCCAATCCCGACTGCGCGGGACAAGATTTTCGCCGACCTCGAAAACGAGGAGTTCATCGTGCGCAACGATGCCGGCGGCTGGGGCATCACGAATCTCGGAGCGCTTATGATCGCTGTGGACCTCACCGAGTTCAGGCAGCTCGCAAAACGGGCGGTGCGCGTCA
Source organism: Eggerthellaceae bacterium (assembly GCA_017459925.1). Lineage (GTDB taxonomy): Bacteria > Actinomycetota > Coriobacteriia > Coriobacteriales > Eggerthellaceae > UBA9715. The sequence goes on from JAFUCC010000189.1 coordinate 10,974, forward strand.
TCCAATACCGAGGCGACGGGCGGCTCGACGGCATCCAGGAGCGAGCCTTCTCGAAGGGCTACGCCATCTCGCACGAAGAGGTCGTGCAATTTGTCATGGCCATCATCCCGAAGGAAGAGGTCATCGACGGCACCATCCGCCATAATGTGGTGAGCTTTCCTGAAATCGCCGTGCGTGAGCTGACGGCCAACATGATGGTTCACCAAGCACTCGACATAAGCGGCACGAGCCCCATGGTCGAGGTGTTCGACGGCAGAATCGAATTCTCGAACGCAGGCGCCCCATTGGTGGAGATAGGCCGAATTGTGGACACGGTTCCACAGTCCCGCAACGAGGCGATGGCGGGTTTCATGCACAAGTGCGGCATCTGCGAAGAGCGTGGAAGCGGTTACGACAAAATCGTTACTGCGACGAGTTCGCAGAACCTCCTCGCCCCGCGTGTAGAGAACCAGTCGGACAAGTTCACGAAGGCAACCATCTACTCGAAGATTCCATTCGATCTGACGAGCAAAGAGGACAGGGTTCGGACCTGCTACATGCAGGCATGTCTCGCGAGCGTGACCGCGAACGCTCTTACCAACGCCGACGTGCGCAACCTCTTCGCCCTGGAGGGCAACGCGAAGGTGAAAGCGTCCCGCGTCATCAAGGACACGGTCGACGCCGGGTTGATTAAGCCGGTGGACCCCGACACTGCGCCGCGCTACATGCGCTATGTGCCGTTCTGGGCGTAAGCGCAGTCTAAGTTTCCGTAAGTTTCATCCGGAGCGGTTTATTGGTGCCTGCGAGCGCGAAAGCGCAGGTCGCGGAAGCCCGAGGGTGCCGATCTAAGTTTCAGTAAGTTTCATCGGGGGCTCGCCGAAGGAACTGGTGACACCAGCCATCCACCCATGCCCGCCGCTGGCACCCGAAGCGGACAGGCGCGGCTACCCGAGATAACGTAGCGCCCATCATGCGCGCCGCCAGGGCGAGACGCACGCCGGGCACGGCGCTTTGGTCAACGTTGCAATAGGCCATGCAGGGCATAGGGTGCGTGGCTGAACTAGCGTTTGCCGATCTCCCTGAAGCGCCTCTTGCCCGTCTCGTATTTCGAGATCGCCGATATCGAGCAGCCGATTGCGGCTGCCGCGTCGGCCTGCGTGAGGCGCGCCTTCTTGCGCGCTGCGCGAAGCTCCGCCCCCTCCGATCCGGAGGGCGATTCGAATGGGTGGCGCAGCGCATGGTAGACCTCGCGGACGACGTAGCGCTGAAGGCAGCGCATCGCCTCCTTCTTGCTCTTCCTCTTCGCTCCGGCGCCCCTGCTGCACCTCTTCTCCATGTAGGCGCGCGTCTCGGGATCGCGCCGCACGCGCACGAGCACGATTTCGCCATCACCAAGGGCGTCGAGGAATCCCTGCGCCACAAGGTGAGCGACTTCAAGACGCTCACCAAGACGCGCAGCGCCGTCCATGTTACGCTGGTAACCACGTACGGCGTAAAGGAGGGCAAATACGCAGGCGCCGTTCAATCGGTCGTGACGTCTGACGACTTGTTCTGCTAGCTGCGGAAGCGACGGCAAAGCCTTTTTGATAATGAGTAGCAGGACGTTCCTGATACTCATTTCGCGCTTAGCGTAACTAATTCCTGCGGCCCTCCAGCGAAATGAGCATCAGGAACGTCCTGCTACTCATCCTGTCGGAGCTGGGGCCTACCCCAATACCCCAGCTTACCTGCGGGCGTGCTTGCCGGCATGCGCGGGCTTACGGATACGGCTGCGCGACACGAGCATCGTTGCGGCTCCCAGCGCGGCGCAAGCCGCGAGCGTCGCGACGGGCAGCGCGTCGCCGGTCTTGGGCGACGAAGAATCCGAAGACGCGGCCGCGGCGGGCCTCGTCTTTGCGTCGTTCACGGTGAACTTGGCGGTGGCCTCGCCGTCCTCGAAGACGGCGGTCAGCTCGTGCTCTCCCGCAGAGAGCGTCTCGAGGTAGGTCGTCGTCATCGACAGGACGAGGCTGCCCTCGGCCGTGGCGTAGGCCGACTCCGGCACGTCGGCGCCGTCGACCTTGGCGCCCTTGAACGCCTTGTAGGTCTTGCCGTCGTCGACGCTACGCTTGAAGGTGAAGGTGAGCGGATCTGACGAGCCCTTCGTCCAGCTGGCGCCGTCGCCCGAAGTGCAGGAATACGTGGGCTTGGGCGCGATGGTCACGGCGATGCCCTCGCCGTCGAAGGTCTCGTGGTTGGAGTCGCCCTCGTAGCGCACCTTCACGGTGTAGCTACCGGCGTCGGTTCCGACGGGGATTTCATCGCTCCAGGTTTCGCCGTCGAGGCTGTACTTCACGGTGTAGCCGGCTGGGGCCTCCTCGTCCGGCGCGGTCACGAGCTCCTGCTGCTCGCCCGTGTACGTCAGGCCCTCCCTGGCCTTGGGCTTCTGGGGGTCGGTCAGCTCGGGCGCGGGCGCCTTGGCAATGGTGAAGCTCTTGGTCGCCGTCGCGTCGCCCACGCTCACACTTGCGGTATAGGTACCCGCATTCGTGGGATCGGCCGGGCTGTAGGTGATGGCTCCCGGCTCAGCGAGCTCGTTGGCCGTGGTCCACCCACTGCTCTTGACGCACGTCGCGACGACGGGAGCGCCATCGTAAGCCTTGCCCTCGGCGTTCAGGGTAACAGTCTGCTTGCCCACGCTGCAGGTGCCACCCTGATGATTGCAGGTGGCCGTGATCACGTTCTCGTTGGCGGTGTAGCTCCAGTTGTGTCGAGGCGCGCCCAGCTTCAGCTCGTTGCCCTCCACCACAACCGAGTAATTGGGGTCGTCGCTGGTGAACCTGTCCTGGTAGTCGCTCGCCTTGACGCTTCCCGTGCTCGACGTGAACACGCCGGGGCTATGCGTAACACCGATATTGGCGCCTTCTGTAAGCTCTCCGATTACCGTAACCGTGCCGCTGAAGTTTTTCTGCTGACCGTTGTATGTGTTATTGGCAATTACCGCGTTACCTGAAACCTTGAACGTTCCGCTATTAATATCTACGCCGCAAAACGTCCCGTTCTCGGATGTATTACCAGTGATCGATCCGCCATTCATGATGAAAGTGCCGTCACTCTGAACAAAGACCGCCCCGCCGCTGTTCCAAGTGCTGTAGGGAACCGATGTGTTCCCTGATATCGTACTGTTGTTCATCGTGAAGGTGCCACCAGCCACAATCGCTCCTCCGCCCCAGTGGGCCTCGTTGCCGGTAATAGTGACATTGTTGACAGTTACTTGCCCTCCACGAATGGCGAAAGCGCCACCGCGACGATAAGAGTTGTTCTCCCAATTTGTCTCGCCTTTGCCACCGGTTATCATACCCTCACCATTAACGGTTAAAGAGCCTCCTGTGACGGAGAAAACAGTATCGTTCCCGTTTCCTGTCAAAGTATGGCCATTGAGGTTGAGGACGACCTCGCCTGAATTTACTGAGATTTTCTGAGTGAGCGTCACGTTTCCGTCGAGGTAATACGTGCCCGCAGACAAGGTGCCGCCATTGGTTAATTTTGTTCCCGTAGTATCGTCATCCGTCACCGTAATCTGGTACTCAACGCCGGCGATGGTCACCTTCATCCACTCGGTGCTCGAGAAGGCCCTGTGGACGGTGACGGTCCAGGTGCCGTCCGCCTCCTCGGCGGAGAACAGCTCGGGGTCGCTCACGCTGACCGCACTGGGCTCACCGGAAAGGCCCACGGCCGCAAGGATGTCGGCGAGCGCCACGGTGGCGTCGCCTTCCATGACGTATTGCAAGTCGTTGTAGGTGAACTCGACGGTGTAGTAGGAGAAGCCGTCGGTCGCGGCGGTCACGCCGCCGCCTTCCTCGGTGACGTCGAGAGCCTCGGCCTCGAGCGCGCCGCCTTCCGTTTCACGCACGTGGTACACGCCGGCGGTCAGGTTTTGGTCCGCCGCCTCGGCCGCGGCGAAGGACACCTCGACCGCGGCGCCGTCCGCGGGCTGCAGCTCGGCGCCGTCAACGTCGAGCACGCTCACGTCGATAACGTAGCTGGCGGCGACGTGCCTGCCGCCGGCGCGCTCCGCCTGAACCACGCTTTCCACCTTGGCCTGCTCGGCCCCGTCGGCGACGAGGCTCGCCTCGAGCCGCGCCCCCTCGGGGAAGGCGCCCTCGGCTGCCCTTACC
>JAFUCC010000190.1 GCA_017459925.1 Eggerthellaceae bacterium
CCGGAAAAGCTCCAGAAGCCCGTGCCCGTTTCCGGATCGTACCGCCTCCCGATGGCGCCGCCCGTAACGGGCCTCATCTCTATCTCGGCCGTGTATAGGACGGTGATCGACTCGATGTGCCCTGCTGCGATACGGTGGTCTTTGCCGTCTTTGTAGGCGAAGGCCGCGTGGGCGTGGGAGAAGAGGCCGCCTTCCTCGTCGGATACGACGTTGCCGGTAAGGGACACGAGTTCCAGCATGCCGGCGAGCGTTCGCGTCTCGAACTCGCTCGTTTCGGGGAGGAAGGTCTGGATCTGCGCTTCGCTGCATCCGCCGATGCCGCTGTACGTGGCGGAGCCAACGCTCTCCTTTTCGCAGACGGCGATAACCGACGAGACGATTTCATCGCCCCTGTCGAGGCGGATGTAGTAGGCGTCCCCAAGCTTTCTGTATTCCATCTTCGCTCCCCCCGTACGTCGTCGGCGTTTCGAGCCAAAAGCATTGTAATATGGAATGAGCAGGAGGCGGGTTTTCCGTTCACCCCCTGCCCATTAGTTACGAGGAGCGCGGTATGGAGAACAAGATGTTTCAGGTGTCAACGCTGCAAGCCCTCGTGGCGGGATACACGCGCAGCGTGATAACCGTGCAAGAGCTGGAAAGCATGGGCAACGTCGGGCTGGGGACCTTCGAGGGCGTGGACGGCGAGATGATCTTGCTCGACGGCGTGTGTTACCGCGCCCGCCACGACGGATCCGTCGCGAGGCCCGCGCCAGATGCCGGCGTGCCGTTCGCCTCCGCCGCCTCGGTCGAAGGCGGCACCGCATTCAAGCTGGAAGGGCCGCTCGACATCGGGGCCCTGAAACACGAGCTCACCTGCAAGCTCGACGAGGCTTTCGCCTTGAACAGCATGCACGTTGCGACGGTGAGCGGCGCCTTCGACAGCGTATCTGCGCGCTCGGAATCGGCGTACCGGGCAGATCACGTCACCCTCAAGGACATGCTCGCCACGACGCAGCGGGAATTCGTCTTCGAGAAGCTGGGCGGCACGCTCGTGTGCGTCTACCACCCGGATTACATGGACGGCATCAACGCCCCCGGCTGGCACGTGCATTTCCTATCGGAGGACCGGACGCGGGGAGGGCACGTATTCGGCCTGTCCATGGCACGCGGCCACGTCGTGATGCACAAGATCGACCGCATAGAGATTCAGCTGCCTGCCACGCCCGCGTTCGACACGTACTCCCTGAAGGAGACCTCGCAGAAAGAGATCGCCGAAGTCGAGCAAGGAGGCTGAGGGGGTTCAGGGCGCTTGCCGCTCATGGCTCGCCTCGTGAGCCGCGATGCGCTTGGCCACGCTGTCCTTGCCGTTGTTGAAGGTAATCGAGCGATCGACGTCGACGATGCGGACCTCTTCAGTTTTTTCGCTAGCATCCGCAGCTTATCACGATGCTTGATACGCCCATAGGTCTTGCACCCCCTTCAAATGCCTCTTTTGCCGGAGATCGCACGGTGCCTGCATATGTTGACACAGGGCAATCCGGGGGTTCCAGAACGTCACTGCCTGTTCGCGGCGCAAGCTCCGCACTTATCTGCAAGATGGACCGAGGGGAAGGGAGCCATAGTGAACAACCTGCAAGCGAACATCTGCCTTCTGGCGGTGACGCTTTGCTGGTCGTGCGAGGTCGTCATCTTCTCCGTTATTCCCGACGACGTGAACCCCTTCGCCACCACGTGCATCACGTCGCTTATCGGCGCGGTGCTCATGGGGGCGTGTTTCGCGCGCAGGATTGCATCTGCCTTCCGGCGCGATCGCTGGCTGCTCGCGCGCAGGATCATGGTTCTGAGCGTCATGAACACCGCTTACAACGTGCTCAACCTTGTCGGGCTCGAGTATTTCGACGTGTCAACCGGCGCTTTCACGCTGTCGATGACCGTTGTCGTGCTGCCCGTAATGCTGCTGGTCATGAAACGCGGCGTCGGCGCTAAGACATGGGTGTCGGCAGGCTTCGTCCTAGCGGGCATCGTCGTGGCCGTATTCCCGACCATCAACCTGCCCCAGGTAAACGGGCTCGCAGTGATGCTCGCGAGCTGCGTCATTCGCGCGCTTTATATAGTGAAGCTCAACGACTACGCGCGCGAGCACGATCCCATAACGCTAGCCGCGGGGATTTCCGGCCTCAACGCGGTCATCGCCTTCGCCCAATCACGGCATCATCCATCCTGGCAGTTTCTCGCGTCCGGCCCTCCCCCGATGAGTAACAGGATGAGTAACAGGACTGTCCTGTGACTCATTTCTGTGATGGGCTTCGAATTCGGGTGATTTCCAAAAAATGAGCCACAGGACAGTCCTGTTACTCATCCTACAGAACGGATGGCGATTGCAAGCCGAACGCTGCGACGATTACACCGGCCCCGCGCTCGCCTCCATGTACATCTTGGCGGGTTGCAGAACGCCACCACGCCACCGCACCTTGAGCCAGCCGGGAAGGAGCGAGAACCCGAAGGGCACAGAAGATCCGTCGTCCCTCAAGACGTTCGCGCCGCGCGTGAAGGCCATGTCCGCCACATGCGCCGCTCGACCGTCGGCGATACCCCATTCCCGCAGCCGCTCCATGAGGGCGGCGCCGGCGCCACTCGTGAAGAACTTGCGGACCTCAGCGGACGGCAGCTGGTCGAAGCGCACTCCGATGGCGAACACGTCGCCCAGGCTTCCGTCGGCGAGGACGTCGAGCTGGAATTCGGCTTCCGCCGGGGCGAGCCCGAGTACGCATGCGGCCTGAGCCAGCATGGCCCCGTCGAACGCCGAGAAGCCCGCCTGCCCGAGCGCGCGGGCCAGGCGATCCGGATCCTGCGCGCAGGCGCGCAGCTCCTTCCCGCCCAGGTA
>JAFUCC010000191.1 GCA_017459925.1 Eggerthellaceae bacterium
GTTCAAATTCAATTTGAACATCACCCCTGGGGTGAGCGTTCAACTGGGGCGAGCGTTCAAGTTAGCGCCAGCAGCTTGCGGGAAGTCGCTTCGATGACCTCGAGCGCATCGGCGCCCTTAATGCCGGCAATGCTTGCCGCAGCGCTTTCCAACTCTGCTCGCAGCTCGGCGTACGAATACCGCTGGCCCTGTTCGGGGGGCGCATCGGTTTCCAGCAGCAATTGCCCTACGGGAATCGCCTTCACGTACTCGCGTCCCTTGCCGGTGGCGAGCATGCGCGGCCCAGCCGAGAACAGGCAACCCGCCTGCACGGCGCGTTTCAGCAGGTCGCTCGGCCCGGTGAACCAATGGAAGATGCACGTGCACGATTCCAACGCCCCCGTGCGTTCCAATATCTCGAGCGTTTCTGCCGCAGCGTGAACCGAGTGAAGCGAAAGGAGCTTCCCGCCGCGACTGCCTGCCCAGCTGGCGATCGCCTCGAACGTGCGTAGCTGCAGCGCGCGCGTTTCCGCATGGCGCCTGCCAAGGTCGAGGCCCGCTTCGCCGATCACGTCGGGTTGCGCGCCGTCAAGCTCCTCTTCGATGCGCCACCGCTCGTCTACCCACCATGGGTGCATCCCGAATCCGACGACGACGTTGCCAAACGATGCGAACCGCTTGCGCGCATCGCGCCATTCATCCGGCGTCACCGTGTTCGCGAACAGCAGCGAACCGGCCGTAAGCGCGTCAGCCGCAACCTCTTCGCCGTTTTCCATGAACCCCAAGTGGCAATGCATGTCGTGCATGCGCCGCTCCTTCACCCATAAATCAGCACGTACGTAGGCCTCAACGCATTATAATAAGCAGGTTGCAAGCGCATTGGAAAGGATCTGCCGTGGGCGAGCCCAATTCATCCGACATCATGGTCAGCATTCAGCACCTTTCGAAGTCGTTTGGCGACACCGAAGTGCTGCGCGACGTGAACATCGACGTGAAGCGCGGCGAGGTCGTCGTGGTGCTGGGCCCCTCGGGCTCGGGAAAATCGACGATGCTGCGCTGCATCAATTTGCTCGAGAAGCCCACGGGCGGCCACATTTTCATCGAGGGCGAGGAAATCACCGGCCCCAACACCAATGTCGACAAGCTCCGCGAGCACGTGGGCATGGTCTTCCAGCAATTCAACCTGTTCCCGCACCTCAGCGCCAAGAAGAACGTCATGCTGGCGCAGCGCAAGGTGCTTAAGCGCTCGAACGAAGAAGCCGAGCGCATCGCCATGGAGCAGCTCGCGCGCGTGGGTTTGGCCGACCGCGCCGATTTCCTGCCCGACCAGCTTTCCGGCGGTCAGCAGCAGCGCGTCGCCATCGCCCGCGCCCTGGCAATGGATCCGCACGTCATGCTCTTCGACGAAGCCACGTCGGCGCTCGACCCTGAGCTCGTGCGCGGCGTCCTCGACGTCATGCGCAGCCTGGCCGAAGCCGGCATGACCATGGTCGTCGTCACCCACGAAATGGGGTTCGCGCGCGAAGTCGCCGACCGCGTCATCTTCATGGAAGGCGGCGTCATCGTCGAAGAGGGCTCGCCCTCCGAGGTCTTCGACCATCCCAAGCACGATCGCACGAAAGACTTCCTCGGCCACATCAAGTAGCGCAACTTGAACATCGTCCCAGGGGTAATGTTCAATTGTTCTGAATTGAACATTACCCCTGGGACGATGTTCAATTTTCCCAATGCTATGATGCCATCATGCAAACACAGGGCGCACATATCGATTTCTCGCACGTCAGCGTCGAATTCGACGACGGCGCCGAGCTCCTCACGGCATGCCGCGACGTCACGTTCGCGGTTCAGCCCGGCCAAGCCATAGCGCTCATCGGCCCAAGCGGCTGCGGCAAATCCACGACGCTGCGCATGGCGTGCGGCTTGCTGACCCCCTCGGAAGGCTCCGTTCTCGTGAACGGCCAGCCAGTGGGAAAGCCGCGCCAGGAAACCGCCTTCATTCCGCAAGACCTGGGCTTGTTTCCTTGGAAAACGGTCCTGCAAAACGCCGCGCTCGGCCTCGACATCCGCAAAGTTCCTAAGGCCGAAGCGCGCGAGCGGGCCCAATCGGCCCTGCAGCAGGTGGACCTCGCCGGGTTCGAGCGCTCGTACCCCAAAGAGCTTTCGGGCGGCATGCGCCAGCGCCTGGCCTTGGCCCGCGCCCTGGCGATGCGCGCCGACCTGCTGCTCATGGACGAGCCGCTATCCGCCATCGACGCATTGCTACGCGAATCGCTGCAAGACACGCTTCTCGACTTGTGGCGCGAACGCAAGCACACCCAAATGCTCGTCACGCATTCCATCGAAGAGGCCGTCTACCTGGGCCAACGCATCATCGTGTTCAGCGCGCGGCCCGGCACGGTCATCGCCGACATTCCCAATCCCGGCATGGGCGATGCCGATTGGCGCGATTCCCTGGCGTTCGCCGAGAAATGCCTCGAGGTTCGCCGGGTCCTTGCCAGCGGCTCTTCCCAATGGGCCGATGGGGAAGGGGATGGCCGATGAAATCCCCGATCGTGCGCAAAATCGGCGGCTATGTGTTCGCGGTGGCGTTCATCATCGCCGGTTGGTGGATCACCGCCGTCATCGTGAATTCGCCGGCCCTGCCCACGCCTGCGGCGGCGGTCGAAGTGCTGCTTGCCAACGCCGACCAGCTCGTGCCTTATTTCCTCACAAGCGCCTGGCGCGTCATCGTGTCGCTCGTCATCGGCACGGTGCTCGCCGTTCCCATCGCGCATGTGTGCGCCCGCTCGCGCACGCTCGATGCGCTGTTCGCACCCGTTCTGTACCTGCTGTATCCCATTCCGAAAGTCGTGTTGCTGCCCATTTTGCTGGTGCTGTTCGGCCTTGCTGACGCCCCTAAGATCGTGCTCATCTCGCTCACGGTGTTCTTCCAGGTCCTCGTGGCCGTTCGCGATGCCGTGCGCGCGGTGCCCGAAAGCGCGGTGGAAGCCATCCGCTCGCTCGGCGGAACCCGCTTCGACGAATACCGCCACGTGGCCGTTCCCGCCACCATGCCCGCGGTGTTCACGTCGCTGCGCATCGGCGTTGGAACCGCCATCGCAGTGCTGTTCATCGCCGAGGCCATGGCCGGCTCAACGGGCTTGGGCTACTACATCATGCAGTCCTGGAGCATGGTGAACTATCCCCGCATGTTCGCCGGCATCATCGCCATGGCGCTGCTCGGCGTCGTGCTCTACGCCGTCTTCGACATCGTCGAACGTCGCCTCACCCGTTGGCGGTAGGTTGAACGTCCGCCCCGGATTGAACATCACCCCAGGGGTGACGTTCAAATTTGGCGATCTTCAATTTGAACGCTCACCCCTGGGGTGATGTTCAATCCGGGGAAACTCCGTAACGCCCCCATGTCGGTCTTGTCGGCCGTTTCTGTAGGCTATCTGGCGAAATCATGCCCATGACGCCCAAATGCTAGAATACCGCTCATAGACAAGGGGGATACATGAGCTCTCGATCCGTAAAACGCAGACCCGGAGTCAAAAAGCGCCGCCCCATGGCGATCGTTCTCAGCGTATTGGCCATCTTCATCGTTCTCATCGGCGCTGGCGGTGTCGCAGCGTACGCAACGGTGAGCTCCTGGCTCGAAGACCTACCCGATTACACCGACCCAGAGGCGTTCAACACGTCGCTTCCCACGTACGTGTACGCGGCCGACCGCACGACCGTGCTGGCGCGCTTCCAATTCGAGTACCGCGAGCCGGTCACGCTCGAGCAGATCAACCCGCTGCTCATCGAGGCGACCATCTCCGTCGAGGACGCGCGGTACTACGAGCACGGCGGCGTCGACTACTACGGCGTCATGCGCGCGCTCGTGAACAACCTGACCGGCGGCCGCATCGAGGGCGCGTCCACCATCACGCAGCAGTTCGTGCGCAACACCATCCTCGCCAGCGAAATGGAAGACATCTCGTTCAAGCGCAAAGCCCGCGAGATGTTCATCGCCACGCAGCTCGAGAAGGAATACTCCAAAGACGAGATCCTCAACATGTACCTGAACACCATCAACTACGGTGCCGGCGCCCATGGCATCGAAGCCGCCGCGCGCCGTTACTTCTCGAAATCGGCTACCGACCTCACGCTGGCCGAAGCCGCGCTGCTTGCGGGGATCCCGCAGTCGCCCACGTACAACGACCCGCTCCTGTACCCCGAAAACGCGCTCAACCGCCGCAACATCGTGCTCGACCGCATGTTCGACGAGCACTACATCACCCAGGAAGAACACGACGCGGCCATTGCCACGCCCATCGAGCTCAACCCGCAGGAAACGCGCGAGGACGGCATCATCGCCTACCCGTATTTCACGAGCTACGTGCGTTCGCTGCTGTACAACAACTACGACTTGTCCGAGGCCGACATCCTGCGCGGCGGCTTGCGCGTGTACACCACGCTCGACGTCACGGCCCAAAACGCCGCCGAGGCCGCTTGCCAGGCGAAGCGCGACTCCATGTACAGCGACCGCATGGAGGTGGCCATGGCCGTGGTCGACCCGCATACCGGCTATGTGAAGGCCATCGTCGGCGGCTCGAACTACGACGAGAGCCAGGTGAACATCGCAACGGGCCAGGGCGGCGCCGGCCGTCCGTGCGGCTCGGTGTTCAAGACGTTCACGATGGTCACGGCCATCAGGCAGGGCATCAACCCCAACACGACCCACCTCGACTGCAGCTCGCCGGCAACCGTCGACGGCTACACGCTCGAAAACTACGACAACACCAACTTCGGCGACCGCACCATTGCGGGTGCGTTCGCCGTGTCGTCGAACACCGGCTTCGTGCGCCTCATCTCCTCGATCGGCGTGAAGCAAACTGCGCAAACGGCCCACGACCTGGGCGTTACCATCGATCTGGAAGAGGACATCGCGGGCTCCACGCTCACCCTCGGCGTGCAGAACGTCACGCCGCTCGAGCTGGCTAACTGCATGGCCACCCTCGCCAACGGGGGCGTGCGCCACGATTTGTGCGCCATCACCACGATCGAAGACCACGACGGCAACGTCATCGTCGACGATACCGATCGCGAAGCGCACGCCACGCGCGTCATTTCCAACGAGGAAGCATATGCGGCGCAGCGCGTCATGATGGGCGTCGTGCAGGGCGGCACCGGCACCGATGCCGCCATGTGGAACGGCCAGCAGGTCGCCGGCAAGACGGGCACGTCCGAAGACTACAAGGACATCAGCTTCGTCGGCTACACGCCCAACATCGCCGCCGCCATCTGGGTGGGCGACCCCACGAACGAAACGTCGGTCCCCGCCGGCTCGTGCGGCGACGTGTTCAAATGGTACGCAACCGATATCATGGAAGCCGAGGGCATTCCCGTCGAGGACTTCCCCTGGTACAACGATCCGGCCTACACGCCTTACGACGACTCCCAGCACCAGGTCATGAGCGAAGAGACCTACCAGGCCAAGAAGGCCGAGGAGGAGCGCAAGAAGAAGGAAGAGGAAGAGAAGAAAAAGAAGGAAGAAGAGGAGAAGAAGAAGGCCGAAGAGGCTGCCAAGAAGGCCGCCGAAGAGGCAGCTGCCAAGAAGGCTGCTGAAGAAGCCGCCGCTGCTGGCAGCTCGAGTGCCGCCGCTGCAGCCTAGGAAATACTGGTTTTCTGCACAAGGAGCATGAACATATGAGCATCATCGGAAAGAAACTCGGAGCGCTCGTTTGCGCGTTGGCACTTGCGTGCGGAGTGTTGGCGGGTTGCGCCAACAGCGCCGCCACCACCGCTACGGCCGAACAGCAGGCGAACCGCGCCTACATGTCGCAGGTCAACGGAATCATGGAAGAGCTCGGCGAGGGCCTCGACACGTTCGTCGACGCCGTGTCGCGCAACGACATCGTGAACATGCGCACGCAGGCCGACAACGCCTACAAGGCGCTCGACGAGCTGAAAGACCTCGAAGTGCCCGACGAGCTCGCGGACGTACAGGAGAAGTACGTCAAAGGCGCCGACAAGCTGCGCGAAGCCCTCGACGGGTACATAGCGCTTTATACCGAGATGAACAGCGAGTCGTTCGACATGTCGACATACGATGCGCGCATCGACGCCGTCCAGAGCCTCTATGACGAAGGCGTCGACCTCATGGCCGAAGCCGACGAAACGGCCGCCAGCAAGTCGTAACTACGCGGATTTCCCTTCGAGCCCCTCTTCGGCGCGGGGCTTCCAGGACGGGACCTCGCGGGACCTCTCGGCTATTCGGTGCTCTCGCCGCTTTCCGACTCCGAGCCCTCTTCGCCTTCTTTGTCCTTGTCGCTTTCCGCTTCGGAATCTTCGCTCTCGGGCGATGCGGCGCTCTTCGAGGCGCTTTCGTCGGATTTCTCCTCGTCCTCTTCTTCCTCGTCGTCGCCGTCGTCCATTTCCTCGTCTTCGTTGGTGTATTCAGGCTCGTCGACCTCGGGGAAGTCGATGATCTCGTAGTCTTCCAGCGCCATCGACATGAAGTCGTGCCACAGGCTGTTGGCCGTCAGGTACTCGCTCGTCGAGGAGTAGTCGCGGTTTCCGAGCCATGCGGCGCAGCACAGCTGCGGGCAATAGCCGACCAGCCAGTGGTCGCGGAAATCGACGCCCGTACCGGTCTTGCCTGCCACGGGCTGGCCGTTCCAGGGGCCCGCGCCAGCTGCGGTCGCGTACGATTTCTCGAAGACGCCGCGCAGCACCTCGGTCACAGCACCTGCAACCTTCTCGTCGAGCACGCGGTTGGCAGTGTCGGGCGCCTCGTACAGCACATCGCCGTTCTTGTTCTCGATGCGCGTGATGATGACGTAATCGCGGTGGATGCCGCCGGTCGCCAGCGTGCTGTACGCTTCGGCCATCTCGAGCGGCGTCACGTTCTCGGTGCCGAGCGTGATGATGGGGTAGGGCGACAGCTCGGACTTGATGCCCATGCGGTGCGCCATCTCGATGACGGCATCGGCGCCGAGCCGCTCGGCGAGGCGGTAGTAGCCGGTGTTCGACGAGATCGCCGTGGCGTCGGCGAGCGAACGCTTGCCGTAATCGGCCTGGCCGAAGTTGTTGATCGTCTGCCCGTTCGCCAGCGTGACCGGGTTCGAGCAATCGAGCGCCGTGCGGGGGCTGATGCCCTGCTCGATGGCCGCAGTCAGCGTGAACACCTTGAACGTCGAGCCCGAAGGACGCCCGCCCTGAACCGCGATGTTCCACTGGTCGGCATAGAAGTCGTTGCCGCCGACGAGCGCTTTCACGTACCCGGTTTGCGGGTCGATGGCCACAAGCGCGGCATCCATGCCCTCGTCCATGCTGTCGTACTGGTCCCAGCATGCTTGCTCGGCCTTGTTCTGCATGTTCACGTCGAGCGTCGTGTAAATCTTCAGCCCACCTTCGAACAGGTCGGCATACGAGCAGTTGTACTTGTTGTCTTCGCTCATCAGCTGGTCGCGCACGAAGCTGGTGAAGTACGGGTACGCGTAAATGCCCTGAGAAGGCTCGGCAGGGGCCGGGTTCAGCGCCAGCTCCTCGGCAACGGCGGCGTCGTGCTCTTCCTGCGAGATGTCTCCGGCGGCAAGCATGCGCTCGAGCACCTGGTTGCGGCGCTCGACGCACTCTTGCGGGTTCGCCTTGGGGTTGAACGCCGTCGGCGACTGGGGAATGCCCACGAGCGTGGCCGCCTGCGCGAGCGTCAGGTCGGAAGCGTTCACCTGGAAGTAGTTCACGGCTGCAGCCTGAATGCCGTAACACCCGTCGCCATAGTTGATGGTGTTCAGGTACATGTTCAGGATTTGCTCTTTGGAGTAGCGCTTTTCCAGGTCGAGCGCCAGCTCGGCTTCGCGCACCTTGCGCTTCAGCGAGATGTCGAACGCCTCTTCGGAAAGCGCCGTGTTGCGGACGAGCTGCTGCGTGATGGTCGACGCGCCTTCCAGGGGGCCGCCGCGCAGGTTGTTCACCAGCGCGCGGATGATGCCCGGAATGTCGACGCCGTTGTGCTCGTAGAAGCGCACGTCCTCGACGTCGACCGTACCCTTGATGACGTAGGGGCTGACCTGGGCGAGGTCGACCGGGTCGCGCTTCTCAAGCTGGAACTTGGCGAGCAGCGTGGTGCCGTCGGATGCGTACATGTACGAGTCTTCGGCGAAATCGAACGACTCGCTGTTTATGGTGGGAAGGTCCTCGGTCCATTCGTTCATGACCGCGTACACGCTCGTAACCGCGCGGAACGTGACGAACGCCAGCGCCGCAATGAGAATAAGCGCCCCCCATGCCAAGGCATGGCTACGGCTTTGGCGCGATTTACGTCGTAGTTTCATGATTGAGCCCTGTCAGTCCCCACTCGAGCCGAGAATTCGATTTATTATACTGCAAAGCAATAGGACGGATTACCCATGACACAGTTACTCGATACAGCCCCGTTACCCGAGCTCCTTGCTCCCGCGGGAAACATGACGTGCCTGCACGCCGCGGTTTCAGCCGGGGCGGACGCGGTGTATCTGGGCCTGGACGAGTTCAATGCGCGCCGCAATGCCGACAATTTCACGTTGGAAACGTTGGCGGAAGCGTGCGAATACGCGCATCTGCGCGGCGTTTCGGTGTACGTCACCATGAATGTGGAAATCCTTCCGAGCGAGCTTTCCCGTGCGCTCGCCGTGGTCGAGCGCGCATGGGAAGCCGGCGCCGATGCGTTCATCGTTCAGGATATCGGCCTGGCGCGCGAGCTTCAGCGCACGTTGCCGCAGGTGCCGGTGCATGTTTCAACCCAGATGAACACCCACAACGCCGCCGGCATCGCCGCAGCCGCGCAGCTGGGCGCCAAGCGCGTCACGCTGGCGCGCGAGCTTTCGATAGCCGAAATCGCCGAGCTGTCCGCGCTGGCCGCCGCGTTCGGCATGGAGGTGGAATGCTTCGCCCACGGCGCGCTGTGCATATGCTATTCGGGCCAGTGCCTCATGTCGTCGATGATCGGCGGCCGCTCGGCCAACCGCGGGCTGTGCGCCCAGGCATGCCGCTTGCCCTACGAGCTGCATCGTGCCGAGAGGGAAGAGGCGCTGCCAGCCGAAGGCGAGCACCTGCTGTCCCCGCGCGACCTGTGCACGGTCGACATCCTGCCCGAGATGGCAGCCGCGGGCGTTGCGTCGCTGAAGATCGAGGGGCGCATGAAGTCCCCCGACTACGTGTATGCCGTGGTGTCGGTGTACCGCGAGGTGCTCGACAGCGGCAAGCCTGCGACCGAAGCGCAGCGCGCCCGCCTGGCCGAAGCGTTCTCGCGAGGCTTCACCACCGCGTACTTGGAAGGCCAGCGCGGCAACGACATCATGAGCTACGGCCGCCCGAACAACCGCGGCGTGTTCATCGGCCGCGTGGCGCGCGCGGGGGAGGGCGAGGCTTTCCTGTCCCCCGAAGTCGAGCTGCACGCCGATGACGTGCTCGAATTCTGGACTAACCGCGGCCACTTCGCAGCGACGGTCGAAAACCCCGCGCCTGCGAAAGACGGCACGGTCCGCATCGCCATCGACCAGCGCGCCGGCAAGGGCGACCGCGTCTTCCGCGTGCGCAACGCCGAGCTCGCGTTCGAAGACGACCCGTTCGCCCCCCGCATTCCCGTGAGCGGCAAGGCGACCCTCCGCATCGGCCAGCCCGCCCACATTTCATTCGAACGTTCCAAGTCGACCCTCCGCATCGGGCAACCCGCCCACATTTCATTCGAACGTTCCAAGTCGACCGTAGGGGCGCGATTCATCGCGCCCGCCGCCGAAGGCGGATATGAAAATGAGCGAAGCGATGCTGCTGTAATAGGCGAGGCAACCGGCGATATCGTCGAAGCAGCCCGCACGCGCGCCGTCTCCGAGCAAGACGTTCGCGACCATGTCGACCGCCTCGGCAACACGCCCTTCAAGCTTGAAAACCTCGAAATCGACCTCGACGACAACGTCGGCATCGGCTTCTCCGCCCTCCACCACCTCCGCACAGAAGCTCTCTCTGACCTTCAAAGCAACATGCTGGGTTCGTGGCCTCGCATCAATGCAAGCGCAGACTGCCTATCGAGTCGGGAGGGGGTCTCCGAGCTCTCTGAAGCTGCGACGAGTGAAGGCGGGGCGCTTCTTGCTTCTATTTATAAGGAGTACGATCCAGCGGCGGAGTCGATGGAGAAACTCTCTGAGGCTGCGAGGAGTGGAGGCTCGGCGGTTAGCCCCGCGCTGTCTGAGCCGCGAAGCGGCGAGTTCGCGGGGCTGCCGAGCCAGAACGACGAGCGGTTAGCCTCAGCGCGTTTCGGAATCGACTCCGCCGCCGGACCGAGGGTGGTTGCCCTGGCCACGAACCCACAATGTGCCCGCGCCGCCAAGCGCGCCGGCGCCGAGCAGCTCTACGTGCCGCTGCTCAACTTCCGCCGCGGCCAGGCGCAGCTCGAAGGCATGCGTCAGGAAGATCCCGAGCAGGCGGGCTACCCCAAGCAGTGCGTTCCGGTCCTTCCCACTGTCGACCACGACCCGGTGTATGCCGAGCAGGGCGCAACGCGCGAAACCCTCATGCCCTTCGACCTGTGGGATTACGTGCGCGAAGGCAAGCCCGTTTTCGCCGACAACCTGGGCGACGCGCTGCGTGCGCTCGAGATGGGCGCGCAGGTGGAAGTCGGCCCGCATGTGCCCGCGACGAATATTGCCACCTTGCAGGCGCTCGCCGATCTCGGCGTCAGCCGCGTGTGGCTTTCTCCCGAACTGACGCTCGGGCAAATCGCCGATCTTGCGTGCGAAACCCCCGTGCCGCTGGGCCTCACGATCGCCGGCGCGCAAGAGCTCATGGTCACCGAGCATTGCTTGCTCATGAGCCAAGGCCCTTGCAACGAGCAATGCGAGACCTGCCCGCGTCGCAGCCAGGCTCATTTCCTGCGCGATCGCAAGGGTTACGACTTCCCGGTTGTCACCGACATGCTCGGCCGCAGCCACCTGTACAACGGCATCGAACTCGACGCCGTGGCAACGCTGCCCGACCTCGTCGACATCGGCATTTCCGCCGTCATGGTCGACACCACGCTCATGTCGAAAAAGGAAGCCGAATCGTCAGTCGGCCGCGCCGTCCGCGCGCTCGACCTCGCGCAACAAGAGCGTCGCGCGGTGCAGAAGCGCCCCAACACCACGACAGGCCACCTCTTCCGCGGCGTTTCATAAGGCGGTTGAACATTACCCCAGGGAAGATGTTCAAATTCGCCGTAGTTCCCTTTTCACGCCGAAGGGTTTCTTCAATTTGAACATCATCCCTGGGGTAATGTTCAACTCACGTCTGTCTGCAGGAAGCCAACAAAGAAAATGTTGCGAAGGCCCCCGTAAGATCCCTCACAAAGCGAGTTCTGGTTCGAGCGCCCGGAAAACAGCACAGTGTGCTGTTTTCAGCGAGAACGGGAAAGCTCATATGACCCGCGCATCTGTCAAGCAGCAATAATGGGCCGGGACGTCCATCCCGTCGGATGGGTGCCCGGCCCTACCGTCAACTGCTTCCAGAGCTGCCCAATGCGCGTTTCACGCCCGCTCGGCATTCTCAGATCCGCGGCTACCGCGACGTTGCGGCCCGCACTTCAATCGGTTCGGCTGGGGAGTGTCGCTTGCGGCATTCTTTAGTCGCGCGTGCCGGCTCGCCGGTGCGCATGTTTTCCCACGCGAGTTCTCCCAGCGGCTTGAACGGCTCCTTCCGCAGGTGATCGTGATATGTTGGCGAAGGCTACGAGGCCCGCTCCTCTGCGACGGCAAGCCCTATCGCCCACACCCACCTCACCATCTCGTTGGCGAGCGCGACCTTGATGACGTTGGGCTGCTTGCCCTCCTTCGACATGCGCTCGTGACGTTCCGCCATCCGGGCGTCGCATCGACGGCACAGCCTGCGCACCCTGCCCGAGACCTCCTGCCCGTCCCTGAGCGCCTTCGCCTTGGCCTTGCGCACGTACATGTTGGAGAGCCCCTCGATGAGGGCGGTGCGCACGTACGGGTTGCCCGCCTTCGTGATGTGGCCGTTGGCGTGCTTGTCGGCGCTGTCGTTGCTCGAGGGCACGAGCCCGGCCCAGCACGACACGGCCCGCCCGCTCTCGAAGCGTGCGAAGTCGCCGAACTCGACGGCCAGCAGGAACGCCGACGGGACATCGATGCCCTTGACGTGCGAGAGCGCGTCGACCGCCGGCTTCCACCTGGGGAGCTCGGCGCGCTCTCGGACCAGGGCGTCCAGCCTCTTGGCCAGCTCCTGCTGCTCGGAGATGGCATCAAGGTAGTACTGCAGCGCATCCTGCGCCGCGCCCGGCAGCGACAGGGACTCCACCCAGCTCGCATGGTCCCGGCCCCAGGTGACCTTCAACCTTCCTGACGGCGTCTTCTCGTTCCAGACGAAACCGTGGCGCAGGAGGATGGCGTTGGCCTGCTGGCGCGACTTCTTGAGGGCCTGCCGGGCGTCGTGCCGCGCGCGGACGAGGTCGCGTTCGCCCTCGCATTCCTCGTCCGGCAGCCAGACCGTCGAATAAGACGGATCCGGCGCCATCATCTCCGAGAGCAGCCGCCTGGCGTCGCGCCTGTCGTTTTTGCGCTTCCTGTCGTCAGGCGACCGCGCTATCGTGGACGCCGCCACGACGTCGCAGTCGACGCCGAGCGCGCGCAGCTCGCGGCACATGTGGAAGCCGGTGCAGCCTGACTCGTACGCCGCGTAGTGGGGGCCGGCGAAACCGTCTTGCATCCACGCCGCGATCTCGGCGGGCGCCGGGCAGTCGCCGAACCGCTTCGTCCTGGCCTCGCCTGTCGCGAAGTCGAATCCCCTGACCGTCGTGGAGCGCGCGTGCACGTCCATCCCGAACAGCGACCCGTACTGAGAGCCGATGGTGTATTCTGCCATGGTGACCCCTTCCATGAATGTGGCGCGGACGCCTCTTGCAACGACAGCAGAAGCATAACCGCGATCCACGAGCCCGAGGGCAATGCGCGACAGAGCGCTCATCTTTCATGCCGAAGGGGTCTTTCCCTGCCCGGTCATAGCCGCATGCTGGTTGCGCGGGTCATATTGTCTTTAGCTTTCCCCCGTACATACTTAAAGGTCTATTTCCTGAATGCGCGAAGCGCAGTCAGGAACAAGTAGGACTGTTTGAGCGACTGAGGGGTCTGAAGAGGGGCCTAATGGTGAAGTTGCAATTAGGTGTGATAGAATCCCCCCTTACATATATATGTATAGAAAGGCACAGCATGCTTCCTGCAGAAGAACAGCTCCACATCATCGCCAGCGGCGCCGACCGCATCGTCCCCGAAAGCGCCCTGCTCGAGAAGCTGAAGCGCAACGAGCCGCTGAACATCAAGCTTGGCGTCGACCCCACGGCTCCCGACATCCATATCGGCCACGCCGTTCCGCTGCGCAAGCTGCGCCAGTTCCAGGACCTCGGCCATCAGGTCACGCTCATCATCGGCGATGGCACGGCGCTCATTGGCGATCCGTCCGGCCGCAACTCCACGCGCCCGCAGCTCACGAGCGAGCAGATCAAGCACAACGCGCAGACGTACGTCGACCAGGCCTTCAAGGTGCTCGACCCCGAGAAGACCACGCTGCGGTACAACTCCGAATGGCTGCTGCCGCTGACGCTCGAGGACCTGCTGTCGCTCACAAGCAAGTTCACGGTCGCCCGCATTCTCGAACGCGACGACTTCCACAACCGCTACACCAACAACCAGCCCATCAGCGTGCACGAGTTCCTGTACCCGATCATGCAGGCGTACGACTCGGTGTGCATCAAGGCCGACGTCGAGCTCGGCGGTTCCGACCAGCTGTTCAACCTGCTTGCCGGCCGCGAGCTCATGGAGAAGATGGGCATGGAGCCGCAGGTTTGCCTGACGCTGCCGCTGCTCGAGGGCACCGACGGCGTGCAGAAGATGTCGAAGAGCTACGGCAACTACATCGGCGTCACCGACGAGCCGGCCGACATGTTCGGCAAGGTCATGTCCATTCCCGACGAGCTCATGGTGAAGTACTTCCGCCTGGCATCCACGCTGCCGGTCGACGAGATCGACGCAATCGAGGCCGGCCTGGCCGCCGACGAGCTGCATCCCAACAAGGTGAAGCGCCAGCTCGCGGCCAACATCGTGGCTGCCTATCATGGGGAAGAGGCTGCCCAGCAAGCCGAGGAGCAGTTCGACCTCGTCTTCAAGCAGCACGAAATTCCCGACGACATCCCCGAGTTCGCCGCCGACCTCACCCCTAACGACGAGGGCAAGGTGTACCTGGCGAAGCTCCTGGCCGATGCCGGTCTTGCGCAGAGCGCTGGCGAAGCCCGCCGTCTCATCGACGGCGGCGGCGTGAAGGTCAACGGCGAGCCCGTTCCCGCCAAGGCCTACAACGTCGACCCCGCCATGCTTGCTGGCGCCACCATCCAGGTCGGCAAGCGCAAGTTCGCCAAACTCGTCTAGCACCTGAACATCACCCCAGGGGTAATGTTCAACTTTTTGAACATCGTCCCAGGGGTAACGTTCAGCGCATGGCTTCAAATCAATAGCTTGTGTGTTTCCCAGACGGCCCCCAATTACTTGGGGGTCGTTTTCCACCTCTTTTCCCGCATTTGTCGGGAATGTGAAGAAGCGATTCTTTACAAATTATTCCTTGACCTCGCCGTTTCGGGCACGTAATATATTCAATTGCCGCTTCGCGCAGAAGCGACAACTCAGCGGAAGTAAATCTTACCGCTGACCTGCCCAAACAGGGCGGGGCTAGCACCTTGAGAACCGGATACTGGAACGGACGAAGAATCGAATTTCGGGCTCCGATCAATCGATCGGAACCACGTCATTTACCCA
>JAFUCC010000192.1 GCA_017459925.1 Eggerthellaceae bacterium
CGCAGGAACGTCATAAGGGTTCCGGAGGGCATCGACTGGAGTTGGGCCGAGCTGGGCGCCTTCCCCGAGACGTACCTCACCGCGTGGGGCAGCCTCTTCGAATGTCTGCAGCTGCAGCTCGGCGACACGCTGCTCGTGCGAGGAGCCACCTGCGGGCTGGGATACGTCGCCATCCAGCTCGCCAAAGCCCTGAAGGTGCGCGTGATCGCCACGACGCACCGCGAGGCCAAGCTGCAACTGCTGCTCGACGCCGGCGCAAATGAAGCCATCCTCGACAGGGGACGCCTGGCCGCCACGCGAACCGACCCCGCTATGGTGCAGGGCGCGAACAAAGTGCTCGATCTCGTGGGCATCCGCGACCTTAATGACACGCTGAGGGCCTGCGAGCATGGCGGTATCGTGTGCACGACGGGCATCCTGGGCGGCGTGTACGCATGGGACGGCTTCGACCCGATCAAGGACATCCCCAACGGCGTGTACCTCACAGGCTACTTTAGCAACTACCCGACCCAGGAGCTCTTTAACGCGCTTTTCGGATTCATGCGCAGCCACGATCTGAAGCCCATTTGCGAAATGCAGTTCTCATTCGATGACCTTTCCGCCGCCCTCGCCCTCCAAGATGCCGGCTCCGGTGGCAAGCTGGTGGTCGTACACGGATGAGGGCAGGTACAAGGTTTTCTGATCTTCTCGGAATAGAACGTAATCATTTCATTCATGAGCAAGATGCTGGATGCACCGCGCATGTCTCCGGTTTCATGTCCGATTCTGGCTATTTGCTTTCGTGGCACAAGTTAAACTACCGATAGCTGGAAGGGGGCGCGACGTATGGAAGACGTGACGAGCGCGGCGGTCGCATCAACGGATCTCAACTCGCCGCAGGAGCGCAAGCGAGCCTTGTATGCGGCGTTCGCATCGGGTGACGCGCGTTTCGACGGCCAGGTGTTCGTGGGCGTGTCGTCTACCGGAATCTACTGCCGCACGGTGTGCACGGCCAAGATGCCCAAGTACGAGAACTGCACCTTCTTCCATTCGGCTGCCGAAGCCGAAGCGGCTGGCTACCGGCCGTGCCTCACGTGTCGTCCTGAAATGGCGCCGGGCATGGCGCCCGTCGACGCGCAGGCAAGCCTGGCACGGCGCGCAGCAGCCATGATGCGGGAGAACTGCGCGGATGGACGTAGTGTCGAAGCAATGGCGGCCAGGCTCGGTTACACCGGGCGCCATCTCCGCCGCGCGTTCGAAGCCGAGTACGGCGTGCCGCCTTCGCAGTACGCGCTCACATGTCGCCTGCTTCTTGCCAAGTCGCTGCTCACCGATTCCGACCTGCCCATCGCGTGCGTGGCAGAGGCGTCGGGGTTCGGCAGCGTGCGCCGTTTCAACGACGCCTTCAAGGAACGCTACCGTCTGACGCCGGGCCAGCTGCGCAAGCGGTCGCGGTCGGGCGACGCGCCCTCGGGCGTTGTGACAGTGCGCCTGGGGTATCGACCTCCGTTTCGTTTTGACGAGGTGCTTGCGTTCTTCCGCGATCGCGCCCTTGCGGGCGTCGAGGCCGTGGGGGAGAGCAGTTACGTGCGGGCTGTGCGGCTTCCCGTCTCGGATGGTGGGGTGTCCACTGGCTG
Source organism: Eggerthellaceae bacterium (assembly GCA_017459925.1). Lineage (GTDB taxonomy): Bacteria > Actinomycetota > Coriobacteriia > Coriobacteriales > Eggerthellaceae > UBA9715. The sequence continues at coordinate 1,617 of JAFUCC010000192.1, forward strand.
GGTGCGTGTGGAAGACGACCCCGAGAAGAACCGTCTCGTCGTCACGATGAATGACGAGCTTGCGCCCTGCGCGCCTCAGGTGATTGCACGGGTACGCCGCATGTTCGATGTCGACTGCGACCCGCAGGCGGTGGCCACAGGTCTGGCAGCGCTCGAAGAAGCGGTTCCCGGCGCGGTGCGCGAGGGAACACGTCTGCCCGGCTGCTTCGACCCCTTCGAGACGGCCTGTCGCGCTGTGCTCGGCCAGCAGGTGAGCGTCGCTGCCGCCAACAGGTTAGCCGCGCGCATCGTGGAGGCGTTCGGCCATCCGATCGAAACCGGCGTCGAGGGAATCGAATATGCGTGGCCGACGCCAGCTGACATTTGCGCGCTCGATTCGATCGAGGACGCGCTCGGACAGCTTGGCGTGATAAAGACGAGATCCCGAGTCATCGCGGCAATCGCGCGCTTGCTCGAAAGCGGCGAGCTCGACTTCGGGTCTGGCACGATCGTGGAAGAGCAGGTGCAGCGCCTGCTGGCCATAAAGGGGGTCGGTCCCTGGACGGCCAACTACATCGCCATGCGCGTGCTCTCGCATCCCGATGCGTTCCTGGAATCGGACGTGGGCGTGGCCCACGCGCTGCCGGACCTCTCGCCCAAACAGCGCCTTGCCCTGGCAGAAGCGTGGCGCCCGTGGCGCAGCTACGCCGTGATGACGCTCTGGAACACCCTGTGAGTGAAACAGGTACCTGGCACCTGTTTCACTGGGCCCACGCGCGGGCGAGTGCGGCGACGCCGGGCGCGATATCGTCGAAGGCGATGGCGGAAAAGCCGATCATGACGCTGCTCGAGAGGGTGGAACCCGGGAAGCGCATGCGCGCGGTTCCGTACACCTTGGCGCCTTGTGCAAGCGCCGATTCCACGAGCTGGCGTTCGTCCATGCCGTTTCGCACGGTCACGTACAGGTGCATGCCGGTGTCGGTGCCCGTGATGTCAAGCATGTCGCCCATCTCCGCATTCAGGCAACGCAAGAGCTCGTCGTGGCGGCGATGGTTGCCCTTGGCCACTTTGCGCACGTGGGCGTCCCAATGGCCCTGCGCGATGAAGCGCGCCAACACCTCTTGGTCGAGCCACGGCACCGACGGGTGCGCGTAGTTGAACAGGTCCCAGTAGCGCTCGAGCAGTTTCGGGGGCAGCACGGCATATGACACGCGCAGGCTCGGCGAGAGCACCTTCGACACGTTGCACAGGTAGATGACCCGTCCGAAGGCGTCGAGCGACTGCAGTGAGGGGATAGGGCGCGTGGAGTAGCGGAACTCGTTGCAGCTGTCGTCCTCGATGATGTAAGCGTCGTTTTCCTCGGCCCATCGCAGCAGCCTTGTGCGCGCGTCGAGCGGAAGCAGCAGGCCGGTGGGGAATTGGTGCGACGGGGTGTTGAACACGATCTTCGGGCGTTTCTCCTCAACTGCCGCAAGGAACGCCTCGACGCCTTGACCTGTTGGAAGCGGGACCATTTGGAACCCCTGGCGCCGCGCGACCTCGTGGACGGTCGCATATCCTGGGTCTTCCATGCCAACGACGTCGGTAGTGCGGTCGAAGAGCTGCAACAACATAGTAAGCGCCTCGCCCGTGCCCGATTGCACGACGACCTGTTCGGGGGCGCAGCTCACCCCGCGCGTGCGCGACAGCAGCCCTGCCAACTCGGCTTGCAGCGAGCACACCTCGTCGGTGTAGGAGTATCGGGCGAACTCGGGAGATGTGCGCGCGTACAGCACCTCGTCGAGAAGCTGGCACCATGTCCGCACGGGAAACGAGTCCGGTTGCAGGTTCGCGTACGAGAAGTCGTAGCGCACCTCGCCGCCGCTTCGGTTTTCGGCGAAGAACGCCTCGCGATCGCGCGTTTGCGCAAGTTCGCGCACCTCAGCCTCGCTCGAAGGGCGCTCGAGGCGGAAGTAGTCGGCATCGACATGCTCGACGATGTAGCCCGAACGCGGCACGTTGGCCACGAATCCCTCGGTTGCGAGCTGTAAATACGCCTGCTCGACCGTCGTGTGCGACACGCCGAGGTCGGCTGAGAGCTTGCGGATGGAAACGAGCCGATCGCCTTGCGTGAGCCGCCCCGATGTCACCGCGTCGCGAATCTGCTCGTAAATCTGCTGGTAAAGCGGCGCCTCCGCCGCCTCATCGAGATGCAATAGCAGCTCGGCCTTCTTCTTCGCGCACATGCGGAGCCTCCGGTTAATTCTGCCCGTATTCAAATCGCGCAATCTGCCCGTTTTTCAACGGACAGCTCCAGTCTACCCTGCTTTTGGGTGAATTACGAGAAGAGGAGGGATTTCATGAACGAAACCAAGATCGGTTCACTCGCACGC
>JAFUCC010000193.1 GCA_017459925.1 Eggerthellaceae bacterium
GACGTGGCTGCAGCACACCGCCACGTCCCCCACGCTCAGCCTGTCGAAGTCGCTGCGCTTCTTCGGCAGTATGCGGCGAAGCTGCTCGTGGTTTCTCTCTTATGTGCTGAGCGGCGTTATGTGCCGAAACGCCTCCCGACCTTGCGAGACGCCCTGCACTCGGCACATAACGTTAGTGTGATGTCATGGCCTAAAACACAACAGAAAGGAGATACGGTCATGGCAAGCCAAGAAGACCATGTCGCGATGTTCAGGACGTTCATCAAGGCCAACGGCAACTCGGAGAACGTCTGCAACCTCTATTGGAAGAGGGTGAGAACGTTTCTCGCGAAGCATCCAGAGGCAATGGAGCTGGACAAGGATGCCCTGAAGTCCCTCGTCGACGATTACATATCCGCCATTCCGATCACCTCCGGGATTGAGGTTACGGCGACCGCCGTCAGGTACTACTGGACGATGCGGTTCGGCGAGCGGTGGTGCAAGCGGTTCGATCCGAAGGATTACCCGACGAACGAGGCCATAGAGGAGGAATGCTCGGAATTCGCCGCGTACCTTCAATCGCTCGGCTACCTGAGCACTCAGACCGTGCATGACAGGACGAACAAGGTGAAGAGGTTCCTGTACGTAATGTTCGACAGCGGCTTCGACCGGGGAAAGGTGTGCCTTGCGAGCGTCATGGCGTATCTCGCTGAGGGCATGTCAGGGATGTCCGCGTCGACCCGGAGGGGCTTTTGCACCGAGGTCCGCTCCTACGCCAGGTTCCTTGTGTCCCGGGGCTGCGTCGAGACTGCGGGACCGATCTCGAAGATGAGGCTCACAGGGCCCGCAGTCGCGGACAAGCTTCCCGACTGCATCGCCGATTGCGACTACGCGGCGATGATCGCGTCAATAGACACGTCGTCGGCGCGCGGCAAGCGAGACCTCGCGATGCTGATGCTCATGGGCAACCTGGGGCTCAGGCGCAGCGACGTGGCCCTGCTCGATCTCGACGATGTCGACTGGGCGAGCGGCGTCTTGCACGTCAGGAATTCCAAGAGCCAGTCCGACCGCTCCATCCCCATGGACGCCGTTACGGGAGAGGCGCTGGAGGACTACGCGCTGAACGGTAGGCCGGAAGCCTACAGCCGGGCGCTCTTCCTGCCATGCGGCAAGGAAGCCAAGGGCGAGCGCATGACGTCTGGCCAGGTGGGAGGGGCGATGGAGCTCGTGTCCCAGAAGGCGGGGGTCGCGTTCCGCGGAACCCACTCGCTGCGGAGGGCGGTGGCGAGCGGGATGGTCAACGGTGGCGCACCCATCAAGTTCGTCGCCGACATCCTCGGCCACGAGTCGGTCGCGACGACGATGGTCTACCTGCGAATCGACGCCGAGCGCTTGCGCCTGGCGGCGTCACCATGGCCTGCGGGGGTGGCGTCATGAGCACGGTATCCGACCAGATCGAGGCTTACATCGCCTACAAGCAAGGGCTTGGCGTGACGATGCGCTCCGAGGCGTCTGTCATGAGGCAGCTGGGCCGGTTCGCTGCGTCAGTCGGCCATGTCGGCCCCATAGACGTTGGCCTTGCGGTGGCTTGGGCCCGCAGCGGCGAGGGCCATGCCGAGGGTTACGAGATCAAGCGCTACGAGATGGCCCGTCGCATACACGATTACAGCTGCGCGTTGGCCGGGATTCCCGCCAGCATCCCGCCAGGCCTGCTAGGCAAGGTAAGCAACCGCGTGACCCCCTACATCTACACCGACGAGGAGGTCGCTTTGCTGATGAAGGGCGCCGCCGGACTCTACTCCCAGCGCGATCTCACGAGGGCGCCCGCCTATGCAACGCTCATCGGAATCCTTAGGGCGACGGGAATGCGTCCAAGCGAGGCCATGGCGCTAGAGGACGCCGACTTCGACGCCGATGCCGGCGTTATTACGGTCAGGAACGGCAAGAACTCGCGGGAGCGTATGATTCCGCTCGACCCGTCGTCTGTCGAGGCGATTGGAGCATACAGGGAGCGGCGCGACCATCTGAGGACGGGCCGCTCCTGCACGCGGCTGCTCGTGACTGCGGGCGACCAGCCCGTGAGCATCAGCGGGTTCGAAAGCGCGTTCCAGGAGATACGGTGCGTGCTGCTCGGCCGAGGCGAGATATGGACCCGCCGTCCGCCCAGGCCGTACGACCTGAGGCACACCTTCGCCGTGAGGACGATCGTCGGCTGGCACGAGGCCGGCGAGGACGTCAACGCGCTGCTCCCCGTCCTGGCGACTTACATGGGCCACGTATCCGTCGTCGAGACCTACTGGTATCTCACCGGCACGCCAGAGCTGGTGGAGGTCGCATCGTCGGCGTTCGACTCGTTCGCGGGAGGGGGCTTGCCATGGCGGCGATGACGCTCGGCACGCTCGTCGAGGGCTTCTTTCTCGAATGGCTCGCCCGAGACAGGAAGGCGTCGCCGAACACGTTGGCGGCTTACCGGGATGCGTTCAGGCTCTTCTTCGCCTGGCTGGAATCAGAACGGGGCATCCCACCGGCTGACGCGAAGATCGATGACGTGAGCGGCGCCAACGTCAACGCGTTCCTCGTCTACCTCGAGAAGTCCAGGGGATGCGCGCCGTCGACCGTCAACTGCAGGCTCGCCGCCTTCCAATCGTTCGCGAGGTACGCCGCACGTCAGGAGCCCGACAGGCTCGGCCAGTACACTTCCATCGCCGAAGTTCCCAGACGAAAGGAGCGCAGACGCGAAGTCGATTATTTGACAGCCGAGGAGGTCGGCTGGCTTCTCGAGTGCTGCGATCCGGGTTCGTCAACCGAGCTAATGGTCGCGATGCTGTACAACACCGGCGCCAGGATTAGCGAGCTCGTCTCCATAAGGGCGGACGACGTCGTCGAGGTGCCGGGCGGCAGATACCATGTCAGGTTCTTGGGGAAGGGCCGCAAGGAGAGGACCGTGCCGCTCTGGGAGGACACATCGCGCTTGCTCGCCGCCTACATGACGGCAAACGACATCCGAGACGGGCAGCATATATTCAAGGGCCGCAACGTCGAGCATCTGTCAAGGTCAGGTGCGAGGGCGAGGATTGATGCGCTGGCGGCAGGCGCATCTGTCGAGCATCCCGAGCTGAAGGCAAAGACGATAACGCCTCATGTGTTCCGCCACTCCACCGCGATGGCAATGCTATATGCGGGGGTCGACATAGCGACTGTCGCTATCTGGCTAGGACACGAAAGCATCACTACGACTCACAAGTACGTCGTCACGAACATGGCCGCAAAGGAGGCCGCACTGGCGAAGATACGTCCAGATTGGAACATCGGGAAAGGCGGAAGATACAGAGCCTCTCCCGATATCCTCCAGTTCCTCAACTCGATATAGTCATCACACTAACGTTATGTGCCGAGCGCAGGGCGTCTCGCAAGGTCGGGAGGCGTTTCGGCACATAACGCCGCTCAGCACATAAGAGAGATTATGCACTTTAAAACATAACTTCTCCGCTTGCGATTTCTGGTTCGAGTTCATTTCGTCGCAGTAGAAAACCCGGCAGCGCTTCGCGCCCGGGACCAGGCACGAGCGTTCCATGCCAGCCC
>JAFUCC010000194.1 GCA_017459925.1 Eggerthellaceae bacterium
GCGGGCGCCACCGGCCCGCAGGGCGAGCGCGGCGAGAAGGGCGACACCGGCGAACGGGGCCCGCAGGGCATCCAGGGCGAGGCCGGGCCCGCCGGGGCGAAGGGCGACAAGGGCGACGACGGGGTTTCATGCACTCATAGCTGGGACGGCACGGTGCTTTCCGTGACGAGCGCGAGCGGCACGAGCTCCGCCGATCTGGTCGGGCCGCAAGGACCGCAGGGAATACAGGGCGTTCAGGGGCCAGCGGGCGATAACGGCGCAGATGCGACGATTGCCGGGGCAAGCGCTACTGTGGAAGCCACGACCGGCACGCCTTCCGTGGGCGTTACTTTAGGCGGCACTGCTTCCGCGCGGACTTTCGCATTCTCGTTCTCCGGCTTGAAGGGCGAGAAAGGCGCGACCGGCGAACGGGGGCCGCAGGGCGAGACTGGCCCGGCGGGTGCTTCCGGCACGACCTTCACGCCGCAATCCCCGCTGTCTCTCTCGGGCGGCGTGCTCTCCATCGACCTGAGCAGCTATGCGACGCGGCAGTACGTCGACAACTCTATCCCCAGCCTTTCGGGCTACGCGACGCAGGAGTGGGTTACGCAGCAGATAGATGCGGCGATCGCCGACCTGGCGAACCTCGAAGAGGAAGAGTTCTGATCATGGCTGTTGGCACTATCTCCACACGCATACTCACAGACATCGCCAACGCGATCCGCTTCCAGCGGGGCGACGGCGAGCTGTTCAAGCCGAGGCAGATGGCGGCGGCCGTTGCTGCGCTCGACGGCTCGTATGCTGGTAACTACCAGCCGCAGGAGTACATGGACCTGGAAAGCGGCGTGCTGCCGGAATCCGTCTTCGAGGACATCGCGGACGCCATTCGCGGGCAGAACGGGCTCGATGTTACCTACCAGCCCGGCGAGATGGCGGCGGCAATCCTAGCGCTCACGTGGGACGTGGGCCTGAAGCCGCGTGCGGTGCTCACGTCGCTCGGAACGCTGGAGTTCAACTACGTTGACGGGCGTCACTGCTACTCCGGCGGGGTGCCGGTGGACGCCTGGGAGATCGACCCAGCGGGCTACTCGTCGGCGGGCGCAAGGCCGTACGACGGAATCAAGCTGCAGGTTCGCAAGGCCGTGATCCACCCATCCTGGACGGCCGTGGGGATGACCAACGCGAGCTACCTGTTCAACGCGTTCGAGAACATGACCGAGGTTTCCGGGTTCGAGAACATGAGCGGCATAACGAGCGCCAACCAGATGTTCACGAGCTGCGGGGCGCTCGAGACGATCTACGCGACTTCCTTCAGCAATTCGGGGCTGGCAGGAACCTACCCGTTCAACGGGTGCTACCGGCTCGTGGGCGGCGCTGACGGCTTCGTGCCGCAGAACACGAGCGGCGCGAGCGTGTGCAAGTTGGGTGCGGGCGGCGTGCTGACCGATCCGGCCAACGATTTGCGCACCTGGTTCTGGGCGCACTTCTACGACGACGGCGAAGGGGTCTTGACGGCGACGAGCATCCCCGAATCCGGGCGCGTGGTACTGGCTTCCAACCGTATCTGCGCTATCGGGAAGTACCGGTCGCTCGGCTTCACGCCCTGGGACGGCAGCGAGGCCACGCACCGGCGCAAGCTCGCCCGCGTGGTGTTCGCCGCCGACATGTCGGTTTACACGTACCTTAACCTGAACTACCTGCTGTACTCGTGTGTGAACGTCGCTGCCGTGGTGGGGCTCTCGAACCTGCGCGGCGTGCGCTCGATGTACTTCACCTTCGCGTCGTGCAGCAGCCTGGAAGAGATCGACTTCCGGGGGTTCGACCCCTCGACTTTGACCGACCTGTCCTACTGCCTTTCGAGCTGCACGAAGCTGACCACCATCTACGCCGACGCGACCTGGGCGCTGCCTTCGAGCGGCATCACGGGCTCGCAGTGCTTCTACAGTTCCAAGGCGCTGGTCGGGGGCAACGGAACGGCCTGGTCTTCTTCCAACGTTTCCTACACCTACATGCGCATCGACAAGGCGGGGCAGCCCGGCTACCTGACCGCAGCTTAAAGCCCGATTCTGCCCGCGAATCGCTCGATCTGCGCGTTCACGAACTCCGGGTTGTCCACGTTCGAGTTGTGGGCGGCATCGGGCACCCAGACGAGCGGGGCGCCCAGGCTGCGGCTCCATTCCCGGCAATAGCGCTTCACGTACCCCGTGGCGTCCTTTTCGCCGCACAGGAGCAAGACCGGGCAATCCGCTGCATATGGTCGGTCGGCCAAGATGGCGTCGGCGGCAATGCGGTAGCTATGGCCGACGAGGGCGCAGTATTCCCGCTTGCCGTAGGCCAGCATCATCTCGCGCATGTTGCCGCGCCCGGCCTGGGTGAGCGCGTTGCCGTCCGCAGACCACTTCACGAGCGCGTTCCACGGGATGCAGCGGAACATCCCCTCCGCGTGCTTGAGCGTCCAGAGCTCCCAGCCCTCGTAGAGGCGGCGCTGCAGCGGCGACGAGTCGATCGACACGAAGCCGGACGCCTCGCCGGGGTAAAGCGCCAGGTACGCCTGGGCCACGTAGCCGCCGAAGGACTGCCCCACGAGAACCGGCCGCGCCGCGCCCTCCGCTTCGAGGATGCCGTGCAGCGCCTCCGCGCAGTCGTCCAGCGAGAAGCCGAGCGGGTACGGGCGCGAAAGACCGTGCGCGGGCGCGTCCCACGTGAGGCAGTTCGCCTTGCCCTTGAAATGCGCCATCTGCGCGTCGAACAGCGTGTGGTCGGCGGTGAGGCCAGGAAGGAACACGAGCCAGGGCGCATCGTGGCCTTGGTGCGCGATCCAGTAGCGTATCTCGCCTTGCTGCGTGCGGTATGTCTTGTCTTCCGTGCTCATGCGCCAATTCTACTCGATAGGGCGACCTTGTGACGGCGTGGGATGCTTGCCGCGTAGGAAACGCCGCAGCTTCGTCTAGGGGGCCTGAATGGAATCGATCATCGCCGCAGCGGTAACGGGGGTGCTCACGCTCATAGGAGTGCTGGCCTCGAACTCGAAGAGCAGGGCCGTGACCGAGATGAAGATTGACCAGCTCAGCGCCCATGTGGAGAAGCACAACCAGGTCATCGAGCGCGTGTTCGTCCTGGAGCGGAGGGCGGACCTGGTGGAGCGCGACGTTGAGGAACTTAGGAGAAGGGACGACCGATGAACAGGTTCTTGACTGGAAACGAGTGGAACTGGCGGCTTGCGCGGACGATCGCGCAAGGGGTCCTTGGCGTGCTCGTGGCGAACATCGACATGATCGTCGGCGCGGCGGTGCTCGACCCGGCCATGCGGGCGCTCGTCGTGGCGTTCGTGATGGCGGTGCTTTCGCCCATCATGGCGGAGATCGGGGCGCACCTGCCCGAGGACGCAAACGCGGAGTAAACGCATTCGGGTTGGTCGGCGGGCGCTGCTTCGGCGGCGCCCTTTCTATAAGGAGTTGATTCACATGGGGATTTCCAGGGCCAACGTGGCCGCTCAAATAATGGAGCACCTTTGTAACTGCGCCGAGCACGGGTACTCGCAGCCTGGGCGCTACGGCACTTCCGGCTATTGCACGGTGCAGACCGACGCCGGGCCCATCAAGGTTAAGAAGGGCGACCGGGATTGTTCGAGCGCGGTGTGCGAAGCCTGGGAATTGGCCTTGGTCGGCACCGGGTACGAGGGCCGGATTACGCGCTACAACTGGACCGGCAGCATGCGCGAGGCGTTCCTGGCGAGCGGGCTTTTCGAGTGGAAGCCGATGACGTTCAACGCGTCTCGCGGCGATGTGTATTTGGACGAGCAGAACCATACGGCCATGTGCGTTCAGAACGACGGAGCGGCTGACCTTCTGGCCGAGTTCTCGATTTCCGAGACCGGCGGCATCGACGGCGAGCCGGGCGACCAAACCGGACGCGAGAGCTCGGTTCACGGATACTACGAGGCTTGGGATGGCATATTGCACTATACGGGTGCGGCTGACGATGGCGGGGCTTCCGGCGGCTCTTCTGGTGGTTCCGGCGCGGGCTCGGCTGACCTTCCCATGCCGCGCTACCGTGTGGCGGTGTTGCGGGATGGCGCCAAACGCTGGCTCCCGTGGATGCGCGGCATGGTGGACGAGGGTGGCAGCGCGGACACCTACGCGGGCGAGGCTGGCGTGGGAATTGTCGATATAGAGTTCGAGGGCGGCAGCCTGGGGCCGAATGGCTGGTTCACCAAGAACATGAGCGACGGCAAGCTGATCGGGCTGACGGTCTATTACGACACGCCTCATCCCGGCGACACGGGCTACTACGAGGCTTACTACCGCGTTCACTGGCTCGGGGCTTCGCCCGCCTGGGAGAAGTGGGAGCACGACAACGACGACGGGGGCGCGGGCAACGATTGCGACCAGATCGACATGATAGAGCTGACGATCGCGCCGTGCTAGGGCGCCGCACATGGGGCGGGCCCGCTCACCTTCGGCGTGGGCGGGCCCGCTCCGGGTTCTGCGGCCTGGCGGCTACGCCGCCGGCGGCGCGTCGGGCGTCTTGCCGACGAGGGTTTCGAGCCACCAGGCGAAGTTGCCGGGATCGGCGAGCTCAAGCAGGTCGAGCATCTTGGCCTGGGCCTCGGGCGGCCACGATTGGAAGTCCTCGCGCATGGCTGCCTCGACCTCGGCGGTGCTGGCGTCGATGCCCTCGCATATCCGGCGCTTCTCGTCCAGGCTGTAGGATTCTGGCGAAGCAAGGCAGATATCGGCGTGAAGGAAGGCGATCTCGTTGGCCTCAATTAGTTTGTTCATATTTTCAATTGGCATATTGAGCTCCTATCGCTTAGAATATCCGCAGTGTTTGAAACGGGGAAACCATCGACGCATCATTTGCCATAGCTCTGAGTTTTTGGGGTGCAAAACTGGGTGCAAATGATGCCGAGGTAATCACTGAAAGACATTGGGAATGCTTTAGTAGAAATGGCTGATGACCTGGGAAAAGGTTGAAAATCGAGGGAAATGCCTGACCCCTTGATACTAACCGGAGGGTTGTAGGTTCGAATCCTACCCGGGGAGCCAGAAACACCAGGTCAGCCCATTGTGGTTGGCTTTTTTGTTGGTCAGACCAACACGCGACCAACAAATGACCAACAGCAGTTTTGAGTTTGTGCAGATGAGCGGCGAGTAGTAGGTGATCGTGACTTACACCGCGATGCAAGGAAAAGCAAGTAGGAGAGGTTTGTAGCTTCATCTAGAAAATGACGGGCGGTTTACATAATCGCACGTCCCTGAAGCAGCTGTTCTCAGAATCCCTTTTCAATACGAATGGAGCCGGAAATGATATCGGCCATGTGTTTCGACCTGATTGTGTACTCAACCTCGACGAGGTCGTCTTTGAGTAGGACGAGTTCGGGGAAAGCCACGGCTGTGTGCTGCATTATCTCATCGAACTCGACTTCGATTTGCCAATCGAATTCTCTCTCGACCATGTCGAAATCAAACAAGGTCGGAATGACGTCGCCGAAGTCCGGGTCTTTGCCGCCGAGGAAGCCAGGAAGTCGTTGGGGCGACAGCTTCATCGGACGGTCCTTTCTGCAGGATGATTCGTATGCCAGGAAATCGGCGCCCCTCTTTATCCCGAAAATCCCGTCAAAATCGCAGCCGTACGCCATGTACTCCAAAACTGCCTCGTCAAGTTCAAGAATGTCCTCGAAGGATAAGATGCTTTCCTTGGGGAGAGCAATCTGAACCCTGACGTCCTCATCGAATCCAGTTCCCTCGTTCTCAACCGCCAAGGCAAGGCATCTTGCTTTCTTGAAACCATCCATGAACGGAGAGGCCTTGGCAATCTCCGCCAGCATCTCAAGGATATCGTGTATAGCACGGTATTTCTCCTTCGCCTCGGGGGAGCCGTGCATTTCTGCCCCGCCGAGAACGACCGTGGGGAAATGATCGCTCTCCAGGTCGCCAAGTTCGAAGAAGTCCGCTGGAAGCACCAGACCGAGGTGCTCTGCAACCTCTTTAAGCAATTCTTGTTCGTCCTCGCCAATCTTGACAGGCGAATAGATGCTGAACGAGAACGGCGTACTTGCTTTGATGGGATGTAAGTCCATCGCCTCTTTGAAGAGGGCGATGACCTTGTCGCGTTGCGTCGCGAAAGATAGCCCTGGTCGAGATAAGAGGCTCTCAATGACGCCCGAATCAGAAAGCCGGCCTTCGTGCACGCCTCGCAATACGAGCTCAGGATGGCTGCTCTTTTCGCCAGCAACAGCGGCTGCAGTATGTTCTGGGGCTGGTGTCCTATCGGCATGGACATCTGCCATCACTACGTAGGCGAACACCTCCGCAAGGAAGGCGCCTATCGACGAGGGCGTTGCCAGCATCTGAAATTCCGCAAGGTGCTGCGGAGAGAGCATCCGGTCTACTCGCAGCAATTCCATCATCTGGAAGCAAAGGTCATCCCGTTTTGGCACGAGTTCGGAAACTATGTTGTCGTCGAAGTAGCCCACGATGCCGGATAGCACGGCAGGCTCGTAGATGTTGTCGCGAATCTTCTGGGGGACGTTCTGCCTGTTGTTCATGACCTTGCTGATTGTAGCCTTGTCAAGGAGGAAAGGTTCGCCCCTCTTGTTCCTCAGATCTAGCGGGACGATAACCGAATCGAACAGGATTCCGCAAAGCTCCTCGTTCGATATGGATTTGCAGAAGTGGGCCTTCAGCAGGTTGATGTATTCGCTGAAAAGCACCCTGCACCTCCTCGTGTTGGCAAAAGCAACTTCGGCTCAACTTGAGCACAACTCCGACGTAACGACTTTGGAAGCCGAACTGGATACGATTTTACCAGCTGCAGCGTCCCGGAACGATTGTCTTGGAGCTCGAGACGCCAGTCGTTCCAGATCATCAACAACATGTGGTTGCCCACATGCCAACACGAAGGAGGTGTGCCCAGATGGGCAACATAAGCAAGCAATTATATGCAAGGGAGCCAGAAGAAGGCCCCCGAAAGCGCACGAAGCCGGCGCATCATGCCCGCGACGTGTTCCACGCTTGGATGGTGGAAGGGGCGGAGTTCGCCGGCCCTCTCGACATGCCGGTCCTCGCAGCGGCCCATGTGGACCCCGACAGGATCGTCGCGCTCTCCGACGTCATGCGGCCGGGGCGCAGGGACTTCGACTGCTTCGGTCACGCCTTCGAGGACGATGACATCCTCGGCCGCTTCTGGAACAACCCGAGCGCCTACCTGCGAAAGATGCGGATGCTCCAGGGGATGATCGGCCTGGACTTTAGCGTGAGCTACGACTTTCCCGTTCCCCTGAAGGAGTACAACTACTGGCGGAACAACGCGGCAACATACTGGTTGCAGCAACAGGGGCTCGTCTGCGTGCCCCAGGCGCGCTGCGAGCCAGATAACTGCGAGGCGGTCCTCGCCGGGCACCCCAAGCACTCGACCATCGCGATAGGGGCGCGATCGATGGTGCGCCGGATCGGCGACAGGGCGGTCCTCAAGGCGTCCGTCGAATGCATTGTCGACATTCTCGAGCCATATAACATACTGTGGTACGGCAGCGACCTGTATGGAGTCATCGATTACCCCCGTTCCAAGGGCATCCCGGTACATGTTTACCCGGCAAAGGGCCGCGGGGAGCTCGACCATCACATCGAGGACGGTGATTAGTGATGGGCGGGCATGGAAGCGGGCTGTTCCACGGCACGACCGGAGAGGGCCTTCCCGCGCGCCTCTCTGGGGGCGGGACCGCCAAACCGACGACCTCGTCAAGCTATACCGCAACCGTGGCCCTTCGGAGGCACATCACGGAAGCATACGACAACGGAAAGCAGGGCATCGGCGGCGGCCACGAGCGCGGCGCGTTCGAGGCTAAGCTCGAGGAGATGGGCGGGAAGGTGGAGGGGCGCATACCGTGCGAGAACATAGACGGCGTCGAGAAGGTTGCCTACCGCCTGCCGAAGAAAGGCCCGGACGGCAAGCCCACTGAAGAGATGCGCGCCAAGGTCTACAGCAAGACCGTCTACGATGCAAGCAAGATCAGCACGGACGAATACTTGCGAAGGGGCGTCGAAGCAGCTAACGATGCGGCCAAGGGCGGGAGGCTCCCTCGTGAATGGTCCGGAATCGACGGACAGGGAGTCAGATGGCATGGGTACACGGAGAACGGTGAGATACAATCGTTCTTCCCGGAGTTCTAGGAGGCTGGACATGAGCGAACTGATCATCAACGACGAGGACCTCGTCGCCGAAGGACACTGGCCCGTCGAGTGCGTGTTGGGCTTTTACAGCGAAAGGTCGAAGCAGGAGCATGAGGAGTTCCCCGACCTCGTCGAGGCGCTGAGCAGAGGCGAAGGTTACAACGACGATGAGAAGGGCTGTGATTTCTGGGAGGAGCTCGACGAGTACGACAAGGCGCACGAGGCCCCCTTCGATGTCGAGTGCTATGCGGTCGGCAGCACCTGCAGGCTCACATACGCGGAGTTCTACAGCTATGTAGAGCTTGCATGCGAACGCTATTCTCAGCGATACGAATCCGCACGCAAGCCCCTCGAAGAGTCGCTTAACGCATACAGAAAACGTTTCTTGTAGCGATTAGCCTTTGAGGTAAGCCGAGGAAATGCGTCATTGCCTTAGGAAGCAGGCGTACCGCAGTTTCCTCGGCTTCCTTCGAGCCGCTTCGCCTGGGCGAGCATGATTTCGAGCTGCTCCACAGTGAAGATGACGCCTGGGGCCTGCGGCTGGAGTACAGGAGCATTCAGAGGGTCACCTACGGCGAGGCTATCCATGTCGATATCGAAGGAGGCCTCTATCTTGCCGACGGCTTGCAGGAAGGCACCAAGCTTCTCGGTCCATGGGGCCTCGCCCACGATGACGGCCTCTGATGCGGGAACGAGCGCGCTGAAGCATGCGAACAGCGGTTGCACATGGTGCACGTGAGCCGAATCGGTGACATCGGCCCCATCGGTGCCGATGATGCAGTTGTAATAGCTACCATCTATTTGTTGCAGAAACTGGTAAGACACGCCGTCGATGACGGTTTCCTTCTCGGTGGTGAAACGCCATACCGCATCACCGGGGATAAGCGCGTTGCCCTTACCCGCCGCCGTGTCGAGCGCCACAAGATACTGTTGCAGCTTTGCCAGGTCGTCGTCGGACGACATGTCGAAGCCTGCCGTTTGCGCCGCATCGGGGTCAATGTAAACAAGCACCGTATTGTCGGTGACCAAGTACATGAGCGTGCTCGATTTGCTACCTATATAGTATGAGTAACCATGATACGCATTCGCTATATCTTTGTTCGAGCCCTTGCTGGCTCGCTCGAAATCGCCCACTGCAAACGCGCATTCTTCGATGGCCGCCGCCAGATTCTCGGAATCGATCCAACCCCGCGCTCGGGCACCGGTTTGCCCTCTCGCCACACCTTGCTGAACCCCTTGCCGCGACCGCATTTGTACGTATCGAGCGCACACCTAAAGTGGCATCCGGGGCAAGCTGGAGCAACAGCTGACTCGTTCATGCAATTTTCCTTTCTCTATTGAAGCGGCCCGGGAATGCAGATCAGGCGGCCGCCGAAACGCTCCACATGTACCTCGATGCCGTAGAGCTCACGCATGCTCTCGTCGGTGATGACGTCACTCGCGGGGCCCTCGGCAATGATGCGCCCGCCTGACAGCACGGCAGTCTTCGATCCGAGCATGAGCGCGTGGTCGGGAAAATGCGTCGTCATGAGCACGCCCATGTTGCGGTCGCGCAGCTTCTCGACCAGTTCGACGAAGCGGTAGGCGTTGCCAAAGTCGAGATGTGCGGTCGGCTCGTCCAGGATCATGAGCTCGGGCTCCTGAGTGAGCGCTGAGGCAATCATCACCAGCTGACGCTCGCCACCCGAGATGTCGGTGTAGGGTTTTTCGGAAAGATGGTCAACGCCCAGGTATGCGAGCTGCTCGTGGGCGAAGGCCACGTCGTCGTCGCTTGGATTGGCAAGATAGCCGATGCGCGACGTGCGTCCCATTGTCACGATGTCGATGACCTTATAGGCGAACGACGGCGTGTGCGACTGCGGGATATAAGCAATCTTCTGCGCGAACTCCCGAGCTTTGTATTCGCCGACCGCTTTGCCGTCGACCGTGATCGAGCCCGCTGAGGTTTGGAATGCACCGATAATGCATTGCAGAAGCGTCGACTTGCCCATGCCGTTTGAGCCAAGAATGCAAAGCACCTCGGGCGACTCGTAGACGAACGACAGGTGTTCGAGCACGTTGCGGCTTGAATCGTATCCGAAGGTGATGTTGTCAACCGTGAGGTTCATCTACCAGCTCACCTTCTTCTTGTAGATGAAGTACAGGAACAGCGGCACGCCGATGATGCCGGTGATTACGCCAAGCGGAATCTCGGACGCAGTGAGCGTGCGACATAGATCGTCCACAACGAGCAGGTAGCAGATGCCTATCGACACCGACGTAGGGATGAGCTTGCGGAAGTCGGGGCCGACGAGCATGCGCGCCAGATGCGGCACCACGATGCCGACCCAACCAATGATGCCCGAGATTGACACGACGAGCGCCGTGAGCATGCTGCTCGTGCCGATGACGATTGCGCGGTCGCGGCGTACGTTCAGACCGAACGATTTCGCCTCTTGGTCACCGAGTGACAGCACGTTAGTCCGCCAGCGCAGCAGGAACACTGCCGCCATGCACACGATATAGAACGGCAGAATCTTCGCCAGCTCCTCGAACGACGACCCCGACAGCGAGCCCATGAGCCAATAAACGATCTGGGGCAGCTTTTCGAGCGGATCGGCCGTGAACTTCAGCAGCGACACGAGCGACGAGAACAGCGCGCCGATGAGCATGCCGGCGAGTACGAGCGTGACCGTGTTACGACGACTGCGACTCGCGATGAGAAACGTGAGCGCTACCGCAAGCAAACCGAACGCCACGGCAAACAGCTGGATGCCCGCCGCGCCAAGTGAGAGCACAATAGCCAACGCAGCACCGAAGCCCGCGCCGTTTGACACGCCCAACGTATAGGGCGAGGCCAACGGGTTGCGGAAGACACCTTGGAATACGGCACCAGCAACCGACAGGCCAGCACCTACGAGCGCTGCAGCGCACACGCGCGGCAAGCGTACCTGCCAGATGACGTTGACGGTGAGCGCATCCTGCGGAGGCGTTTGACCAGTCAGCTTGCACCAGATGATCTGGCACACGTCGACCGGCCCCACGTTGTAGGACCCGAGCGCCAACGAGAAGATGAAGAAAACGATGGGTAGGATGATGAGGACGATTCCCGTCAGCGTCATCCAAAAACCCGAGCGATTTTGCTTAGTCATGGGGACCTTTCGTATGTGACACACCGGTACCAGGTACCGGTGTGTCACGCGCGGGAAGGGCGGTGCGGTGCCGCACGCGCCGCGCCGCCCATAGGAAGGGAAGATGGCCGAATTACTCGACCTTGCCGGTGAACTTGATGCCGTAGAACCAGTCGTAGAAGTTCTGGGCCTTCTCTTCGACCTGCTTGGCCGTGACCTTGTCGGGATAGAACGTGTGCGCAAGCCACAGCTCGCCCAATGCGATGGAGTCGGTATCGGGGTTGCCCCACGGCTTGGTCCAGTACGGAGCCTCGATGACCTTGCCGTCCTTCACGGCCTTGAGCTCGGCATACTGCGGGTCGGTCGTGATGGTCTTGTAGTCGTCGGGGTAACGGTCCTGCGTGATGATGGCGTCGGGATTCCACGTGGCCACGAGCTCGGCGTTGTAGTCGGTGTTGCCCTGCACGCCCGCGAGAGCTGCTGCGTTGACGGCACCGGAGCGCAGAAGCTGGCAGCCCACGTACTTGTCGTTACCGTAGGCGATGCCGTTCGCAAGGACGGCCACCTTCACGCGCTCGTCGACTTTGATGTCTCCGACGGCCTTGTCGACGATGTCGCGGCTATCGAGGCAGAAGTTCCAAATCTCCTCGGCAGTGTCGTCCTTGCCAGCAAGCTGGCCGAGCGTCTTGATGGCCCACTCGCAGCCTTCGGTGTAGGCGGCGTCGGCGTCTGCCAAGCGCGGGTTCTGCGCTTCGGCCTGCTTGCCCTCTCCGCGCAAGCTGACGACGACCACGGGAATGCCCAGGTCACGTACCTGCTGCATGGCATCTTCGGGAGCCTGCGATGCGGCGATGACCACATCGGGGTTGAGCGCGGCGATTTGCTCGACGTTCCACTCCTGCAGGCCGCCGGGCATGGGCAGGTCCGCGATGCCCGGGAACACGTCGTTCATGTAGTCGCCCAGGTTCTTCTTCCAACTGTCGACGACGCCGACGATGAGATCCTGCGCGCCGAGCTGGCACAGCATGTCGAGCGAATGGTGCTGCAGCACGACCATACGCTCGCAGGGAACGGTGACGGTGACATCGTAGTCGTTCTGGTCCTTGAACGAGATCTCCTGCTTGGCAGCGGCGGAGGCCGATGCGGAAGCCGAAGCCGATGCGCTCGCAGAACTGCCACCCGAGCCACCCGAAGAGCATCCGAACGCGCCGAGCGCCGCGACGGTGCCGGCGCCCACTGCACCGAGCATCAGGAACTTACGACGGGAAATGCCTTGTCCGTCAATGCTTTCGAAACGCGAATCCTCTGTCATGACTACCCTTCCTCTCGTTTCAACATTCGCGATTTATCCTATTTTGTGAATAAATCTCAATGCAAATTATAGTCACCACAGATAGATTTTTTCCTGCGAAATTATTGAGTTTTGCACATAACTTGGGATTGCGCGCAACAGTAAAATGGCAGTGAGTCGATGCCCTGGCCCCGACTCAATGTGGCAATTTGGGGAGTCTCCCCAAATTGCCACATTCAACATCCTAGTCCAACCAGCCGGGGCGCTCGACGCGCATCTTCTGGACGCCGTGCTTGAAGATGCCGGACGTTGCGGCATGCATGACGGCCGACTTGGCGCGCTCGGGGTCAGCAATCACCGAGCCGGCCATGCAGTCGACGCCGTATTCGTAGAGTACGGGCGCTGGCACGACGCTCGGCCCCACGAGGATGCAGCTGCCCGAGCCGCCCTTGGCAAGCTGCAGCAGACGCGGCAGCGTCTTGTTCGTGAGCGTGATGCCCGTGATGAATGTGAAGTCCTGATGCGGGATGATGTACTCGCAGCCGGGGTCGGGCATATCATCGCCGCTCGGGTTGCGCTCGAGTACCGTGAGCTCACATTCGGGCGCCAAGCGCTCGATGAGCGGGAAATGACCCACAACCGTCACGCGCTTGCCCGCTCACAGACGGCGGTAGAGCTCGAAGCCGTCGTTCGTGCCCTTTTCCTCGATCTTCATGCCCACAGAGGCGGCGTTCTCGGGTGTCGAGTACCAGGCGTTGAGCGCTGCGACTCCCACGCTCGCCTCGAGGAAGTTCCAGCTTACGCACTGCGCGGCCAAATCGCGTAGCTCCATGTGCAGGGCGCTCGGATACAGCCCGTACACGCCGCGGCCGCCGCTCACGTTCATGGCCATGCCGCAGCCGCTTTCGGCCTCGACGATCGACCAGTGGTTGCCGACGAGCACATCTTTGACGGCGATACCCTCGGGAACGCCCTCGACGAGCCGCTTATACAGCTCCCACTCGTCGGGAAGCTGCTGCAGCTCTTTCCAACCCGGTACGCTCTCTTGCCCTGCGCGCATTGCCGTACCTCGCTTTATTCTCCGTTGTGTTAACAAGGGACAGTCCCTTTTTAACACATAACGGCTGCCATGCGAGCGAGGGCTTCCTCGACTTTGTGGTGCGGCAGCGCAACGTTCATGCGGATGTGGCAAGGGCCGCCGAACATGCGGCCATCCTGAATGGTGACGCCCACATCCCAGAGGGCGTGTTCGAGCTCGTCAATGGTCTTGCCGTGCAACTCGCACCACTGCGTGCAGTCGACGTAGATCATGTAGGTGCCTTGCGGGCGGAAAGCCTCGAGCCCCGGCGTGGCATCGATGAAGTCGCACACGAGCGCGGCATTCTCGCCCAGCACGAGCCGCAGCTCGTCGACCCACGCCGCACCTTCGACGCTGTATCCGCCGATCAACGCA
>JAFUCC010000195.1 GCA_017459925.1 Eggerthellaceae bacterium
CCTGATCAAGCAAATCGGCGAGGCAGTGGCCTTCGGCGACGAGACGCTTTCCGGCGCTCGCGGCAAGACGCTGCTCAACAAGGCCAAGGCGAACATCCGAAATGCCCCCAACGTCGGCGCCGTGGCTGGCGAAGCCGGCGGCGTGCTCGTTAACGATGCGAACGCGTCTTCTGCAAGCGAGCCGGCTGCTGCTGCGGATACGACGACCACCACGACCGTCGCCGACCGTGGGCAGGGTCAGGCTGCGGCGTCAACTCCGACGACGGGTACCACGTCGGTTTCGGTCGCGCAGAGCACGGGTAACACGAACGCCAACCAGAGCGCGAATGCGAACAGCAATGCGTCCACGAACACGAACTCCAACTCGTCTGCATCCGCTTCTTCGGGTAGCAAGACGAAGTGGACCGAGACCACCTTCAAGACCGAGGAAGCCAAGACCGTCAAGTGGGTCGAGCGCGACGACGGCACGGGCTACTTCGAGGAAGTCTCTGACGGCGAGTCCAAGACGATTGACGTCGCGGGGCACTGGGATTAGTTGCGTACGCTTCCGAACGTGCAGGTGTTGAGTCAAGACGCTGGAAGTGCAGACGTTGGTTCGAGTTATCGCGCCGGACGGGATGTTTCGCGGCTGCGCCGCGACTCGATTATGAGAAGTGGAATGGAGTGAGTTTTGTTGGTGCGTGCGCTGCATCGAAATAGCGAAGGGAACGGTATGGTGTCCTCATACCCCACCAGACATCCGCTGGCAAAAGCGAATTGGCTGGTCTTGCTCGTGCTCGCCGCTATCGCGTCGGCGTTGGTGCTTCCCGCCTGCACAACATGGCGCTCGATTACGTACATGGGTGACAACGGCGTCGACTTCGTCGCGCTGGTTGTAACAAGTGACGGATGGGGCATCGAGGACGAGGGCGATGGGACGTATGTCGTTACGCGGGATGGCGAGGTTGTGGCAGAAGGCTGGTTCCTCGACGGCGAGAGGGGCCGCGTCTTCACCCTCACTAACCTCGACACGTGCGCCGAAAACGCGATGCTCGCATCTCCTGACGAGGTCGAGCGGTATGGATGCCCGTGCCTCGAGTACCGTGCCGACGGACAATACCCGCTTTTGGATGAGAAGTTCGGATACGACGTCGTCGATGTGGTCAATGTCTATGACGGAGCGTACGCCGCCGTCGCGTACCCGGCCGGGTTCGGCCAGCATGTCGACGCGTTATCTGGTGGGCTTGCGCTTTCGGAGCCAGACGAACATGTGGTATAGGCGCGAGGAGTGAGAAAATGGTTGAATTCGATCAAGCATGTGAGCTAGCGAGCCGCTACTTCGGGCTTCATTGCACGACGAGCTGCATTGGGCGTGCATGGTCTCTTCCTTCTTACTGGATTTTCGAACCGGCGAATATCGCCTACGGCGGGAAAGAGCGCAGAACTTCGTGGAACCTGCCGCTTCTCGCTGCGTTCACGCCGGAAAAGATGCGCGTCACCGTTGATAAGAAGATTGGCTTGGTCGAAGAGCACTCCGGCTTGCTTCCCGTTGGTGCGGTCGTCTGCACGGACAATGTTTCCGAGAAGTACTTACGAACATTTGAGGGCGGCGAGAAGTAGGAGCGTGCTGCGCTATTGTTCCAAGAGGCAACATGTAGAGGATTCGCGCCGCGTGCGCATCTTGAAACGAGGATCTGACTTGACACATTGTTTCTCTGAAAAGCGGATTTCGGATATATAGCCACAAACATCAAGCAGAGCAGCCCTTGGGCTGCTCGTTTGTTTGGGTCTATCGCAAGGGCTGAATCTGATATCGAGCAAGTCGGGTAGAAAGGATAGGAATATGGAAAACGAGGTCAAAGAAGTTGTCAAAGACAAGGAGATGCCCCCTCATGGGGACTTGCCGACTGAATTCTGGTTCACGAAGGGCTACGTCGGTACGCCGGAGGAGATCGAGGTAGCCATCAAGATGGGCTACCCAGCTGACGAGGTCGAACGGCTGAAGAAGGAAGACGGTCACATGACGGTCGAGGAATTCTACCGCATTGTGCCCACGCATCGCCTCCTCGAAGAGATGGAAAACCGCTACAAGGTGCATTTCGAGCCGGTTGAGCTCACGCGCGTCGGGGATACGTTCATGCTCGAGATGAAGGCTGTGGATGGCCCTGCTGCCGGCAAGCACTTCGTCTGCAGCGTTCGCGGTCAGGACGACCGTGCTTCCGTTTACAGCGACAACTATTTCGGCGTGGCGCGTGCGGACGAGTACGAGGCGTTTGTGAGCAACCAGGTGCAGGAAGTGCTTGCCAATTGCGGCATTGATGCACCTTGTGCCGTCGAGGCGACCTTCGATCAGATGGTCGAGCAGCACATCCCGCTTTTCGACCCGTTCATCGGCGGCGCGTTCGATTACGATGGCGCTTGCGCCATCGCGCTTCTCGCGCCTCCGGAGGAGACGCAGTTTAAAGCAGAACGCCTTCTCGACGAAATCGAGGACAAGTTCAAGCGCATCGGCACCGGGCTTTCCATCGAGCTTGACGTGTACCCGAAGGAGCTGCCTGCTGCTTCTTCGAACTCCGCGCCGAAGCTCCTTCTTGCGGCGAAAAACGCGATTACGGGAAACAAGCCCGTCACGTACTCGCGCACGTTGCCGGTGAACCCCGAAGTCAGAAACGGCGGACCTGTACCGTATGACCCAACTCATGCCCTGCGTTCCGGGAACGCGGCTTAGCAACAGGAATTCAGACAGTCGGTTTAGTGAAAGGAAATATGAACATGAAGCTCTCTGCTGTCAACAATCTGCGTAAGGCGAAGTTCGAGGGGAAGAGCGCTGCTTCAATCAAGCGCGAGGTCAACAAGGGCCTGAAAGCCATCGAGGCTGAAATCGAAACCCGCGCTATCATCACTCCTCTTGACGGCGAGAAGAAGCCCATCGCCCTGCACGACCACCTTAGGTGGACCGACGGGCAATTCGTTCGCGAGTTCGACGTGAGCGGATTTATCGAGCATGCCGACGGATGGCTTGTCGTTGACCCGTACTTGCAGACTGCGCTCGCGTCGCAATGCGTCCATTGCGAGCCGAATCAAAATCGGGCACTGCTCGCGGAGATGCTTCAAGCATGCGGTTGCGAGAATCCCGAAGCTGAGTTCGGCGCCGTTCTGGACGACTTCACGCGACGTATCGACGAGCGCTAGGCCTGCGCCCATACCCCATCAGATACCAGTAGGGTGTAATAATCCATCAGTGCCAGTGCGACCATTGGCAGTCCTCATACCCCACCAGAACAAAGGAGCCCATTTGGGCTCCTTTGGTTTTGATGCCGAGCGTGCAGGTGTTGATTCAAGCTGTCGCGTTGGATGGGCTGTTTCGCGCTCCGCGCGACTCGATTATTTTGTGGAATTGGGTGGCATTGGGGATATGAGCCGAATCCTGGACGCGATGTCTTCCGAGCCATGCGCCGTCAACTCGCGAGGTTGGTTCACACGCTGAAGCGAGCATGCTACCGTTTCCTCGAATCGTATTTAGCGCGACTTCCACTTAAGCGCTGATGAGGAAACGGAGCATGAGATGGCAACATCACAAAAAATTGATGCAATTAGAGCCCTGGCGCACGGGGCATACGACGAACGAGGTGAGCTGCGTCCGTTGCGCGACCAGATTGGGTCGTACTTCATGAAGGACATGCCGA
>JAFUCC010000048.1 GCA_017459925.1 Eggerthellaceae bacterium
AACGCATACCCGGTATCTGTTCCACCCCTGGCGTCTGTTCCACAAGTAGCCGTTCGGCCCGCGCGAAATGGGCCGCAAGCGGATTACCGCGGCTTCCCGCTTTCCGTATCGTTTTCCCCAGAGGGGGCGTGCGCCTTCGTGCGCCCAAAACCATGCACGGAAAGAGGAGAGAGGAGAGCAGATGAGCGAGCTGAAGACGACAGTGCAAAGCATCGCGTGCGGCGGCACGGGTGGTGACTTGACGTACGTCGACTCCAAGGACGGCAAAATCGTCCGCATTCGCCCCATCCACTACCTTGACAAGTACACCGAGGAGGAGCTCGAGCCCTCGATGTGGACCATCAAGGTGGGCGACAAGGAGTTCCGCCCGGGCCTGAAGTCGCAGCCGAACTACTTCGCACTGGCTTATAAGAACCGCATCTACTCGAAGAACCGCGTTAAATACCCGCTCAAGCGCGTCGACTGGGAACCGGGTGGCGACCCGGCGAAGATCAACGCGGCCAATCGCGGAAAGTCTAAGTTCGTCCGCATTTCCTGGGACGAGGCGCTCGACATCATGGAAGCCGAGATCAAGCGCATCGTCGAGAAGTACGGCGTGTACTCGGTGCTGACCATCGGCGAGGACGGTCACCGCGAGTCCAAGAACCTGCACTCCGGCGGCGGCATGCACTCCACGTTCATGTCGAAGCTCGGCGGCTACACCCGCGAGGTGCGCACGCCCGACTCGGTCGAGGGCTGGTACTGGGGCGCCAAGCATTTCTGGGGTTCCGGCTGCAACAAGGGCCTCGGCATGCCGGCTCCTCCGCAGACCGGCTACAACCCCTGGCACGTGCTGCGCGACATCTCCGAGCACTCCGAGCTCATCGCGTTCGCGGCCGGCGACTGGGAGCTCACCCAGAACTACGCGTCGCAGATGTGGTCGCGCCTCATCAACTTCTGGAAGGAAATCGGCAAGAAGTTCGTCATCGTCGACCCGTTCTGCAACTACACGGCGGTCTGCCATGACGAGATGAAGTGGATCCCGATCCTTCCGAACACCGACGCAGCGCTCGACTTCGCCGTCATGTACGTGTGGTTTACCGAGGGCCTCTACGACGAGGAGTACTGCGACACGCACACCATCGGCCTCGACAAGGTGAAGGCCTACGTCCTCGGCGAGGACGAAGAGGGCATCCCGAAGACCCCGGCCTGGGCGGCCGAGCGCACGGGCATCCCCGAGTACACCATCAAGGCCTACGCGCGCAACCGCGCCAAGTACGTCACGGCCATGGTGCACTTCTCATCCGGCGCCATCAAGGGCCCGTACAGCTTCGAGCCTGGCCGCACCGGCGCCTACCTGCTGGGCCTGCAGGGCTTCGGCAAGCCCGGCGTGCAGCAGGCGTTCATGAACGCGTCGCTCATCGGCAAGGAGACCATCGCCCGCTCGACGTCGGCGCCGTTCAGCATGGCCAACCAGTGCCGCATGTTCTACCCGTCCGAGCAGAAGATCCCGCGCACGCTCATCGCCGAAGCACTGCTCGAGGGCCACACCGAGTGGTACGGCTCGCCGGCCATCGTGTACGTCGAGACCTCCGAGCAGTTCCAGAAGAACACCTACCCGACGACGCCTGAGTCCTACGCGGCTGCGCTCGGCACGGCGTCTCCCGAGCTCGCGCGCGCCCAGGGCAAGTCGGTCGAGGAAGTTCAGGCTGCCATTGACTACAAGCTCGCGCACATGCCCGAGTTCAACAAGATCCATATGCTGTGGTCCGAAAAGCCCTGCAACATGAACTGCTGGGACGGCGGCTTCCGCTATCAGGACGCCATCCGCACCGACGAGGTGGAGTTCTTCGTGACCAACCACCAGTGGCTCGAGAACGACTCGCTGTTCGCCGATCTGGTGCTTCCCGTAACCACGTGTGTCGAAGACGACGACATGATGGGCGGCTCGATGGTCGTGTCGCTGCGTTCGGCCGCCGTCACGCCTCCGGGCTGCGACCGCATCGGCGAGTCGAAGTCCGACTTCGAGATCGCCTGCGAACTGGGCGAGCGCTTCGGCATCCGCGATCAGCTCGACATGGGCATGACGTACGCCGAGTGGCGCCAGTTCGAGTTCCAGAACTCGCGCCTGGGCGAGGAGATCACCTTCGAAGAGCTCAACGACAAGGGCTACTACTTCCCCAAGCAAGACCCGAACCAAGACCAGCTGCCCGCGGGCATGACCGGCTTCTACAACGACCCCGAGGGCTGGCGGCTCGATACGCCGTCCGGCAAGCTCGAGTTCTGGTCCGAGGCGCTGGCCACCAACTTCCCCGACGACAAGGAGCGCACGCCCATGGCCAAGTGGACCGTCGGCGGCCCGGCGTCGGAGGGTTGGACGCATGACGAGAGCCTCTGGGGCGAGCGCTGCAAGGACTACCCGCTGCTCATGTGTTCCACCGCCGCCCGTTGGCGCGTGCACGTGCAAGGCGACGACATCAAGTGGTTCCGCGAGCTCGAGACCTGCAAGGTCAAGGGCAAGGACGGCTACCTGTACGAGCCGGCGTGGATCAACCCGGCAGACGCCGCCGAGCGCGGCATCGCCGACGGCGACATCGTGAAGGTCTTCAACGACCGCGGCATCATCCTGTGCGGCGCGCGCCTGTCCGAGCGCGCAACGCGCGGAGCCGTCATCGTGCAGAAGGGCTCGCGCGTCGACCCAATCGCCCCGCACATCGACCGCGGCGGCGCCGCCAACCTGATCAGCCCCGAAAAGCAGGTCTCCAAGAACTGCCGCGGCTTCGCCGTGTCGGGCTACCTGATCGACGTTGCCAAGCTCGAGGACGCCGAGATGGATCAGTGGAAGGCCGAGTACCCTGACGCCTTCGCACGCGACTACGATCCCGAGATCGGCATCAACTACGCATCCTGGGTTGTCGACTAAGGAGAGGGGAGAGAATACCATGGCGAAAGTTTTCTACATCGATTTGCAGAAATGCACGGGTTGCCGTGACTGCCAGATCGGATGCAAAGACGAGCACTGCGGAAACAGCTGGCTGCCCTACGCCGCCCCGCAGCCCGACACCGGCCAGTTCTGGATGAACGTGACCGAGAAGGAGCGCGGCGCCGGCTCGCACGTGCGCGTGTCGTACGTGCCCGTGATGGGCGCCCAGACGCGCGCCATCGCCGAGTTCGCGCCCGAGGTCGTACAAGACCGCGAGGACGGGCTCATAGTCATCGACCCGGAGAAGGCGAAGGGCCGCAAGGACATCGCCGACAAGTTCGAGGGCGTCTACTGGAACGAGGAGCTGCAGATCCCGCAGGGCTGCACCGGCTGCGCGCACCTGCTCGACGATCCCGACTCGCCGATCCGCATCCCGCGCTGCGTTGACAGCTGCCCGGTCGAGGCCATCCAGTTCGGCGAAGAGTCCGAGTTCGACCTCGAGAACGCCGAGCAGCTCGACGAGCAGTCCAACGTGTACTACAAGGAGCTTCCCAAGAGCTTCATCGCCGCGACCGTGTTTGACCCCGCCGAGATGGAAATCGTCGAGGGCGCGAAGGTCACGGCCGTGAGCGCGGACGACAGCTTCGAGACGACCACCGATGAGTGGGGCGACTTCTGGTTCAAGGAGATTCCCGCCGCCGAGTACAAGCTCACCATCGAGAAGGACGGCAAGAAGGTCGAGTGCGATGTGTCGACGCTCGAGAAGGACCAGGGCCTGCCCGACATCGCCCTGGCTTAAGACCGTGGCGTGCGCGCAGGACATACAGTCGTTTTGCGAGCGCGAGGGCATCCGCGAAGTGCCAGTGTGCGGCATGGAGGAGCTGCCGCTGGTGCTTCGCGGCACTGATGGGCTTCGCTACGCGGAAGTCGACGGCAACGTGTGGATGGCGATCGGCGGACGCGATGATGTCGCCTACGTCGGGACTTCCCGGCATGGCGGGCACATGACCCTGCGCCCGCTGTTCGTGAAACGCGAAGGCGCATGGTTCAACGCGGTGACGGGCCGTGAGTCCGACTTCACAGCGTGGAACAAGGCTGACGTTTAGCCCAAAGGGGATACTCTCCTTTGGGCTACAGATGGGATGAGGATATGGTGGAGCAAGGTCAGAAAGTCAAAGTCGATTTCATCGGGCGTTTGCGCAACGGGGCCGAGTTCAGCAACTCGCACCTCGTCGGCGAGCCGTTGCAGTTCACGATGGGGCAAGGCGTCATGCTCGCTGCATTCGAGGACGCCATCCGCAACATGAACGTGGGCGACGAAGTGCACATCGAGATCCCGTGCGAGCAAGCGTACGGCCGCTATGACAAAGCGTACGTCGAGCGGGTTCCCATGTCCCTGTTTCCCAATGCCATGGATTTGCCGGTGGGCAAGTACATCGTGGTGGAAACGCCCGAAGAGTCGCTCCGCGCGCGAGTGCTCAAGCAAGAAGGCGGTTGGGTGTACCTCGACCGCAACCACGAATTGGCAGGCGAGGACCTGCTGTTCGACATAAAGCTTGTCGAGGTATCCGATTAGCGAATCAGCCCGACAGCCGAACAAGGAGGAAGAAATGTGCTTTAGACCAGCGGAGATGTCGATGAAGGTGTGCCCCAAATGCGGGGCGAACAACAAGCCCATCGCGACCGAATGCGCCCAGTGCGGCGAGCCGCTCGATCAGATGAAAGTCGACTTCGACGCCGACCAGGCGAGCCTCGATGCGATGAACATGTTCGCTCCGCCGTCTGCGCCAGCGGCTCCGAGTGCTCCCCAGGCGCCCGGCGCTCCCACGCCTCCGCCCGCACCTGGCGCGTAGGCGCGGCTCCCTTCCCTGTGAGGGGCATTTAGACCGATAACTGAAGAGAAGAGATGACATGAAAGAGACCATTCTGAACAAGTGGGGTCCTGACCAATTGTCGTATACCGTCAAGGACATCGATGCAGCCGTGCAGGAGTTCTACGAGCTGTTCGGCGCGGGCCCGTTTCTGAAGATGGGGCCGATGCACTACGAGTCGTGCACCGTGCGCGGGCAGGAAGCCGACCCCGAGATCGTCATCGCGCTCGGCATGTGGGGCCAAATGCAGGTCGAGTTCGTGCAGAAGACCAATGAAGAGGCGATGCTCTTCGACGAGAACGGCTACGGCTTCAACCACGTGAACATCATCGTCGACGACTACGACGAGGCCATCGCGTGGCTGAAGGATCACGGCTACAAAGTGGGCCAGGAAATGTACAGCTCCGGCAAGCCCATCGCCTATGTGGATACGATGTGCGGCGAGAACATCGGTCATCACCTCGAGATTCACGAGTACAACCCCGTCATCGACATGACGAAGAAGGCCCGCGAGATCTGGGATGGCGAGAGCCCCTGGATGGACCTTCAGACCGTCATCGCGGCGATGAAGGGCGAATAGCCCTAGCGCTTGGCGCATTTCAATGGTACGGTGAAAAGGTCGACAATATGCCGGCCTTTTCCCTTTTGGGATGCGGCCTTAGGAGAGGGTTTATATGAGCAGGCTCATCGAGTTCGAAGGGCTTTCCAACACGCGCGATTTGGGCGGCATGCTTGCAGTTGATGGGCGGCGCATTCGCGAAGGGTTGTTGTACCGTTCAGAGCAGCTCTTCTTCGCAACCGAGGGCGATAGGGCCAAGCTCGATACGCTCGGAATCGGCAAGGTCTTCGACTTCCGCAGCGCGCTCGAGCGCGACGAGAAGCCCGATCCCGATATCGCAGGTGCCGAGAACGCGCATCTTCCCATCATCGAGGATGTGCGCACGGGTATCACCCGCGGCGATGCGGGCAATGAGCGAATGATAGAAGTCGTAATGAGCGGCAAGGCGGACATCGCGTTCGTCGACCAGCATATGCAGGGCATGTACACCGAGTTCGTGACTGAGCCGTTCGCGCACGGGCAATACGCCCGCTTCGTCGACGAGGCGCTTGCCGAAGCCGAGCAGGGCAAGGCGGTGCTTTGGCATTGCACGGCGGGGAAGGACCGTGCCGGCTTCGCGACGGTTATCGTGCTAGAGGCGCTCGGCGTGCCGCGCGACGACATCGTGGCGGACTACCTGCAGACCAACGAGTGCCTGGCGGGGTCGATCGACAACATCATGGCCATGCTGGCTGAGCGGCTGCCCTCCATGAGCACAGTCGACGTGATGCGCCACTTCTTCCTCGCCGACGAAAGCTACCTACGCGCTGCCTACGATGCCATCGACGACCGGTTCGGCAGCGTGGACGCATTCCTCGAGCAAGCGCTGCGCATCGATGCCGCGAAGCGCGAGAAGATGCAGACGCTGTATTTGGAATAGCGCGGCGATTTCCGCATTCGCCTCATCAGGAGTGGTATCCTTCTTCGAGCGTTTTTCAGAAGGAGGGTGCTTGGAGGCTCGCGCAACCATAGCGTACGTTTCGTCGTTGTGCATTTACGGCACGATCGGCTGGGTACTCAGCTTCATCAACCTGCCGAGCGAGGTCGTCGTGCTGTGCCGCGGCATCCTGGGTTCGTTGTTCCTCGCCGTCGTGGTCTTCGTCGTGCGCCGGCGCTTCGACGCTGCCACCGTGCGGTCGAAGCTCGGGTGGCTCATCGTGTCGGGTTTGTGCCTGGGCTTCAACTGGGTGATGCTCTTCGAGGCGTACCGCGTGACCACAGTCGCCGTGGCGAGCCTCTGCAACTACATGGCGCCGCTCATCCTGGTGTTGCTCGCGCCGCTTCTCGGCGAGAAGCTCAGCGCCAAGCGCCTGGCCTGCGTGGCCATTGCCTTCGTGGGTATGATCCTGGTTTCCGGCGTCGTCGAGGGCGGGGCCGAGGGCGTGAACGCCTGGGGCGTCACGCTGGGCTTGCTCGCTGCGGCTGGGTTCGTGGGTGTCGTCGTCTGCAACCGCAAGCTGACCGAGGTGCCCGTATACGACAGGGCGCTCGTGCAGCTATGCGCGGCGACGGTTGCCGCCCTTCCATTCGTCATCGTGGGGAATTGGGGCGCGCAGCTGCAGCCCGACGCGCTTTCCATCGCGCTCGTCATCATGCTTGGCGTGGTGCACACGGGCTTCGCCTACTGCCTGTGGTTCACGGCACTCGGCGCCCTGAAGGTGCAGTCCATCGCCGTGCTGGGCTACATCGAGCCGGTCGTGTCAGTGCTTTGCTCGGTTTTCCTACTCGGCCAGCCCCTGTCGCTCCTCGGCTGGCTCGGCGCCGCCCTCATCCTCGGCGCCGCCGCTGCAAGCGAGCTTCTCGATTAAAGCACGCACCCGCAATCTGGGCTATCATGGGCGTATCTTCTGAAAGGTAGCCGACATGATGAAGCCAGGCAAAAGCTCGAAAGCGCGTGTGGTTAACGGCGTCATCGCGGCGCTCATCACGATCATCTTCCTCGTTCATGGAACGATGGGCAGCCTGTCTGCGCTCTTCGGCTTCTCCGGCGCGCTTGCCTGGGTCGTCTGGGGCGCGGTCATTCTTGCCTGCTTGCACGTTGTGGTGAGCGCGCTCACGAGTGCCCAGCAGCTCACCGACAAGGAATTCCCGCCAAGTCGGCGGAAAAAGGCCCACCTTGCGCTGAAATGGGTGACGGGCGGTTTGCTGGCTGTTGCGGCAATCGCGCACATCATCTTGCCGAAAAGCTCGGTTGCCGCTGCGGGCGTGATCGTGGCGGTGTCTGTCGTGCTTGCCGTGCACGTTTGGGTTGGCAGCAAGTCGCTGCTTACGGACCTCGGGTTCAGCCGGCGCTACATGTGGCCGTTGCGCATCGTCGTCTGCCTGTTTGCCGCGCTGTTCGTCGTCGTCATGCTGAGGGGGATCCTCTAATGCTTGAAGTCGTGTCGCTGGAAGACGCCCGCGCGCTTGTTTCCAAGTGTTTCGGGGCGCTCGCAGGCGAGGTGGAAACCGTCGCGCTCGACGCTTGTGCGGGGCGCGTCATTGCGCATGATCTCGTTGCCAGTGAAGGCGTGCCGTCGTTCGACCGATCGACGGTCGACGGGTTCGCGGTGGTCGCCGACGACACGTTCGGCTGCTCCGATGCGTTGCCGGCGCTGCTGGAATTGGCCGGCGAGGTCGAAATGGGTGCTGAGCCCGATTGCTCCTGCCAGCCGGGGAAGTGCGTGCGCATCCCGACGGGTGGCAAGGTGCCGCAGGGGGCCGACGCGGTCGTCATGCTGGAATACTGCGAAGAGTACGGCGACGGCACCATCGGCGTTGCGCGTCCGGCGGCTCCCGGTTCCAATATTGTGTTCGAGAACGACGACGTGAAACCCGGCCAAGTTCTCATACCTGCCGGCACCACGCTGCAGGCGCATCACGTGGGCACGCTGGCGAGCCTCGGCATGACGGCGTGCGACGTGCGCAAGCGCGTGCGCGTCGGCATCATCTCGACGGGCGATGAGATCGTGCCTGTGGAACAGGCTCCCGTCGCCTCGCAGATGCGCGACGTGAACGCGCCCGTGCTCGCCGCCGCCGTGGAGGCGTGCGGCGCCGAAGCGGTGCGATACCCCATCGTGCCCGACGATTACGACGCGCTCTTCTCCACCGTGAAGCAGGCGCTTGGCGAGTGTGGCATGGTGCTCGTGTCGGGCGGCTCGTCGGCGGGGCAGAAGGACAGTACGGCTCGCGTGCTGTTGGCGCTCGGCAACATGCTGTTCCACGGCGTTGCGGTGAAACCCGGCAAGCCCACCATGTGCGCCGATGTGAACGGCAAGCCGGCGTTCGGGCTGCCCGGGCATCCTGTGGCGGCGTACTTCATGTTCTTGGAGCTGGCGCGCCCGCTGCTCGTAGCCGACAAACGCGCAGTCGCAGCCACTGCGGTCCTCGCGGAAGGCCTGCCGTCGAACCACGGGCGCGCAGAGCTTGTCGCCGTGCGGTTGGAAGATCGCGAAAGTCGCGCATACGCCGTTCCCGTGCGCGGCAAGTCGGGGCTCATCTCGCAGCTCAGCACGGCAGACGGCTACATCGAAATAGCGCGCAACCAGGAAGGGCTCGCCGCAGGCGCCGAGGTGCGCGTGCAGCTGTTTTAAATCGTGTATTCTGTCAGAAGGACGGTATCGACGGAAGGAGAGCTACATGGATATCCAAGATTTGGTGAAGCTGCTTGTCGGAAGCACGGAGGAGAATCCCGATCTGCTGGGTAGCCTCATGCAACATCCCTATTCGACGATCGGCAACCTGACCGACAACGAGAACGTGTCCAAGGAAGAGGCGAGCCAGGCCGTCACCGCCATGGCAGCACTCGCCAGCGGGCAAGCAGTTGACTTTGGAAGCCTGGCTTCGGTTGCCAGCCAATTGCTGGCGGGAAGCGACGGCAGCGTCCATTCGCTTGCCGAGGCCCTGCTGGGCTCTGGTGCTCCCACGGGAGTTGACGTGTCAGGCGGCGTGACGGCTGATATCTTGTCGAACCTCGCAAGCGCTGCATTCTCGGGCGGCATCGCGGGCGTCGATTTGAGCGACGGGCTCGGCCTCGACGACCTCATGGGCTTTGCAAGCCACCTCATGGGAGGAAAGTAGCGCTTTTAGATAAGCTCCCAAGATGAGCACCAGGACGTTCCTGCTACTCATTTTCCCCGAAAATGAGTAGCAGGAACGTCCTGGTGCTCATCAGCGGGAACGCTTATCCGCCGGCTGACATGAACCGCAGCGTGAACAGGCGCATGAACGCCTCAGCGGCTGCTTCGTCGCCTTCAATCGTAACGAGCGTACGGTCGAGATTGACCGTGCCAAGCCTTCTGCTTTCCAGCTCGTCCGCCGTAATGTGGCATGCTTTCCCGTCGGCTTCGAACACCCACGCTTGCCCTTCGCACGAAAGGGCAAGCTCGTCACGCAACCAGCCGACGATGCGCTTGCGCTGTATGCCGCAATCGAGTTCCACGCGCGCCTACTCGTAATGGCGGCGTACACGGCCCGGTTGGTCCACGCGGTAACCGCCGAGCTCTTCCATGCGCGTGCGAAACGCGTCGCTTTGGAGCGTCTCGATGAGGGCGGCCACCTGCGGCGTGTCCCAGGCGTAATCGGGAACGAGCAGGTCGTACTGCTCTTCGCATACGGGCACGAACCCAAGGCCGTACATCTTGGCGGCCGAGTAGATGCCCATGCCGGCATCGGCCGAGCCCGCCTCTACGAGCGCCGCGACGGCCGTGTGCGTGAACTCCTCGTGGTCGTATCCGTAAATCTTCGACGAATCGATGCCGTCGCGCTTGCACACGTAGTCGGCCAAGATGCGCGTGCCCGACCCCTTCTGGCGGTTCACGTAGCTGCGGCCCTCTTGCGCAAGGTCGGCAAGCGACGTTATGCCGAACGGGTTGCCGGGCGCCACCATGAGGCCTTGGCTGCGGTACACGCACTCGACCTGGCGCACGCCTCCCTTGGGGAAGTGCTTTTCCAGATACGCTTCGTTATATTCGCCCGTTGCCTCGTCGAGCAGGTGGATGCCGCCGCAATGGTTCTCGCCGCGTTTGGCTGCGACGATGGCGCCCATCGAGCCCACGTGCGTCGAGGCGACCGACAGCTCGGGCCAGGTCGCGTGCATGAGCTGGGCGACTTCGTCGATGAGCGGGTCGTGGCTGCCGATGACGACGAGCGAACGCTCGATTTCAGCGAAGGGGCGCAACAGCCGCACGCGCACCTTCTCGCCTGTTTCGTAACCCTCGCTGTTCTGGGGTACGGTCATGATGCCGTCCGCCTTCACGAACGACGTGACTACGCCGGCGCCGCGCGAAAGCGGAGTGGCGACCGATCGGTCACCTACCACGCCCAGGCGCACGCGCACGAACTCCTCGTACTTAAGCGATGACGTGCACGGGCGCGCCAACGTGGCTTCGACGGTTTCGGCGAGCTCGACCGCGCAGCCGCACAAGCGCTCGATAATCGGCTTCAGCAACGACTCCGCCACGATGATGCCGCTCACGGGGTAGCCGGGCACGCCGATGATCGCCTTGCGTCCCGCGCAACCCAGGATGGCGGGCTTGCCGGGCTTGATGGCGATGCCGTGATACAGCAGCTCGCCCACTTCGGCGACGGCGCGCGACGAGTAGTCGTCGCGGCCCGCCGATGAGCCGGCGTTCAGCAGCACGACGTCGCATTCATCGACCGCCCGTTGCAGAGCGTCGCGCACAAGTTCCGGCTTGTCCTTCACGATGGGGTACACGACCGGCTCGCCGCCCCACTGGCGCACCATGCCCGAGAAGATGGTTGAGTTGAACTCCATGACGTCACCGGGCTGCGGGTTGGCGCTCGGCGCCACGACCTCGTCGCCTGTGGGGATGATGCCGACGCGCGGCCGCGCGATGACGCTCACCGCCTGCACGCCCGCAGCGAGCATCGCGCCCATGGCGGCGGGCTGCACGCGCACGTTCGACGTCAGCAGCATCTCGCCCGCGCAGATGTCCTCGCCGATCTGGCGCACGTTGCCCCACGGCGCGATGGACGCATACAGCGTGACCGGGCATGTTCCGAGGTCGTCCATGCCATCGCCTTCCGCGAACACGACGTCTTCGATCATGACGACCGCATCGCATCCTTCCGGCAGTGGGTCTCCCGTGTCGACCACCTCGTAGTCGCCCGGCTGCACGACCACGGGCGTCGTGGCGCTCGCGCCGAACGTCACGCGGGCGGCCAGCGCGATGCCGTCCATGGCGCACGCGTGGTAGTGCGGGGCGGAAATGGCCGCGTACAGCGGCTCGGCCGTCACGCGCCCGAGCGCCTCGCCGACCGGCACCGATTCCACCGCCGGCGTCATGCCGCGCTCTTCCAGCGCTGCCAGGAATCCTTCAACTGCTTCTTCCAGCGGCACGTTGCTCAGGTACTCGAATGCCATTGTTGCCCCTTTTCGTCAGTAATAATGTGAAGCATACCTCAGAACGTCTCAGCCTGTAATACCATATACCTCGGGCAGTGAAACAGGTACCTGGTACCCGTTTCATCGTTGGCCAAAAAGGTGCCAGGCACCTTTTTGGCGAATAGAAAGTCATTTGGCGCAAAGCGGGGGGCGGAGCCATTCGCCAAAAAAGTGCCTGGCACCTTTTTGGGCAACGGGAGGGACTTATGGAATACAAGATCGATCCGCGTTCGGGAAACAAGTTGTCGGTGCTCGGTTTGGGCTGCATGCGCCTGCCGCGCGGCGTGGCCGGTATCGACATGCAGAAGACCGAGTACATGATCTTGACCGCGTTCGAGCGCGGCATCAACTACTTCGACACGGCGTACGCGTACAACGGAAGCGAAGAGGCCATCGGCGAGATCTTCGAGCGCAACAACCTGCGCGAGCGTATCTACATCGCCTCGAAGCTGCCGCACGGCAAGTGCAAGTCGATCGACGATGTGGAGCGCCTGTTCAACACGACGCTTCAGCGCCTGCGCACCGACTACCTCGACTACTACCTCATCCACAACGTGGTGACCGCCGACCAGTGGAAGCGCCTCGTCGATTTGGGAATCGAGGAATGGATCGCGCAG
This sequence comes from Eggerthellaceae bacterium, assembly GCA_017459925.1. Taxonomy (GTDB): domain Bacteria; phylum Actinomycetota; class Coriobacteriia; order Coriobacteriales; family Eggerthellaceae; genus UBA9715. The sequence goes on from JAFUCC010000048.1 coordinate 12,374, forward strand.
AAGAAGGAAAGCGGCGCCATTCGCCGCATCGGCTTCTCGTTCCACGGCGGCATGGCCGAGTTCCGCACGCTCATGGAAGGCTACGATTGGGACCTCGTGCAGATTCAGTACAACTACGTGAACGAGCACTACCAGGCTGGCCGCGAAGGCATCGAGCTGGCGGCGAGCAAGGGCGTTCCGGTCGTCATCATGGAGCCGCTTCTGGGCGGGCGCCTCGTTTCCAACCTACCGAAAGACATGATTCGCGCATTCGAGCGCGTGGCACCCGGCCGCAGCCCGGCTGCATGGGGTTTGCGGTGGCTGTTCGACCAGCCCGACGTCACCGTGGTGCTTTCGGGCATGAACTCCAACGAGATGCTCGAGGAGAACTGCGCGACCGCCAGCGAGACGGCGCCCAATTCCATGATCGAAGAGGAACATGCCGCCATCCGCGAGGCGAAGGATGCCTTCGAGAAGAACTTCCGCGTGCCGTGCACAGGCTGCAACTACTGCATGCCCTGCCCGCAGGGCCTCAGCATTCCGTCCATCTTCCAGGCGTACAACGAAAGTTACTCGCTCGGGTGGCGCACCGGTTTCTTCAACTACATGCTGAGCATCGGCGTGACGAGCGGCGAACCGCGTTTAGCGAGCAACTGCATTGAATGCGGCGCCTGCGTGAAGAAGTGCCCGCAGCACATCGACATCCCCGCGCGCCTGGCCGATGCACGCCATCGCCTGCAGCCCGCCGGTGTGAAGACCGCGATCAAGATCGCCAAGCCGTTCCTGCAATAGCTTCGCTCGTCGCGGTATAGTGGTGCCATGCGAAAGAGGAGGGCGCCATGAAAGTCACCGCATTGATGGAGAACACGTCTGGCCATGAGGGCTGCATCGGGGAGTTCGGGCTGAGCTTCCTCGTCGAGGCGAATGGGCGCTGCGTCCTGTTCGATGCGGGTCAGAGCGATGCCACGCTGCGCAACGCCGAGGTGCTTGGCATCGACATGGCAACCGTTGACACGGCGGTGCTATCGCATGGGCATTTCGACCACGCGAACGGCTTCCCGGCATTCCTGAGTGTGAATGATCACGCGCCCATTTACGCGCGTGTGGGCTATGATGGCGGCCAGTATGCCGAGCATCCTGGCGACCCCGACGAGTACATCGGCGTTGCGGACTCCCTTAAGGATAACGGTCGCGTGAAGGTGGTCTCCGACGCGCGCGTCGACTTGGGCGACGGTTTCACCATCGTGTCGTATGCCGATAGCGAGCCGGCGTTTCCCATCGAGCACTTCGGATTGTTCCGCGACGAGCCGGAAGGCCGTGTGCCCGACAAGTTCAAGCACGAGCAATGCCTGCTCGTGGAAGAGGGCGACGTGCGACTGCTCATCACGGGATGCACGCATCGCGGCATCCGCAACGTCATGCACTGGAGTGCCGAAGACGCGCCGACGCACGTGGTGGGCGGCTTCCATTTCATGAAGGTGCCACTTGAAAACGCGGATTACCTCAACGCTGCGGCTGACGATTTGCTGTCCTGGCCCGCGATGTACTATACCTGCCACTGCACGGGCCTCGACCAGTTCCGCTATCTGAAAGAGCGCATGGACGACCGCCTGGAATACATCGCCGCCGGCCAGTCCATCGAGCTTTAGGTGACAGGGGGCGACGAGGCTTCGTCCCCGATTTCTGAAAACCCGATAATCGGCGTTGCCTTATTCGGGTCTACCAGCTGTCTGCGAATCGCGCTATAACCAAAAGGAATATGCGAATAAAGCGGGGTGGCTAGCATGACGACGGCGGCAGCACGCGCGGATAAGCGCGAAACTCTCACTACAACCGAAGAGCAGGAAGCGCACGACATTTCGGCGCAGGATTTCGCAAAGCTCGATTTCCCGAGCGTCACCATCGTCGATGTGCGCGACGAGGACCTGCGCATTGCACAAGGCGAATTCCCAGGCGCGTTCAACGTGCCCTTTTCCCAAATAGGCACGGGGCTTTCCAGCCTGCCCGAAGGCAAGCCCGTATATGTCATCTGCAACAGCGGCGATTTCAGCGAGGAAGTTGCGGAGATCCTGGCCGACCGCGGTTTCGAGGCCTATAACGTCGTCGGCGGCTACAAGGCGTACAAGGCGGCCGTTGCGGCTTCGGCGCCCATTTCAATCGACGCGAAAGGACTGAAGTGCCCCGGTCCCATCGTGCTCGTGGCTGACACGATACGCGAGCTGCCGGTGGGTCAGCGCATCATCGTGGAAGCGACCGAGGCGGCCTTCGCCAGCGACATCCGCGTGTGGTGCGCCCGCACGGGAAACGAGCTGCAGTCGCTCGATGTGCAACCCGACGTCATAACCGCGCACATCGTGAAAACCGACCCCGCGCTTGCGCCCACGGCCGCAAGCTCAGCGGGAAACGGCAAGACGTTCGTTGTGTTCAGCGGCGACCTCGACAAGACCATCGCCGCGTTCATCATGGCAAACGGCGCCGCGTCGCTCGGCCGCGACGTCACCATGTTCTTCACGTTCTGGGGGCTGAACATTCTGCGCAAGCCGCAGAAAGTGAAGGTTCGCAAGACCGCCATCGGCCGTGCGTTCGGCGCCATGATGCCGCGGGGGACGAAGAAGCTGGGCTTGTCCCGCATGAACTTCGGCGGGGCGGGGGCGAAGATGATCCGCCATGTCATGAAGTCGAGCGGGATCAGCTCGCTCGAGGAGCTCATCGACCAGGCGCGCGACCATGGGGTGCGCCTCGTGGCGTGCCAGATGTCGATGGAGATCATGGGAATCACGCCCGAGGAGCTCATCGACGGCGTGGAGCTCGGCGGCGTCGCCACGTTCATCGGCTCCGGCGAGGAATCGGACATGAGCTTGTTCATATAGCGGAGGCGGCTATGGCTTTCACCGACGAGCAGATCGAGCGGTACTCCCGCCACATCATCCTGAAGGGCTTCGGCACGAAGGGGCAGAAGCGCCTTTCGGCAGGAAGCGTGCTCATCGTGGGCGCCGGCGGCTTGGGGTCACCGGCTGCGTTGTACTTGGCGGCTGCCGGCGTGGGCAGGATCGGCATCGTCGATTCCGACGTGGTGGAGCTTTCGAACCTCCAGCGCCAAATCGCTCACGCGACAAGCGACATCGGCGCGCCCAAAGCCAATTCGGCAGCGGCGAGCATGCGCGCCATCAACCCCGACATCGAGGTCGTGACGCACCGCCTGTTCCTCGACGCCTCGAACATCGCGGATATCTTCGAGTCGTATGATTTCATCATCGACGGCACCGACAACTTTCCGACGAAATTCCTTGTGAACGACGCGTGCGTCCTTCTGGGCAAGCCGTTTTCGCACGGTGGCATCCTGCGCTTCAGCGGTCAGCTCATGACGTACGTGCCAGGCGAAGGGCCTTGCTACCGGTGCGCTTTCAAGGAACAACCTGCACCGGGTGCTGCGCCGTCATGCGCGCAGGCGGGCGTCATCGGGGCCGTGGCGGGCGTCGTCGGCAGCCTTCAGGCGATGGAGGCCATAAAGTACCTGGCGGGCATCGGCGAGCTGCTGACGGGCAAGCTGCTCATGTACGATGCGCTGTTCGGCGACTTCACCGAACTCGAGCTTCCAGGCCGCGAGCCGAAATGCGCCGTATGCGGCGACAACCCGACCATCACCGAACTCAAACCCGAAAACTACGACCCGGTGCTGTGCCACATCTAGCAATCAACCTCCCCGCGGGAAATCAATCACCCCGGGTAGGTTGATCGTTCCGCTTCGCTGTTTCGTCAATTCGTTGGCGCAACGAATACGAGGTGCTGCGGCCGCCCGCCGCGTCGCGCTTGAGTATTCCCTTAGCAATAAGATCGTTGATGTCGCGCAACGCCGTGTCGGGAGACACCTTGCATAGCCTTGCCCATTTCTTGGCGGTGAGCTTGCCCTCGAAGTTGCCGGTCAGCAGAGAGAGCACCTTGCGTTGCCTTTCGTTCAGGGAGATGGCGTCGAGCGAGGCCCAGAGGGCGCTGCGGGACAGGATGGCGCCCACCTCATCCGAGCTGGCTTCGATTGCGGCCTTCAGGGCTTGCAGGAACCACGAGAGCCACTGCGACACGTCTGGGGTGCCCTTCTGGGCTCGCTCTATGGCTTCGTAGTATCCCTCCCGGTGTGCCGCTATGTAGCCCGCCATGCTGTAGAAGCGCCGAGGACTGTTGTCGCTTCGTGCGAGGAGCATTTCAGTCAGGGCCCTTGCGATGCGACCGTTTCCGTCGTCGAAGGGGTGCACGGTAAGGAAACGCAGGTGCGCGAGGCCGGCTTTCACGAGTAGGTCGCAATCCGGTTCGGCGTTGAACCATGCAAGGAATTCCGCCATGAGACCGGGGACGTCGTGCGCCGGAGGCGCCTCGTAATGGACTTTCTCGTGGCCGATTGGGCCGCTCACGACCTCCATGGGCGATGTGCGGAATGTGGCGACATTGATCTTGTGCAGGTTGCTGTAACCGGTAGGGAACAAAGCCGCATGCCAGCCGAAAAGGCGCTCTGCGGTCAGGGGATCGTCGCGCCTTCCCACTGCGTCTAGCACCACGTCGACGGCGCCGTCGACGTCACGGGTATCGGCGTCTCCTACCAGCTGGTCGACGCCGAGCCGGCGAGCGACCGATGAGCGTACCTTCGTCGCATCGAGCTGAATTCCCTCGATGCTCGACGAGGCAATCGCTTCCGCGCTCAGGGAGTCCACCTCGATTTCGCGCAAGAGATCGAACCCAACATCCTCGAGCCTGCCGAGCAGCTTTCCCTGGGCGAAGCGCGCGTCACCCAACAGAGGCGCGATGATGCGGTCGTCCCAAGTGAAGTTGGTCCAGTTTTCCCTCTCGTGCAAATACATGACGCGATTGTAGCCCGCTATGCGGAGATTGTCCATTATTCGCCGCATAATTTACGGAGATTGAAACATGCAGCAGGTGGCGTCGTCCTTGGTGGGGAAGTGGTGATAGAACGATCAGCTGGTAACCCCGCATGCTTTGCAAATCATGGCCACGGATACGTTGTCGTACCCCTTTTCGCGAAACAGCTCGATGACCTTTTCGCTCAATGCCGATTTCGAAGTCTTAACGGGTTTTCTCCAATCACTCAGCGCACGCCCGTCAGGTCCTTCACGACCTCGCCGGCGATGATGAGGCCGACGACCGGGGGCACGAAGGCGGTGGAGCCGGGGATGTCCCGACGGTCGGTGCAGTGCCGTTCTGCTGCCTGGGGGCAGATGCAATGGGCGCGGCAGCTGATCGAGGCGTCTTCGAGCGGGCGGCGCGCCGGTTCCTTCGAGTACACGACCTTCAGCGACCTGATGCCGCGCTTGCGACATTCCTTGCGGATGATCTTCGCAAGCGGGCAGATGCTGGTGTCGTAGATGTCGGCCACTTCGAAGGCGGTGGGGTCGAGCTTGTTGGCCGCTCCCATGCTCGAGATGATCGGCGTGCCGCACGCCTGCGCCTCTTGGATGAGGCAGAGCTTGGCGGTGACGGTGTCCACCGCGTCGACCACGTAATCGTAGTCGTGGAAATCGAATTGGCCGGCCGTTTGCGGCAGGTAGAAGCACTTGTGCACGGCGACGCGGCACAGCGGGTTGATGTCGGCGATGCGCTCGGCCATGACGTCGACCTTGTATTTACCGACGGTGGATATGCTTGCGATGACCTGGCGGTTCGCGTTCGTCAGGCACACGAGGTCGTCGTCGATCAGGTCGAGCGCGCCGATGCCGCTGCGCGCGAGCGCTTCGGCAACATAGCCGCCCACGCCGCCCACGCCGAACACCGCCACACGGGCGCGGTCCAAGGCGGTCATGGCCTCGGGGCCTAAGAGCAATTGCGTGCGCGAAAACTGGTTGAGCAACGTTTGTCCTCGTCATCGATGTGTGGTTGATTCATTGTAATCGTGCGTCGTGCGAAAATGGCATTCTTCGACGGAAATGTATTTCGATTCGCCCTTTGGCTCATACATTTCTCCGCGAAAGTGGCATGCAAGTCAGGCTTATTTCGCTCATTCGTACATTTGTCGACGTAAATGCCGTTTCCACCTGAAAACTACTCGGACAAAATACACATCCGCTAAATCGCTACAGCGTGTGTTGCTATGGGGCGAATGGCGACGTCGGCCAAACGATGAATCTAGCGAAGTTCCATGTCGTCGACGGAGCCGTCGAGCAGGTCGACCATCAGCAAACGGTTGCGGATTTGGCCGGGCTTGCCCAGAACGACTTTCACGGCTTCAGCCGCTTGAATGGACGAGATGGAATACGCCGTGAAGGGGAGGTTGCCAAGCTTCTTGTGCTGGCTTTCGCCGAACGGCTCGCCGTACAGCGCCGCGAACGACACGTCGCCAGGATGCACGGTGCACACCTGGCCGAACCAGCCGGCGATGGCGCCGTACACCACGGGGATGCCCAGGTTCTGACAGGCGTGCGCCATCCAGAAGCGGGCTTCCAGGTTGTCGAGGCAATCCACGACGCAGTCGAAGCCCGAAAGCAGCTCGGATGCGTTGTCTTCGCCGAGGTACGTCACGACGGGGTCGACTTCCACCTCGCTGTTCACGGCGTTCACGCGCGCGGCTGCGACGAGCGCCTTCTCGCGCCCGAGGTCGGCTTCGGTGCACAGCAGCTGGCGGTTCAGGTTGCTTTCCTCGAACACGTCGCCGTCGATGACGCGTAGGTGTCCCACGCCGATGCGCGCGAGCGCTTCGATGGCGAGCCCTCCCAGGCCGCCGCAGCCGACGACGGCAATGCGCTTGGTCGCAAGCGCGGCGCACTCCTCAGGCGAAAGCGCCGTCATATTGCGGTCGTAGCGGTCCGAAATGGCCATGGTCGAAGCTCCGTTTCCAATGTTGACCTCTTCAACATAATTCGAAGAGATGCTACAGTATAGATGGGCCGGGGCGCTGTGGGTATTGGGAAGCGCTCCGGCCCATCCTTTTCCTACGCTGCGGGAGGGTCGTCCCGGCTTATGCGCAGGCGCATAACGCCCATTGGCAGTGTGTCAAACTGGCCAGGCCACTTTGACACACTCATGGCGATTATACGTAACGATACGTTTGCATCATCTCGTTGGCAAGCTCCTTCTTGCGGCACTCGTCGCACACGCGCGGCGCTTCGCCTTGCGCGCCGACGGCATGCTGAATCGACTCGGGCGTGCCCATGAGGTTGCCGCACTTCTCGCAGAACGCCAGGTTGAACTCGCGGTTCCAGATGGTACGGGTCGTGTCGGTCTGCGAGTACTCGATGGCGCCCGTGGGGCACACGTTCGCGCAGCTAAGGCATCCGACGCAGAACTCGGACGGCAAGGCGTAGGGCGTGTCGACCTTCTTCTCGGTGCCGCGCAGCACGGTGCTGATGGCGCCCGTGCCCAGGCTGTCGCATGCTTGCACGCACAAACCGCACAGGATGCACTTCTCGTTGTCGATCGTGACCAGGCGGTCGAAGCCGTCGGAGCCCATGGCGGCGTTCATGTCGGCGATGCGCTTGGCATCGGGCGCGCGATGGGCCAAAAGCGCGAAGATGACGGCGCGCTCTTCCAGAATCTTCTCGGACTTCGTGTACACGGCGCATTCCTGGCTTACGGGATACACGCACGACGTCACGACCTTGCGGCGCCCGCGCTCTTCCACTTCCACGATGCAGATACGGCAGCAGGCGCGGTGGTCTGCGAACGCATCGGAACGGCACAGCACCGGGATGGGAATGTTGTTGCGCCGCGCTACGTCGTAGATGTACTCGCCTTTCTCGCAGGTGCATTCCTTGCCGTCGATGGTGATGGTCAGCATCTCGCTCATGCGGGCCTCCTCTCGGTCAGCACCGCGTCGAAGCGGCACGCCTCGCGGCAGCTGCCACAGGCAATGCACAGATGCGGGTCGATGACGTGGATTTCCTTGCGGCCGCCCGAAATGGCGCCGGTAGGGCAAGCGCGCGAGCACAAGCCGCAGCCGGTGCATGCATCTGCCTTGATGGTGAACTGGGTGAGCTTCTCGCACACGCCGGCGGGGCAGGTCTGCTCGTTGATGTGCGCCTCGTACTCGTTGCGGAAGAACTTGATGGTGGTCATGACCGGGTTCGGCGCCGTACGGCCGAGCGCGCACAGCGACGCGTCTTGCATGGTGCGGCCGATGCGCTCGAGCAGCTCGATGTCGCCCGGCTTGCCGCGGCCTTCGCAGATGTCGGTCAGGATGGCTCGCATCTGGCGCAGGCCCTCGCGGCACGGCGTGCACTTGCCGCAGCTCTCCTCGCACAGGAAGTCGACGTAGTAGCGCGCGACTTCCACCATGCAGGAGCGGTCGTCCATGACGATCATGCCGCCCGAGCCCATCATGGCGCCGTATTCGGTCAGCGTGTCGAAATCGACCGGCAGGTCGAGCAGCTCCTCGGGAATGCAGCCGCCGGACGGGCCACCGGTTTGGATGGCCTTGAACGGGCGGTCGTCGATGAGGCCGCCGCCGATGTCGTAGATCAGCGTGCGCAGCGTGGTGCCCATGGGAACTTCTACGAGGCCCGTGTGCTTCACCTTGCCGACCATGGCGAACACCTTGGTGCCCTTCGAGTTCTCGGTGCCCACCTGGGCGTACGCCTCGCCGCCTTCGCGCAGGATGGTGGGAACCGAAGCGAGCGACTCCACGTTGTTCAGCACGGTGGGATGGTCGAACAGGCCGCGCTGCACGCTGCGGATGTACTTGGCGCGCGGCTCGCCCACACGGCCTTCGATTGAGGCCATGAGCGCGGTCGATTCGCCGCACACGAACGCGCCGCCGCCGCGCACGATGGAAAGGTCGAGCTTGTGGTCGGACCCCATGATGTGCTCGCCCAAGATGCCGGCTTCGTACGCGTCGTCGATGGCGTGCTGGATGTGGTCGCGTGCGAGCGCGTACTCATCGCGGATGTAGAGCACGCCCTCTTCGGCGCCGATGGCCAGCGCGCCGATGATCATGCCCTCGATGACGGCATGGGGCGAACC
>JAFUCC010000196.1 GCA_017459925.1 Eggerthellaceae bacterium
ACTTCTTCGGCGGCACCAACTGCGTCGGGATCGGACCGTACACCACTGACGAGCGCATGGACCCCGGCGACAACGGCATCTACGTCATCGACGGCTGGAAGATCGTCGACCGCGTGGGCCTCTACGGGGGCTTCTCCGAGCAGCGGGAGTACGACTTCGACCAGATGCTCCGCGATTTCGACCGCTCGATGCCCGAGGGCGAGCGGCTCGGCGAGTTCCTGGACTCCGTCGAGGTGCCCGTCGGCGAGCTGGAGGTCGGCGACGAGGTCTGGATGTTCTCGCACTACGACGACTGGAAGGCCTATCCCGTCGTGGGCTTCGGGCAGCCCGAGTCCAACCGCATCTCGGTGTGGGTCAAGGCCGAGGACGGCAAGACGGACGTCACGTATCCGGACCTGCCCTACGTGGCCTGGATGGACCACGACGGCGACTTCAGCTGGAACTCCAACAACTACGTCCACGGCCCGATGGCCCGCATCAAGCCGCGCAAGTAGCAGGAACCGACATGGCGCGGGCCCCCGGGCCCGCGCCGGGAAGGAGGCCCCCGATGGCCAGCAAGATGATCCCCGCGGCCGAATGGCAGCGCATCAAGGAGGACTACCGCTTCTACCGCAACGACACCGACTTCGACATGCCCGTAGAGTGCCGCGAGCACGGCGACTGGCAGCGCGTCTACAAGCAGGGCTGCGACTCCAAGTACGGCACCATCATGGTCTCGCACTCGATGCGCGCATGGCGCCACCCGACATTCGACGAATTCTACGGAGGCGCCGTAATCGACTAGGCCCGCGCGGGTCCTTCGGGCCCCTCGCATCCTATCTCACCTGCGCGATGCCGAGGCTTTCGCGCGCCTCGCGCATCTGCTCGGCCTCGGCCTGGCTGAACTCGAACTCAGCCTCGCTCCAGTCCCACATGGCCTGCAGGAGAGGCTTGAAGCTCTCGCCCCGGCGCGTCAGCCGGTACTCGACGCGCGGGGGAACCTCCCGGTAGTCCACGCGCTCCAAAAAGTCGTCGGCCACGAGCTCCTTGAGCTGGCGCGACAGCGTTGACTCCGACACGCCCCGCAGGCACCGGCGAAGCTCCCCGAAGTGCCGCACGTCCTCGAGCGCAACATAGAACAGGATCTCTATCTTCCACTTCCCGCCGACCACGCGCTGAAGAGACGAGATGGCTGGGCACCAGCTGACCTTTCGACGTTCAACCATGGCGCGCTCCTTGATGTAGGTTGCAGTACTCCAAATAATGTCAGTACTTCTCAATTCGAACCGATAGGCAGACAGTATACCCGAAAGCAAAACGGCGCAACCAACCGCGAGCGAGGAGGAAAACATGAAGGTCACCTACTGGTCGGACTACGCGTGCCCGTACTGCTACATCGGAGAGACGCGGCTCGGGAAGGCCATCGCCTCCCTCGGGCTCGAGGGCGAGGTGGAGGTGGAGATGCGGGCGTTCGAGCTGAACCCGGGCGCGCCCTACGAGGTGGCCGGGCCCACGCTCGACCGCTTCGCCGCGAAGTACGGCCTTTCCAAGGAGGAGGCGCAGGCGCGCATCGAGGGCATCAGCCAGATGGGCCGCGACGAGGGCATCGAGTTCAACTACGCCACCACGCTCAACACCAACATGCTCGACGCGCACCGGCTGACCAAGCTGGCGCACAGCCTGGGCAACACTCGCTTCGAGGAGCTGTGCTACGAAGCGTATTTCGTGGCGAACGAGGTGATGGCCGACCGCGACGTGCTGCGCCGCCTGGCAAACGATGCGGGGCTTCCGCAAGCAGACGTCGAGCGCGTGCTGGCATCAGACGAGTACGAGAACGAGGTGCGCGCCGACGAACGCGAGGCCTACGCGATGGGCGTGCATGCCGTGCCGTTCTTCGTCGTCGACGGCAAGTACGCGATATCCGGCTGCTATCCGACCGAGGAGATGGCCCGCGTGCTGGCAAAAGCCCGCGACGAGGCGCTCGCAGGCGGCATCGCCCAGGGCGCGAGCTGCGGCCCGGAAGGATGCTCGTTCTGATGGCGGTCCAGGTTTACCCCCTGCTCGCGCGTGGCGTGTTCGCCACGTACGGGTACTTCGTCATCGACAGCGAGACCGCCTGCGGCTTCCTGGTCGACCCAGGCGCGCAGCCGCGGCTCTTCCTGGCGGCGATACGCGAGAACGGCTGGGACATCGAGGCCATCCTGTTCACGCACGGCCATTTCGACCATACAGGCGCCGCGAACCCGCTGCGGGAAGAGCTGGGGGTACCCGTGATGGCCCACGAGCTGGCCGACCGGTACCTCCTTGACACCCGCCTCAACCTCTCGGCCGGGCACGGAGGCGGCATAATCGTGCCCGACACCGTGAAAGTCGCAGACGGTGAGACCATCGGGCTTTCCCGCGGAAACATCGCGCTCGAGGTGCTTCACGTCCCGGGGCACACCGACGACTCGTGCGCGTTCTACTGCGAGCAGGGGCGTTTCGCGCTCGTCGGCGACACGGTGTACGAAGGAGGCCCTGGCCTCACCGTATTCCCGACTGGCGACGAGGCGCGGCTGCGGGAAAGCATCCGGTCCAAGCTGCTGCCCCTGCCCAGCGACACGCTGCTCTTATCGGGCCACTCGCGCCCGATGACGGTGGGACGGTTTGAAGCGGACAACCTGCTTAGCGATCAGCAGTTGATGTAGCCGGTCAAACCGGGCGGGCCGCCGGGCGGGTCCTGCGCTCGTGGTAGGTGGCCCGCCAGTCGTTGCAGACCGCGCGCGCCTCATCGGCGCGAAGCCCTGGGAAGGCCTCCATCAGGCTCACGGGCGCGAGCACCGAGTTCCACTCGCCGCTGCGCCTGAGACCGTCCAGGTGCTCGAAATACTCCGCGTCGGGGTACATGTTCCTCATGCGTCTCGTCTCCTTTTCCGCTCCGATTATGCCGCATTCCGCCCACGTCCGCCCCGCCGTCCTCCTCATCCATGCCGAAACCATCCGCGCCGCGTCGCGGCTGCCGGCTAATCCTCGACGGGTTTCCCCAGGTAGAGCCGCTCGAAGTCGCGTCGGTAGGGCCCCTTGATGCCCAGCGCGTCGACGTCGTCGAGCCCGCGCACGCCAAAGCTCTCGAGGTAGGATTTCACCTCCCGGTCGTCCTCGAGGAACCTCCCGAACGCGGCCATGTCGTACAGCTCGCCGACGGCGATCGCCGCGCCCATGCGGAAATAGTCGTTGTCGGTGTAGCGGCCCGCGCGCCGCCTCTCCATGCTCATTTAGCTGGTCTCCTTTCCGTGCACGCCTGCCTGTCTGACCGCATGCTATCCCCGCGGGGCGACCCCAGGAGTACCGCACCGTGGACACCGTGCACGTTGCCGGGATTTCCATCGACCCCATCGCGGTCGGCCCGCCCGAGGCGGGCGCCGGGAGCGCACCCTCGCCGGGAACCCGGCGTGCCGCAAGGCGCGAAAAACTCCCGCTGCGCGGGACTCGGGGCCTGCCGGTTTTCGCTCTCCTCCTTGCCCCCCGCCCGGAACCCCGGCGCCGCACGCGCCACGGGCCCGCAAGGGGCGGGCCGGAACCTAAGGAGGTCATGATGGGAAACACGGGAACGCTCGAGGTCATGGTGGTGCCGGTCGGCGGACATCCGTACCGCAAGGTGCTGGAGGCGGACGGGCGAGGCAGCTTCCTGCGCGCATTGCAGGCATGCGTCGGCGGGCCGATCGAGGCGGCGGGCTACATCTTCGGCGACGAGCCGGCAGTTTACGTGAACGAGGAAGGCCTTTTGGGCGCCTCGCTCGAGACGGCGAACCGTGCCGTATACGCCACGCGGCAGATGGCCGAGGCGGGCTATCTGTCGCAGATGGACTTCTCGCACGCGGTCGCGGAGGGCGAGCTCTACTCGATCGTCTTCGGCGACATGGTCTGCGTGGGCTTCGACCCGGAGACTGGCGAGGATCGCGACATCACCGACGCGGAGGCGCAGCGCGTCATGGATCGCTTCGGCAGCGACGAGTCGATTGAATCGGGCGGGCTGGAACTCATCCGGACGATGCTGCGGAGGCGGGCCGTCGGCTAGGCGGATTTCGCCTTCGGAACCCCTCCGCGGATATCCCGCGATGCCAGCGCGGAGGGGATCGCCGCATCACCCCGAAAACGGCTTTTTCGGGGTGATGTCGGCACCATTCCCCCCGAATTCCCCCACAATCGAAATCGGACGACGTTCTCACGCCGTCCGATTTCGATTGTTTTCCCTGCTTGTTGCGTTGTGCTTGTCATGCTGTCCTTGTACCGCCCTCTGTGTTCCCTACCCGAAGGGCAGGCATTTTTCGGCCTTTGGGTCTAAATTTTCCGGCCTTTGGGCCAAGGCGTCTTCGTTCGCGAGACTATAATTGTCCAAAGGCAACCCGCCGGGGCCTTTGGCAAGCGCCGGCAAGAGAAGGGACCGGGTGCATGAAGAACTAGCGATGCCCATATCCACCCGTAAACCGAGCTACAAGCTGGCGGCCATGCCCGAACGGGTGCAGCATCGCATACCCATGCACGATTCAAAGCCATTCATTCCAAACGAACGAACCTCGCCTTGCTGCCCAGCATGGCCTCCTGCAGAACCGGAGGCATCATGCAGCTCAACCTTTCCAACATCGAGTACGCCTATCCCGCTGCGGTGGAACCCGCCCTTAGCGGCGTGACCGCAACCTTCCCGAAGGGATGGACCGGCATCGTCGGCGACAACGGAGGGGGCAAGACGACGCTCTGCCTCGTGGCATGCGGCCTCCTGCAGCCCGACGCCGGCGCGGTCGCACCACCGCTTGTATCCCTCTACTGCGCCCAGGATGCGAGCGTTCAACCGGCAAACCTCGAGGACTTCGCGTTCGCATACGACAGCGCCGCCGTGCGCTTGCGCCGCGACCTCGCCATCGGAGACGATTGGGCCCACCGCTACAGCACATTATCGGGCGGCCAGCAAAAGCGGTTGCAAGTTGCGTGCGCGCTCTGGGCGGTTCCCGACGTGCTCGCCGTTGACGAGCCGACCAACCATGTCGACGCCGCGACGAGACGGTCCATCTCCGCCGCCCTCTCGCGGTTCGGAGGCATAGGATTGCTCGTTTCACACGATCGCGAATTGCTCGACGAGCTCTGCTCCCAATGCCTGTTCGTAGCAGATGGTGCTGCAACGATGAGGCCCGGCGGCTATTCGCAGGCTTCCTCGCAAGCAGCACTCGAACGCTCGAGCGCTATCCGTGCGCGCGATGTGGCCCGCAGAGAACGGGATCGGGTCAAGCGCGAGGCGCAGCGCCGGCGCGAAGAGGCGTCACGCGCGGATGGCAAGAGGAGCCTCAAGGGGGTCGGCAAGCGAGATAGCGACGCGAGGGACAGGAGGAACCTCGCGATAGTCACCGGCAAGGACGGCCAGGCCGGCAGGCTCTCGTCCCGCATGGAAGGAAGGCTGCAAAGCGCCGACGCAAGACTCTCCGCCTTGCGCGTGGAGAAGCGCTACGACGCAGACGTTTGGCTCGACGCCGCGCCCAGCAGGCGCAAGGTGATCTACCGGGCGGATCCGGTGGACCTCCCCCTCGGCGAAGTCATGCTGCGCGTGCCCATGCTGCACATTGGCAACACCGACCATATCGGCCTCGTCGGCGACAACGGCACTGGCAAGACGACGCTGGTGAAGGCCATCGTGACAGGGCTTCCCGATAGTACGAGGGCGCTCTACATACCCCAAGAGCCCGACGAGCAACAGAGGCGCGCTGCGCTTGAAGCCCTGCGTGGCCTGTCTGACGTTCGCCGCGGACGCGTTCTATCCACCATCGCCCAGCTCAATTCCGATCCGGACCGCGTTTTAGAGGGGGACGAAGTCAGTCCCGGCGAGATGCGCAAGCTCATGCTCGCGCTGGGAATCCTCGAATCCCCTGAGCTCGTCGTCGTGGACGAGCCCACCAACCATCTCGACCTCGGGTCGACCGAGGCCCTCGAGCGTCTGTTGTCTGCATACCCCGGGGCGCTACTACTGGTGTCGCACGACGCTGCGCTGGTTCAGGCGGCCACGGGCATCATCTGGAGGATAAGGAAGGAAGAAGGCTGCTATTCGGTAACGATTGGCTGAGGGTGAGAGCATCGATTCCAAACCCAGGGAGAAGTTTTGCACGGTTTTCGGGGTGATGTTGCTGCCATTCCCCCCGCAGTTCCCCATCGAAGCAGGTTGCGCATGCGGTTTCGATCACATCGAAACACGAATTTCCCCTGATTAGCAGCTGCTTTTGAACTAATTAGATGTAGTGCTGCCCTTCGGGTTACTTACCCGAAGGGCATGCATTTTCGGAACACAAAGACACGCTGTTTTACTTGCTCTTGGGAACAGCGTAAGTTGGAAGAACTGGCAACCCGAATCACCAAGATGAGCGACGAGCCCGGCTTACCAAGAGTGGAATACGAGGATATCAACCCCGGCCAAGGGACGCTGAACAAGGACCTCGCCATAAAAGAATCGACGAAGACGGGCATCGAATTCAGGGTAGGTGATGGTCTCTACGGCAAGCTGCGACCCTATTTGATGAATTGGCTATATCCGCAGTTCAAGGGTATAGCTGTCGGTGATTTCTGGGTGCTAAGGCCAACTGATACCGATGGATCTTTTCTCTATCGGTTCATCCAGAGTGAACATTTCCAGTACAACGCCAACATTTCATCCGGCTCGAAAATGCCACGCGCCGATTGGTCGTTCGTTTCAGAGGACAACTATTTCGTTCCATCGAATCGTGGGGAACAAAGACTGATAGGTGCCACATTCCAACAGCTCGACAACCTCATCACCCTTCATCAGTGTAAGGCTATG
>JAFUCC010000197.1 GCA_017459925.1 Eggerthellaceae bacterium
CGATCCCCGCGGACGTGGTCGAGCTCGCCAGGATCCGCGTCATGACGGCTATAGAGGCAAAACTGGGGCAGGCAGCATGATGCTGATGGTGTAGGATGCAACTGGTTCCGGGTGATGCTGCGTTTGCTCGGGCGGGCTGAAGCCCGCGCCTCGCAAACGCAGTCGCGACACCAACAATCGGCACACTACCCGGCGCCCGTGACCAAGCCGTTTTTGAATTCGATACTCCGCGCTGTCGGCATGCCCGAAATCGAGTCAGTCGAGCGGATTTCCGCCGACGCCGCGCTTCCGGGCGGCGTCGAATGCAAAACCCCTCGTTTGGATGTGGTGGTGCTGACCGACGATGGTCGTCTGATCGACTTGGAGGCGCAGCGCCGGCGGGTGGATGCTCCCTCCAAGCTGCTGTTCTACGCCGCGAAGCTACTCGTCGAAAACACCCCGAAGGGGCGGGAGGGCGATTACGGGTCGGCGCCGCAAGTCGTTGCCGTCATGCTGTTGGAGGGCAGCGTTCTTTTCCCAGAAGAGGGGCGCTTCCTGACCGCTTGCCATATGGGCTGGGACTTTGGGGACGGCAGGCTATCTGCAGGGCCTGACCGCATCGTGCTGGTGCTGGCCGAACTCGACAAGGTGCGCGAACGGTATAATGGGGGTGGCGGCATGGACGAGGTCCTCGCCGACGAGTCGCTCGCGTGGCTGTACATGCTGGCGGGCGGATACGAAGACCCTGAGGAGATGGGCATGATGGCCGAGAGCTTCCCGACTATGGAGGAGTTCGCCGCGCGATACGGCGTCGCCGTCGGCGACCCCGACCTCAAGCGCAAGTACGACGCATGGTGGCAGGCCGAGATGGAGTACAACTCGGCGATCAGCTACGCCCGTCGCGAAGGCGTTGGTCTCTCCATCAAGAGGCTGCGAGAGGCCGGCATGGCCGATGCAGCCGACTTCCTCGAACGAGCTTCCTCATAGCAATTTGAACATCACCCCAGGGGTGGTGTTCAATTCGCGTTACCTTCCTGTTACCTGAAAACGAACGAATGTTCTGTATAATATAGCGAACATCAGTTCACGTCGACGACCACGGCCGCCGGCTAGGTTGGGGCTCGCACGATCCTCTAACTTCTCCCGAAGGACAGCCGCCTAGTAGGGAGGAGTGCGCCATGCGTGATAGGCATGATAATCCGAATGTCAACTGGGTCGACGGCGAGCCCGAGGGTTTGGGCGAGATTCTCATGTACGAGTCGGAAGACGGCCAGACGCGGCTCGAGGTGCAGCTCGACGGGGAAACCGTGTGGTTGACTCAGGCGCAAATTGCAGAGCTGTTCGGAATCGGGATTCCTGGGATTAGCAAGCACCTGAAGAACATTTTCGAGGAAGGCGAGCTTGAACAGGATGTGGTTGTTTCCAAAATGGAAATAGCCACTCAACACGGAGCAATTGCAGGTAAAACTCAAAAGAGCATAGTTAATGTCTACAATCTCGACGCCGTCATATCCGTGGGTTATCGAGTGAATTCGAAGCGCGCCACGCATTTCCGCCGCTGGGCAACAGGCGTGCTGCGCGACTATATCGTGAAGGGCTTCGCGCTTGATGACGAGCGTCTGAAGCGTGGCGATAGCAACTACTGGCGCGAGTTGCTCGACCGCATTCGCGACATCAGATCCTCTGAAAAGATGCTGTACCGGCAGGTGCTCGACTTGTATGCCACGGCGGTCGATTACGACCCAAGCGCCGAAGAGACCGTGCGCTTCTTCAAGATCGTGCAGAACAAGCTGCATTTCGCAGCGCATGGCCATACCGCCGCCGAAATCGTGTTCGAGCGCGCTGATGCCGACAAGGAGTTCATGGGGCTTACTTCGTTCAAAGGCGTGCAGCCGACGCTTGCCGATGTGCGCGTTGCGAAAAACTACCTTTCCGAACGCGAATTGAAGGTGCTGAACAACCTCGTTTCCGCCTTCTTCGATTTGGCCGAACTCGATGCGGTCGAGCATCGCGCCTTGTACATGCGCGACTATGTCGAGCGGCTCGACGCCATGTTCTCAGCGGCGGGGCGCAAGATTCTGACCGATGCGGGGTCGCGAAGCCACCAGGAAGCGATGGAACGCGCTGAGGTCGAGTATCGAAAGTACCAGGCTCGCACCCTCTCTCCTGTCGAAAGGGCCTACTTCAAGGCCCTGAAGGAAGCCGCCAGCTCATCGACCGATTGAACATCACCCCAGGGGTGATGTTCAAATCCACGTTACATCAGTTCACGTCGACGACCACGGCCGCCGGCCAGGTTGGGCTCGCACGATCCCCTAACTTCACCACGAAGGACAGCCGCCAAATTGGAAGGAGTGCGCTATGACCGCAACAGCGAACCGTACACACAAGGACTCGATGTTCCGCGACCTGTTCGGGTCGCCCGAGCGCAAAGGCAACGCGCTCGAGCTTTACAATGCGCTGGCTGGTACGGATTACACGGACCCGGGCGAGCTCGAGCTCACTACGCTGGACGACGTCATCTACATGAACGTGAAGAACGACGTATCGTTCGTCGTTGGCGACGAGATGGTGTTGTTCGAGCACCAATCGACGCGCAACCCCAACATGCCGCTGAGGGGTCTGGCCTACTTCGCGCGGCTCTACACCGCGCGTGCGGAGCGAATGGGCGCCAACCTGTACGGGAGCAGGCTCATCAAGCTTCCGACCCCGCGTTACGTTGTGCTGTATTCTGGCGCGCGTGAGCTGCCGGATCGCGAGGTGGTGCGGCTCTCCGACGCCTTCGACGGGCCCAACCCCGCCGTCGAAGTCGTCTGCGAGGTCGTCAACATCAACGCCGGCCACAACCCGGAAGTCGCGAAGGCATGCCCCGCGCTCGCTGGCTACGCTCGGTTCGTCGAGCTCGTCAGGATGTATAATGACGGCGGGCAGATGAGCCTCGCCGACGCAGTCGCTGCCGCCATAGAGCAGTGCGTCGAGGAAGGTCATCTGGCTGACTACTTGAAAGAGAAGAGGGCGGAGGTGTTCGACATGTTCCTGACCGAGTACGACGCCGAGCGCCAGCGCGAGCTCGACCGCCAGGAGGGTATCGAGCAAGGCATCGACATAGCCCTTTCGCGGCTGGTCGAGCTGGGTGCGATAACACCCGAGCAGGCTGCCGAGCAGAAACGCGAGCTCGCGGCCACACATGAACCGCCGCAAACCGCCTAATTGAACATCACCCCTGGGGTGATGTTCAATTCCAGCCCAGTCGTTTATGCGCGTATGTCGAGGGCAGACGCGAAATCTCGCATCTGTTGGAAAGCCGTACGATATGCGAATATTTGACGCATTTGCGCGTCGTTTCAGCTTTGGCAGCTATGTCAGCCCGAAGCAGAAAGATTCTCATTGGAAATATAGCTTTTAGGCTATATTATATTGTGGTAGGAGACGCCGTGTGGGAAGTTGAGTATGAGTACATTGAGCCTTGGCTCGACGCACAAGACGACGAGACGGTTGCCAGTGTTTTTGCGGCGCTTGAACTCCTTTGCGAACATGGTCCGGCTTTGGGCAGGCCGCTTGTTGGCTCTCTGGAGGCGCAGACGATGCGGAATTTGAAAGAGCTGCGTCCGGCGTCTCCTGGAACAAGCGAGGTCAGGATCCTCTTTGCGTTTGATTCGAAGCGTAAGGCGATAATGCTGCTTGCAGGTGACAAATCTGCGGGCAAGAACAACAAGGCGAAATGGGCGGGCTGGTATAGGCGGGCTATTCCCGAGGCGGAAAGATTGCTTCAGCAGCATTTAGAGAGACTGGGCTAAGCTGTGGTAGCTGGAGAATCGGAGGCTGATGATGGCGGATTTGAACGCTTATCTTGAAAAGCGCGGCATTTCTGATAGCCAGATGGACGCGGCGCGCGCCCGAACTCGTGCTGTCGTTGATGCGTATAACCTACGCGAGGCGCGCAAAGCCTGCAATATGACGCAGGTGCAGCTCGCAGATGCCATGGGGGTATCGCAGAATCGCGTTTCCCGAATGGAGAACGGTGAAATCGGCTCCATGAGTTTGGATACGGTGCGTCGGTATGTTGAGGCTCTCGGAGGCGAGGTCACGTTGATTGCCACCTTGCCGACAGGCACGGTAAGTCTTGCGTAACCGACGTTCGGAATTGAACATCACCCCAGGGGTGGTGTTCAATTCGCAGCCCCGACCGTTCATGTGCGCCGTATTCCAGCGCTAGAAACCCGCGCCTGTCGGAATAGCGCCTGCATGTGCGAATGTCGCATTCTTAGCGAACTATTGCGCAAAATGCCTGCATTTCTGCCGTATCAGGAAGGTGCGGATAGGGTGGTTTCACCGTAATCTGGCAGCTTGTCCGTATCGTTTTGTACGCACGTTTGAAGGTCGTTCTCTGAAACAATTCCCTGCGAGGGCGCCCATAGCTCAAGTCGCCCGAATCTGCTTGATTCTGAAGGGAGTTCGCCAAATGCAGGAACACCGAGATCCAAATAAGGCAATCGAGCCTTTGTTCAACAGCGCATTCATCAAGATCTTCGGAAGGGAGGAGTCGAAGCCCCTCACGCGCGGATTAGTGAACGCGGTTCTTCGGCGGATTGGAGTTGAGCCCGTGGCCGAGATTGAAAGGATCGACGCCGAGCACACCGCCACCGAGGGAAGCGTTGAGTGCAAGACGCCCCGCATGGATGTGCGCGTAGTTGCCGCAGGCAAGGTTATCGACCTTGAAGCCCAAGGGTATCCTGAGGATGTCGGCACCCGATCGCTTTTCTACGGTTCCCAGCTGATCTGCGAGAACACGCCGAAGGGCGCGCAGTACAGGGATTTGCCGCAGGCGATTGTCATCACGTTGCTCGATGCTCCGCCGGTATTCCCAGATGCGGGTGGGTTCGTTCATGTTTGCAGATTGAAGTGGGATGTCGACGGTGGAGTTCCGCGCGATGGAACCGATCGCCTGCTCTTCGTTGTCATAGAGCTGTCGAAGGTGCGTGAGAAGTATAATGAGCTGAGCGGGGAGGTTCTTTCCGACGAACTTTTGACGTGGGCTTACCTGCTGACCAATGGCTACCGCGACGATTTGGAGGTCGAGAAGATGACAAGCGAAGTTCCCGACATAGAGTATTTCGCAGAACTGTACGGCCTAGCGGTTAACGACCCAAAGGTGAAACGCGCTTTCGAAGATGCTGTTTCTGCTGAACGTGAATATCATTCGCGTCAGAATTACTACGCGCGTCTCGAACGCGAAGCTATCGAGCGCGGTTTCGCGCAGGGCGAAGAGGCGGGCATGGAGAAGGGCATGGAGAAGGGCATGGAGAAGGGCATGCAAAAGGGCATGCAAAAAGTCGCCGCTCGGCTTCGCGAGCTCGGGGTTGACGAGGCTCTCATCGCCCAAGCGACCATGCCCGATTAGCCTCGGTTGGTCTTGGTTGGCCCAACTGGCTCCGGCCCCGATTGGCCCCGACGAGCGCCTGTTCGCTTGCCAGTTCGCCCATTTGCTCATTTCGCCTTCGAGAAGAACTTCTTCATGCTCTTCAGCGAAATGATCTCGTTGCATTCTGCGCCTTCAGGCGCCTGAGCGCGCTTGCGGGCCTTCCGCCACGGCGCCTGCGAACGCGCCATGCGGCACAGCGCACCGCCGCTCATGTCGCTGTACTGCGCGTACACGCCATCGATGACCGCCACCGCTTTCCCCAAGCTCTGCTCGGGGTCCGCCTTGCCCGCCTTCGACCGTTCGTACGCCGCCTGAATGCCGTCGAACGTGTACGTTTCCGCAATCTGGCGATACGCGGGCCCGAACGACGCGGCGTAGGGAAGGTGCTCGAACAGCGGCACATTCAGCTTCGCAATGCAGCGCCCCTGCACAAGGTACACGAGCACCTGCAGCGCGCGAGGGGTCAAGTCGCCCTCGGCCAGCGCGCAAAGCCGGTCTGCGACTTCGAACAGCTTGGCGCTGTCCTGATGCTCTTCGGTCAGCAGGCCGTCGAGCGCGTGCTTGCTGCGACGGTAAGCCGTCTCGGTGATCGTTCCCTGATGATAGCCGCGCTCGAGCAGCCGCGCGAATGCCGCGGGCTCTTCCAGCAGGTGGCGCAGCTCGTCGGAGTGCTGCTTGTTCGGTGTGCTGCCCTCGAGCAGGCGCGTGTAGGTGAGCTCGCCCCAGCCAAGCAAACGGGAAAGCGGCCGCTTGCCGATGGCGTACCGCTCGGGAATGAGCGCAATCTGCTCGGGCGTGACGATGCTTTCGTCCCTGGCCCGAGTCTTCTTGGCCTTAAGGTCGGCCTCTTCGACGGAATGCCGGCTCTCGATCGTATGACCGCACTTCGGGCACACGGCCTCGCGGCGCTTGATCACGTATGCGCGCCCGTCGATCTCTTGCTGAACTTGCCGGGCCTTCGTCTTGACTTCGACTTTCGCCTTGCAGTTCTCGCAGTACGCAACCTTCGCTTTGCTCATCATGACCACCTTCTGCCTCGCATATATAAGTATGATACTTGAACATTACCCCTGGGGTAATGTTCAAATGCGGGCGCATTCGGTTTTCAGGTTTATGGCGATTGCCGATTAGCCTACGCAGGCTACCTGCGGATATGGTAGATTTTCCCTATGAATAAAAGGCGGAACAGGTCATGGATTGCGGGCGCAATTGCGGCAGCCTGCGCCCTTGTGCTCGTCTGCGTCGTCGCGCTGCCGAAGGGGGCGCAGCCAGAGTCGCCTTCAACCCAGGGCGGCCAACAGGTGGAAATAAACCTGCCGTCGAATGAAACGGCATCGCAAACAGCCGACTCATCTGCAGAAACGCAGCAAAACTCCGCTGAAGCCGATCAGGACGACCCCTATGGCGGCATGGAGTACGAACCGGGCGTCGTCTTGGTGACGCTGCCGGCTGGCGTGTCGCCGTCCGACGCGCTTGCGACCATTGTGGAAGAAACCGGGCTCGAAGGCGTGGGCTTCGCAGACGAATCCGACGCGTCCGCGCATGCCGTCACTGCCGCGGAAACCCCGCTGCGCGTCGAGCTGTCGGTGCCCGCCGACATGCCCATGAGCCAGGCGGTCGACCTCATCAGCGCCTCGAGTGCCGTCGACGCCGCGCAGCCGAACTTCGTCTACTATCTGAACGACGCCGACGCGGCCGATTCCACCGACCCCGCCAGCGCCGAAACTCAGGCGCGCAGCACGCTCATCGCGCAGAATTTCATCGTGCAAGACCTGGTCACGCAAGCCGTCAGCGTGAACGACGCCGCCGATCAGTGGATGCTTCCCAGCATCTTCGCATACAACGACACCGCCGGTGTCGGCAACGCGTGGGATGTGGTCAGGTCCGACCAAAACAGCAGCAACCGCGTCACCGTGGCGGTCATCGACGAGGGCTTCCAGGCCAATCACCCCGACCTCGTCGGCAACGTCGTGGAAACCTACAACGCCACCGACAAGAGCGCCGACGTGTCGGAGGTCAGCGGCCAGGGCGGGCACGGTACGCACGTTGCCGGCATCGTGGCCGCAACCGCCAACAACAACCAGGGCGTCGCGGGCGTTTCGTACAACGCAAGGCTGCTGCTCATCAAGGGCATGAACAGCAAAGGCGGATTCAGCACGAGCGACCTGGCCCATGCGATGGATTACACCCGCAGCAAGAAGAGCGCGTACAACATTCGCGTCATTAACATGAGCATCGGCTCGAAGTTCGAATACGACGACAATGGAAACCCTTTGCCAGCGCCCGCGAATTGGCCGGGCAGCATGACGAAACAAGGCGACAAGGTCCTCATCGAGGCTATCGACAATGCGGTGAATGCCGGGATCGTCGTCGTTTGCTCTGCGGGAAACGCGGAGTCGAGCAAGGGCTGGAATCCGCCTTACATCGATTATCCCGCCGACTACCAAAACGTCATCAGCGTCATGAACCTAACGCACACGGGCAACGACCCGCATAACGTGTCGCTGGCGAGCAATTCGAACTACAACGTGAATTCCGTAAACGTGAACAGCATGAACACGGGCAAAAACATTTGCGCGCCGGGCACGAGCATCAGGGGCACCTATCCGACCAGCACCTACCAGTACAAATCTGGCACCTCCATGGCGGCGCCGTGCGTGTCGGGCGTGTTGGCGCTGGTGTTCACGAAGCAGCCGAACCTCACGGTCGCGGAGGCCACCAGCTTGCTGTACAGCACCGCTACCGACATCGGCGATCCTGGTTGGGATCGAAGGACCGGCTACGGCGAGGTGAACGCGTATCGCGCCGTCACCGAAGCTGCGAACGCCGTAGTCAAGACGGACATTTCCGAGGCAACCATCACCTTCCCGACGTGCACGTACAACGGCAGCACGCAGAAGGCGACGCCCACGGTGAAGGTCGGCGCGGTCACGCTGGAAGCGGGCACCGATTACACGCTGTCATACCCGGACAGCGATTACGCCAGCATCGGAACGAAGTCGGTCATCGTTAAATCGACCGGCACCCGTACTACGGGCAACGTCACCAAGACGTACTCCATCGCCCGCGCTCCGATGTCCTCATGCACGGTTTCGCTCGGCGCGACGTCGCTCGCGTACACGGGAAGCGCCCAAACGCCGGCGGTGACGGTGACGCGCGGCTCCACCACGCTGCGCAACGGCACCGATTACACGCTGGCGTACACGAACAACAAGTCGATCGGCACCGCCACGGTCACGGTCACCGGCCAGGGCAACTACACCGGTATTCAAACCAAGACATTCACGATTTACGATCCGCCCTGCACGGTTCAGTACCAAACACACGTGCAGACGTACGGTTGGCAAAGCCTTGTGAAAGACGGCGCGATGTCCGGCACGTCGGGCCAGTCGAAGCGCCTCGAGGGCATAAAGATCACGCTGTCGGGCACGAAATACACGGGCGGCATCACGTACCGCACCCATGTGCAGACATACGGTTGGCAGGGCTGGAAATACAACGGGGAATTATCCGGCACGTCGGGCCAATCGAAACGCCTCGAGGCCATACAGATAAAACTGTACGGCGAAATGGCGAGCCACTACGACGTGTACTACCGCGTGCATTGCCAGCATATCGGCTGGATGAACTGGGCCAAGAACGGGGAATCG
>JAFUCC010000198.1 GCA_017459925.1 Eggerthellaceae bacterium
ATCGAGGAGAGGCTCGGTAAGGCGGCGTGACGCGCATGGTGTAGAATGCAACCGGTTCCGGGTGATGCTGCGTTCGCTCGGGCGGGCTGAAGCCCGCGCCTCGCAAACGCAGTCGTGACACCAACAATCGGCACACTACCATGTTGCGTGACCGAGCTCATCAATCCTGCTGCCAACCCGCCAATTTGCTGCCCATATGGGTCGCGCCCCACTTGTACAGCTCGTTGAGGGTGGGAAGCAGGTCGCGGCCGTCTTGGGTGAGCGAGTACTCCACGCGCGGGGGCACGGTGTCGTACTGCTCACGGTGGACCAACCCCGCTTCTTCCAGCTCGCGCAGCGACTTGGTCAGCATCATGTTCGTGATGCCTGGAATCCGGCGCTTTAATTCGTTGTAGCGTGTGGCATCTGCCTCGTGCGGGTACCACAGTATCGGCAGCTTCCACTTTTGCCCGACGACGTCGAGCGCATGCAGGATGGGGCAGCGGTCCTCGGTCACGTCGGCCATCGTCTCGTCGATGGGGTAGGTCACGTCCTCTTTCGCGCTCATGCGTCCTCCACATACGAGTAGGTAAGAAAAAACTGGGTGAAACAGGTACCTGGTACCTGTTTCACGAAGGGGGAGTAGCGATGCCGGAAAAGATCGCCGCCATCCAATCGAGCGTCTAGTTGAAAACGAGAGCCCGCGTGCTTTCGAAATACTTCTATGGTAGTATTCATATGATACTTCTATAGAAGTAGGAACATGACATGAAGAAGCTCACGTTATATCACGGCTCGCCAATCGTGGTAGAGAAGCCAAGCCTCGATAAATGCAGGTCAGGTACCGATTATGGAACCGGTTTCTATTGTACCGAGCACGAAGAGCTCGCCAAGGAGTGGGCTTGTACGGCGGTACGTGGCGGTTTCGCGAACAGGTACAGGCTGGACGCACGCAACCTGAGCGTATTGAACCTCGCCGATGTCGACCACGCCATGTTGCGGTGGCTGTGCCTTCTGGTGCAGAACCGCTCCGTCAGGTTGTCGACCCCGAACATGCGCCGTGGCAAGGACTGGCTCATCGAGCACTTCTCGCTTGACATATCGGCGCACGACCTCGTTATCGGATATCGCGCCGACGACTCGTACTTCGGCTTTGTGCGGGCGTTCCTGAACAACGTCATCACATTCGAGCAGCTATCGATTGCAATGCGCCTCGGGAAGCTCGGCGAGCAGTACGTGTTGAAGACCCAGAGGGCCATTGATGCGCTGGAGTTCGAAGGTGCTGAAGCTGCCGAAAGGGCCACGTACTACCCGTTACGTAAAGCACGCGACGAAGCGGCGGCAACGGCATTCAACGAGCTGCTCGAGAAGGAAGACCGCGGCGGTGTGCTGCTGCGCGACCTGCTCGAAGGGAGGGTGGGTCTCGATGATGCGCGCATACGATGAGCTGTACCTCGACGGCGCGATGGAAAATCTCGGCGAGGCTTTCGATTATGCCGCCATCGCTTGCGAGGTCGATCTGGACTTGTTTTTCAGCCTGTTCGTGACGACGGGTTTCGCAGAACGTTTTGGCGCAGGGGAACCGAAGGTGATTGCTGGGCTATCGGGCACTGAGCTGGCAATCGAGGTGCTCTTCGAAGGCGGGGTCATGAGCGACTTCCCGCCGGCGCGCGTCGACTATGCACTCTCTGCCGAATACTGGTGCGGTTGGGCGCTTGCGTATTGCCAGTGGAAGACGGCCCGGTCGTTTGCCGAAATCAGGCGCCATGTTTCGGCGCGTGAGATGCTCGAGCTGTACGCGCCCCTCCATGAGGCGGATGAGGATCGCTTCGTGGAGGCAATAGAGGAGCGCATCCATTTGCCGGAAGGGCCCGTTCGCCTACAAGCGCAACGGAAGCTCAGCGGCCTGACCCAACGCGCGCTCGCCGATAAGTCCGGCGTCAACCTGAGGACGTTGCAGCAATACGAATCCGGCGCTAAAGACATCAACAAGGCGGCAGCGGAAACGGTGTTGGCGTTGTCGCGCGTCCTCGGCTGCCAGATGGAGGATTTGCTCGAATACCGATGATGGTCAGTCGCATGATGGATGGGTTGAGGTGCGCCAATGAATGGAATGATCAAACACGTTTCGATTTCGAGTGTTGACGACTGGGGCGCGGCCTGCTTGTTCGGCGTGGAGCAAGCGGAGCGTGCGCGGGCTTTCCATGCAGGCCTTCCGAGTTATAGCCCCACCGCCCTGAGGCGGCTTAGCGGGCTGGCCGAAGGGCTCGGGCTCGGCGCCGTCTTCGTGAAGGACGAGAGCACGCGTTTCGGTCTGAACGCTTTCAAGGGCCTCGGCGGGAGCTACTGCGTCGCGCGGCTGCTCGCCGACCGTGCTGGCGTTTCCGAAAGCGAGCTGACGTTCGCGCGGCTGCAGCGGGAAGATGTCCGGCAAATTGCCAACGATCTGACGCTCGTCACGGCGACTGATGGCAATCATGGCCGGGGAATCGCTTGGACGGCTCGCGAACTCGGCTGCAAGGCGGTTGTCTACATGCCCAAGGGAAGCTCGTCCGAGCGTCTCGGCAACATTCGAGCGCTTGGCGCCCAAGCCGAGATAACCGAGCTCAATTACGACGATACGGTGCGTCTCGCAGCTCGGCGCGCCCAAGAACATGGGTGGGAGCTGGTGCAGGATACCGCATGGGAAGGCTATGAGGAGATTCCTACCCGGATCATGCAGGGTTACACGACGCTCGCCTTGGAATCGGTCGAGCAGCTTGACGGCGAAATTCCGACCCACGTGATCTTGCAGGCAGGCGTCGGCGCCATGTCGGGTGCGGTTGCGGCGTTCTTCGCGGACCGCTTCCGCGAGGCAAGGCCGACAGTCGTGGTCGTCGAGCCGAACGCCGCAGACTGCGTTTATCGCACGGCGGTAGCTAATGACGGCGAGCTGCGCAAGGTCGAAGGCGACCTGGGCACCATCATGGCCGGGCTGTCATGCGGGGAACCCTGCACCGTCGGCTGGGAGATGTTGCGTCGTTACGCCGACCACTTCCTGTCGGTGCCAGATGAGATCGCCGAGAAGGGCATGCGCATCCTCGCAAGGCCGGTTTCCGGCGACGCGCCGATCGTCTCGGGCGAAAGCGGCGCGGTGACCATCGGCATTCTCGCTGAGCTGATGGAAAACGAGCAACTTGCCGAACTGCGGGAAGCTATTGGTTTAGGCCCGGATTCCAAGGTCCTGTGCATCTCGACGGAAGGCGACACCGACCGCGAAAGCTACAGCCGCATCGTGTATGGAATCCAATAGAAATCAAATAAAGAAGATGGCCCGAAAGGCGTCTCATATTAGGGCAACTCATGAATATCTTCAATAACATGCTTCCTTTTGCGATATGACAAGCGAAATGGCGCTTTGACGGGGTGATGTACGAATGCGGTTTATGTGGCTCGAGCTCCGCCATGGTTTGTCGTACATGTACGGTCGAAATTGAACACCGGCGTACATTTAGTCAGATTTCTGCCGATTTTCAATCAGGCTTCCGAATAATGGCAAGAATGGTGGGAAATGTGTGCCCTTCAAATTAGATTACGGTTTGGTTCGCCACATTGGCTTGCGACATCACGGCCATGAGGGTTGCGCGGATGCCGTTGCCAAACTCGCCGGGTTCAAGGTCGCAACCTCTCTCGTACCACAGCGATGCAGCGGCGAGCAGGCCCGTGGCCGCGAACTCGAAGAGATACGGGGAGAAGGGGCTGCCTGCAAGGTCGAGCTCCTGCATGGCCGCCGGCTTCAGCGCTTCTTTCACCCTGCGGGCGAAGCGCTGATCGCCCGCGTCGCCAAGCAGCACTGATAGCATGTCCCCGTGCTTGACGTACACGCGCTGCACGATGGCGGCAGGGTCGGCGTTTCCTCCGGAAAGCGCGCCGATCGCTTCCGCTTCGAACAACGCCGCCAACTCGTCCTCTATGGCCACCAGCACCGCGTCCGCATCGGCGAAGTACTCGTAGAAAGTTGACCGGTGCACGCCGGCTTTCGCAATTACCGCGCTCACCGTGACGTTTCGAGGCGGGTCGGACGCGTATAGGTCCCAGTACGCGTCCATGATGCGCTTCCTCGTTTGCGCCCGCCGCTCGGGGTCCTTGTTCGCCATGTCTGCTCCTATCGCCCGACAATTCCGCGCGCTTTGGCGGTTGAAGGTGCCAACCGCGCAGTTTAAGCTATTACCCGACAGTATATCGGGTAATAATGTGGGAATTGCCATGAAGGCCTTTTGGGCGAAGTCGAATATCTACATCCTCACGCTGGCGGGCGTCGCCTTGGCCGTTTACATGGCGCTTACGTGGAGCTCGATGCCGGCTGGCCAGAAGGCGCTCGGGTTCTTCGTCGTGGGCATCGTGCTGCACGAGTGGGAGGAGATGCGCTTTCCCGGCGGGTTCTACGAGCTCATGGCCAAGAAGTTCGGAATCGAGGGCGCGACCGCAGAGCAGGTGGGGCTCTCGCATGGCGTCGTCACCATCGCCATCCTGTTCTTCGCGTTCCTGCCGTTTTTGCTGTGGCCCATGGTGCCCTGGGTAGCTGGGGTCCCGGCGATACTGGGCTTCTTCGAGGCATTCATCCACATCGCGGGAATCAAGATCCACAACCTGAAGCGGCCCTACTCGCCTGGCATGGCCACGGCGCTGCTGTGCCTGCTGCCGGCTGCCATCTGCATCGTCATCTTCGCCATGTCCGATGTGCCCGCATGGCAATGGGCCTTGGCGCTTGTTTGCTACCTCGCCATATTCATCTGCATGGAATTCGGGGTCTGGGGAGTTTTCGGCATCGACCCGCGCACCTTGCCCGCCCGCGTGAGGTCCAGCTTCGCCGGGAAGTGAAACAGGTACCTGGTAGCTGTTTCATGCGTGTAGTAGACTTCACCGGTGGCGAAAACGCCAATACGATTCGTTTTGATGCCTATCCAAGAAAGGCGGAGGAAGCGATGCCCGGTTTGGGCACAGTGATAAACGTGGCCGCCATCGTGGTGGGCGGTCTTTTGGGACTTGTGGCCGGCAAGGCGGTGCTCGACTTCGTCATCATCTTGGTGATGACCTGCTCGATGGGGAAGGGCTGTGTGTTCTCGGCGCTGCCTGTCGGCGTGTTCCAGGGCTGCATCACGGCGCTCGCAGCCTTCATCGGCCCGCTCATGACCGAGAGTTCGCTCGCCGGGCTTTCCCTCGTGGGCAGCATCCTCATTTTCTGCGTGGGCGTGAACCTGGTGTGGGGCCCGAGGCTTCGTGTGGCCAACATGCTGCCCGCCATCATCGTGGCGCCCCTGCTCATGATGCTGCCCGTGGCGTGGTAGCCCAAAGGGGGGGTATCCCCGTTGGGCTAAGTGGGTAGCTGGCATCTGCTTTTTCCGATGATGGTATGCGGTATCGCGGGCGGCAGCCTGGGGTATCATCGCACCATCGCATCGGAGCAATGGGAAAAGGGGTAGTAAATGGAAGCGGGAATGACGCGCGACGAGGCCTTCGAGCTGCTGAGCCAGCACAACAAGGAGGCGTTCCACATCGAGCACGCGGAAACGCTCGAGCAGACGCTGCGCTATTTCGCGCGCGAGTTCGATCCGGAAAACGAGGAGTTCTGGGGCATCGTCGGGCTACTGCACGACCTCGACTGGGAGGAGTTCCCGCAGCTCGAGGTTCACACGCTGAAGGCAGAGCTCTGGCTGCGCGAGGCGGGCGGCACCGACGAGCTGGTGCATGCCATCCAGTCGCACAACTTCGCGCTGGATTGCTGCCCCGACCCTGAGCTCTTCATGGAGAAGGTGCTGTACGCGACCGACGAGCTGACCGGGCTCATCGGCGCCGCGGTCCTCATGCGCCCGTCGAAGAGCGTCATGGACCTGCCGCTGAAGTCGCTCAAGAAGAAGTTCAAGGACAAGCGGTTCGCCGCCGGCTGCTCGCGCGACGTCATCCGCGAAGGCGCCGAGCTGTGCGGCTGGGAACTCGACGAGCTGATGGAGCGCACCATCGCCGCCATGCAGTCGTTCGCCCCCGACCGCGACACGTTCCAACCAGCTGAGTAGGGGCTGATGCAAAGTCGTTTTGCAGAATGTGGCATGCCCGCAGCTTCACCCTGAAGAGGCGAAGCTGCGGGCGCTTTGTCCTATTAACGATCCTATAGCTCGTCGAATATATCTGCGCTGATCTCGTCGATGATCTTGCTCGTTCTGGGGTACACGTCGGGGAAGGTGCTGAACGCGCCGCCTTGCGTGAGGCATGGGATGTAGTAGTTCTTCCCGCACTCGCGGACGATCTTCTCGGTATGCTCGCGAATCTCCTCGTCGGTGACGTCGCCGCGGTCGAGGTCGGCGCTTTCAACGCCGCCCATGAACGAAATCTGGCCGCCATACTTCTTTATGAGGTCGGGAATGTCGTTGCTTTGCGTCGGGCCCTGCCAGATGTCGATGCCGATCTCGATCATGTACGGCACGAGCGTGGCGCAATAGCAATCGGCGTGGTGCACGATCAGCTCGACGCCGTTGGCGCGCCAGTAGTCGCAGATCTCCTTGGTCGGCGGCAGGATGAACTCCTCGAAGATCTCCGGCGACATGAGCGTGGAAATCTTGGAACCCCAGTCGTCGTGGCGGAACAGCGCATCGGGGTGCACGTGCGCGATGACGTCGTCAGCCTTGCGCATCTCGTATTCGGCGAGCCACTTGAACAGGTCCTTCACCTCGTCGGGATACTCGTAGAACGCGCACATGAGCTCTTCCATCGATGCCTGCGAATGCGCCTGCTCGAACATGCCCGGAATCTGCATGGCGCCGACGAAGTACTCGTTTCTGTCAACGCTCTCGGCATCGGCTACGAACGGCTCCCACGCTGACTCGTCTGCTTTAACCGGCGGGCGCTTCACATAGCTCTTCCAATCTTCCATGTCCTGGATGACGATGAGGTCGGTCGGAATATGAACCGGAATTTGGCCAGGCCAGCCGGGTTCCCATGAATACGTAACGCCCCAGGCGTTCACCTTGGTGCCCTGACCGGGGCCCGGGTTGCCGACGAGCCCCATCACAGGGTCGCGGATGTTGTGGAGGAACTCGTACTGCTTGACGAGCCTGTCGGGATTGCCTCCCTTGATCGTTTCCATGAGGTTTTGGCGTATCGTGAGCATTTCGTCCTCCTTTAGCGCTGCCGCGTTAACTTGACAGGCAAATCTATTCGGGGTTAGAGTTCAAGGCGTTGATCTTGGCTCCAGCCTCCTGCGTACCAGCCTACTTTTCCCGCAAGCGGTATGCATCGTGCCTAAACGTAGAAAAAGGTTCGCGACGACTGTGCAAACGTGCCTAGTGCTGGTGTGCGCCAGTCGGGATGGTGACGAGCGCTGGGCGTCCCAGTCATATGGGCGCAATAACGTGGAAGCGGGATAGGCCATGGAATTATCGCTGCAATTCATCGCGCAGAAGCTGGCGTTTTCATACGACGTAGACGTGCTTGACGACGATCCGACGCTCACGTATGGGACGGTGAGGGTTTTCGATGTCGCGCTCAGCACCTCGAGCAAGTTCCACCCCATCGTCATCATCTCCTCGAAAGCCCGCATCGATACAGTTGCCGATCAGTTCAGGGGCATAATCTGGATCGGGGAGGAGCGGCCGGCGTTCGGGCTTCCCGCCATCTGGATCCGCGATGATGTGTCGGAGCTGCTTCTGCTCGACCGCGTCCAGAACATTTTCGACATGTTCAATCAATGGTGCGCCTCCGTGCAAGACGGGCTTCTGCAACATCGCTCGTTTGATGAAATCGTGCCCCTCTTGTCGCAGGTTACGATCAGTCCGTACTACTACGCGGACGCGAGCATGCGCACGTTGGCCATCAAAGAAGATGAGACGCTCTACGCAGCGAGCAGCTCGTGGCGCATGCAGAGCGAAGTCGGCCGTCATCCGGTCGAGATTCTCGCGCGCTTCGTCTCGAGCGGCGAGCTCGACACCGTCAATTCCCGGAAGGAAGCGTGGCTGTTCGATAGCGACACGTTCCATACGCCGTTCGTAAGCAAGACCATCTTCTGCCAAGGGGACGTGTTCGGCCATCTCTTCCTGATAGAGACCTACCCGGGGCAGGCCACGTGCGACGTCGAGATCCTCGAGGCGTTTGGCAATATGCTCGAAACCCACTTGGATTTATCGTCTATGACGTACTCGTCTTCGGGCCGGCCGTACGAGCCGATGCTCATCAGCCAGATCGAAGGCTTGGCAAGCAGCGCCGCGGAAACGGATTACCTTCTGAAGCTCCTTTCGTGGGGTGCCGACGAACAGTATCGGATCGCCTTGCTGAAGCACCCTGCCGGCGACGGGGATTCCGCTGTCGGGAATGTCGCTTCTGAAATCCAGGCGATCGAAGACAACCTCGTGACCGCCAAGGCGTTCTACCATAACGGCGCCATCGTCTGCGTCATAAACAACAGCAGGGCCGAATCCCTTTTCGCAGACAACCTGATCCTGCATTTCTGCGAACGGTTCGGGTGGAAGGTGGCCATCAGCAACGCCTCGTCCTCGTTTTCATCGTTGCAGTCCCTGTACAACCGGGCGCTGGCCACGTTCGACATCGGCTGCCAACTGAGCCCGAAGACGATTCTGTACCACTTCGACGACTACCGGCTCCTGCTGATCTTCTCCGCAATCACGAAGAGCGGGTACGCGGACTTCCTGCTGCACGACGACCTTATCGCGCTTGCGCAGTACGACGAGGAAAACGACTCTGAAATGGTCAGCACCCTGAAAACGTACCTCGACCTCGAGCGGAATTCCAGCAAGACTGCCGAAGCGCTCCACTTGCACCGGAATTCCGTTACCTATCGCCTTGAGAAGATAAAGTCCCTGATGTCGAGCGACCTCGACGAACCCGAGAACAGGCTATTGCTCACGCTGTCGATTTACTACTTCCTAAGCCAGCGGGGCAAGTGACCGATTAGTGAAACAGGCGCTAGGTACCAGTTTCATCTGATGCGCACCTTGAAGTCGCAGCGGTCGTAGCCGTAGCCGAGGGTCTTCGTGCGCTCCCACGAGATTCTGGGATGTATGTCGCCGTAGCACACGTCGTCGGCGTCGCAGAACCCGCGCACGATCTCGGGGCAGCCGTAGCGCGCGCACGCGTCCATGTAGGGACACCTGATCATGTCGAAGCTCATCTCGTCTTTCGCCAGGTACTTGTTTTCCGATGCGAACCCCGCCTGCGGGCCGAAGCTCTTCTCCGTCATGTTGAGGAAGAACTTGGGCACGATTTTGTAGAGCCCCGGAATCTTGAACAGGGCCTTGACCTTGGACGCCATGCCGCCTGCACGCCATGTGTAATAGTCCACCAGGAAATCCGTCGTCTCTGTGCGGTCGATGCCTTCCGCAGTCATGGCGTCGAACACGGCGATAGCGGGGTAGATGCGCTCCCACGTGTGCATGTGGCATGCCTTGGGTTCGTCTGCGTTTTCTTCCAGTAGTTCGTCGTAGCGCGCGAGGGCCTTTTGCATGATCGCTTGCGTCTTGGTGGCACCGTAGTGCTCCTCGAGGTGCGGGACGACTTGGGCGAGATATCTCACGCGCTTTGCCATGTGCGGTTCTCCTTATAGGTTAGAGGCAGCTAACTTCCGTATTCTCGCACATAATCGATTCGGTTTTAACTTCTGAGTTTTTGGGTGGCTCGGGCTAGTCTTGCCAGATTTGGGTTAATGTCGCCGTAGTGATATATACTATCACCACAGTGATATACAAGAGGAGCGTGCATGGTACAAGCAAAAGAGTTCTTCGGAAAGGACCGGGTCACGCTGTACCACGGGTCACCCAACGTGGTGAAGCAACCCGTTTACGGCGCGGGAAACCCCAACAACGATTATGGCCTCGCGTTCTACACGACGGAGCTCGAAGAGCTCGCTCTCGAGTGGGCGTGCCCCCGTGCCGGTGACGGGTGGGCCAACGAGTACGTGCTCAAACCGCAACGGCTTTCGGTGCTCGACTTGAATTCTGGCGAGTTCAGCGTGCTGAACTGGCTGGCGGTGCTCCTCGAGCATCGCAAGGTGAGCATGGGTATTGGGATCGCGCAAGAAGCGCATGATTTCATAACGGCGGAATACGCAGTCGACGTGTCGGGTGCCGATATCGTGTACGGTTACCGGGCCGATGACTCGTACTTCAGCATGGCCAGGCGGTTCTTGAACAACGGTATCCCCGTTCAGGTTTTGGAACAGGCCTTGTTCCTAGGCGGGCTCGGTTACCAGGTCGCCCTCATGTCGGAACGCGCTTTCAAGCAATTGGAATGGGTGGGTGCCCGCCCTGCGTCTGGCGCCGTCTGGAATCCGCGGCGCATTAAGCGCGACGCGCAGGCACGCGCTACGGCCGCGCAGCTCGAAAGGCAAGCGGTGGCTTCCCGTAGTGGCACCTACATCGTGGACCTCATGAGAGGGGAGGGCGCATGGCAGAAGTGACGTATGCGTACATCCAGCTTCCCGACGGCTCCCTGTTTCCCACGGCGCAGGAGACGCTTGCGGAGATGTTCGACATCGGCGTGAACGAATGCGGAATCGAAGGAGGCGATCTGGTCGCGGCCTTCATCGCGTCGGGCCTCGACAGGGAATTCGAGCATCTGAACCCGGTATACGTTGCGGGCAAGTCCGCCATCGAGCTCATCGAGCTGCTCGCGCCGTTCCTCGACGTCGACGTCGACCTTCCCCGCGTCGTGGTCGCGGCGCCACTTGTCGACTACTGGGTCGGTTGGTCGGTTGCCAATTACCAATACGAGACGGGCACGCCGTATCGCCGCATGTTCGAGGCCGTGCCTTACGAGGAGTTTGCGGCATCGTACCATCCCCTCCATGAAGCGCCCGAATCGAAGTTCATCGAGGTGTTCGAGAAGAGAATCAGGGAAAAGGGAAGCCCGACGCGATTGTCGGTTCAGCGCAGGGTGGCGGGAATGTCGCAGGCCGAGCTTGCCGAGCAGGCGGGCGTTGGCTTGCGGTCTATTCAGATGTACGAGCAACGGAACAAGAACATCAACCATGCCTCAGCCGAAACGCTGCTTCGGCTTTCACGCGTGCTTCACTGCGGCATGGAAGACCTCATGGAGCTGTAACGCGAGAACGATGCCTTTAGCGTGTCGGCCTTGCCTGGTCAGATTGACGCATCGTTTTGTCGTCGAACCGCACGATTCGTGCGGTCAGCTCCGCAAATGCTTCGTCGTGGCTTACAATTATTCGCACTCAGATGAAGCAGTTGGAAGAGTACATAACAGTCGGCACGAAGCGCATGCGCTGCGGCTACACGACGGGCACGTGCGCGTCGGCGGCAGCGCGAGCGGCAGCCGAGCTTCTGCTGCGCGGCGAACTGGTTCCAGCCGTGGTAGTTTCTACGCCCGCGGGCATCGACGTCGTGGTGGAAGTCGAGGAGCATGATTCGGGTGACGGCTGGGCGGAATGCGCCGTGCGCAAGGATTCCGGCGACGACCCCGACGTAACCAACGGGGCGCTCGTGTACGCGCGCGTCGAGCGCTGCGATGAACCCGGCATTTACGTCGATGGGGGCGTCGGGGTGGGGCGCGTGACGCGCGAGGGCCTCGACCAGCCGGTCGGCGCGGCGGCCATCAACTCCACGCCGCGCAAGATGATCGCCGAGCAAGTTGCCGAAGCCGCCGGCGATGCCGAAGAGGCGGGCTTGCTCGTGACCGTTTCCATTCCCGCGGGCGTCGAGCTCGCAGCCAAGACGTTCAACCCGCGCCTCGGCATCGAAGGCGGCATCTCGGTCCTCGGCACATCGGGAATCGTGCGCCCCATGAGCGAAGACGCGCTCATTTCCTCGATCGAGCTCGAGATGAAGACGCTGCGAGCGCGCGGCGTGACCGACCTGCTCGTCGTGCCGGGCAACTACGGGCGCGACTTCGCGTGTGGGCAGCTCAGCCTGAACATGGACGAGGCGGTGTCGTGCTCGAACTACTTCGGCGCCACGCTCGACGCGGCGTGCGTGCTCGGCTTCGAGCGCATGCTCATCGTCGGCCACATCGGCAAGATGGCCAAGGTGGCGGGCGGCATCATGAACACGCATTCCCGCGTGGCCGATTGCCGTGTCGAGGTGCTCGCGGCCCATGCCGCGCTCGTCGGCGCCACGCAGGACGCCGTGCGCCAGATCATGGGCGCGGCGACGACCGATGCGGCGCTCGATGTGCTCATCGCATGCGGGTTGGAAGAGGCGACGATGCGCTCGGTCATGGAAAGCCTCGCCGACAAGCTGAACCATCGCGTAGCGGGCGCGCTGCAAGTCGAGGCCATCGTGTTCTCGAACGTTCACGGCGTGCTCGGGTACACCCCGGGCGCTGCTGAGTTGCTGAAGGAAATGGGACAAAAGGGGCAGGGACTATCGTCCCAGGTTGACGGAAAGGAAGAGCTGGCATGATTCATTTCGTAGGCGCAGGTTCGGGTGCGGCCGACCTCATCACGGTGCGGGGCGCCAAGCTGCTCGAAGAGGCCGATGTCATCATTTACGCGGGTTCGCTCGTGAACCCGGCGCTGCTCGAGTACGCCCATGAGGGGTGCGAGATCCACAACTCGGCGCACATGACGCTCGAACAGGTCATCGAGGTCATGAAGGCCGCCGAGGCCGCCGGCAAGATGACGGTGCGCCTGCACACGGGCGACCCGTCGCTGTACGGCGCGCATCGCGAGCAGATGGATTTGCTTGACGAAGAGGGCATCGCCTACGACGTGGTGCCGGGCGTCTCGTCGTTCTGCGGCGCGGCTGCGGCCCTGAAGGCGGAATACACGCTGCCGAACGTGTCGCAGTCGGTCATCATCACGCGCATGGAGGGCCGCACGCCCGTGCCGGAAGGCGAGAAGCTGAAGCTCATGGCCTCGCACGGCTGCACCATGGTGCTGTTCCTTTCCACGAGCTTGCTCGAGCAGGCGCAAGAAGAGCTGCTGGCAGGCGCGTACGAGCCCGACACGCCCGCGGCCATCGTGTACAAGGCCACGTGGCCCGATGAGAAGGTGTTCCCGTGCACGGTCGGCACGCTCGCCGAGACGGCGCGCGAGGCCGGCGTGAAGAACACGGCGCTCATCACCATCGGCGGGTTCCTGGGCAGCGCGTACGACCGCTCGCGCCTGTACGACCCCACGTTCACGCACATGTTCCGCGAGGCGAGCGAGTGAAACAGGTACCAGGTGCCTGTTTCATCATGGAATGGAGCGTCGTTGAATAGCATCGGTTGCATTGCGTTTACGAAAGCCGGCTGCGAGCTTGCGGCCAAGCTCGCGCGTGAACTTGCGGCGTTGCCCGCCTATGCGGACGCGGCGTTTTCCGTGAGCGGACCTGCGCGGTTCGCCGACGATGCGGGCGTCGACGCGTATGACAGCCTGGCGTCGTGGACAGCCGAGCATTTCGCCGCCGACGAGGCGCTTTTGTTCGTGGGCGCGTCGGGCATCGCCGTGCGCGCCATCGCGCCGCACGTGAAGGACAAGTTTACCGACCCGGCGGTCATCAGCATCGACGAGGCGGGGCGCTTCGCCGTGCCGCTGTTGTCAGGCCATGTGGGCGGCGCGAACGCCCTTGCGCGCGACATCGCGGATATTGCAGGCGGCCAGGCCGTCGTGTCCACCGCCACCGATGTGAATGGCCTGTTCGCCGTCGATGAATGGGCGGTGCGCCACGGCCTCGCCATCCTCGAGCGTGACATTGCCAAGGAAATCTCATCGGCGCTGCTCGAAGGGCGCGTTGTCGGCTTCAGGTCCGATTTCGACATGGACTGGAAGCTTCCCGCCGGTGTGTCCGACGGGCCTGCCGAAATCGGCTTCGCCGTGACGCTCGACGAGGCGTCGGCGCCGTTCGCGCGCACGTTGCACTTGGTGCCGCGCGTCGTGCGCGTGGGCGTCGGCTGCCGCAGGGGCACGGCCGCCGAAGCTGTGCGCGAAGCGGTGTTCAGGGCGCTCGCCATGGCGCACGTGCCGCCGCTGGCCGTTTCCACCTTGGCATCGATCGACGTGAAAAGCGACGAACCGGCTATTCGTGCCCTCGCCCTGTCGGAAGGGTGGGATTTGAAGTTCTACACGGCTGACGAGCTCGCCGCCGTTCCGGGCGAATTCGCGCAATCCGATTTCGTCGAGAAGACGGTGGGCGTCGGCAACGTGTGCGAGCGCGCCGCGTGCGCCGATGGCGGCACGCTGCTGCTAGGTAAGCAAGCCCAAGACGGCGTGACGGTCGCATTGGCCGTCGGACGAATGATGTTGTAGGTTAGTCCCGTAGGGACGCGATTCATCGCGCCCGCCGCCGAAGGCGGATGTATTGGTGAAAACCGATACCCCGTCGCCTCGCGGCGCGGGCTCGATGAATCGAGCCCCTACGGTCAGGAACGAAACAGGAGAAGGGTATGACTGGAAAGCTGCTGGTCGTAGGTTTGGGTCCGGGCGGGGCCGAGGACATGTCGGGCCGCGCGCGTGCGGGCATCGAGTCGTGCGACCTCATCGCGGGCTACACGGTGTACGTCGACTTGCTGCGCGACGAGTTTCCCGACAAGGAGATCATCACCACGCCCATGCGCAAGGAGGTCGAGCGGTGCCGTGCCGCGCTGGAAGCTGCCGCGGCTGGCCACAGCGTCGCCATGGTGTGCTCGGGCGACCCGGGCGTGTACGGCATGGCCGGACTCATCTACGAGCTGGCGGACGAGTTCCCGCCTGTCGACATCGAGGTCATCCCCGGCGTGTCGGCGTCGAACGGGGGAGCAGCCGTGCTCGGCGCGCCCCTCATGCACGACTATTGCGTCATCTCGCTTTCCGACTTGCTCACCCCGTGGGAGACGATCGAGCGCAGGCTCGTGGCGGCGGCGCAGGCCGACTTCGTCATCAGCCTGTACAATCCCTCGTCGCACAAGCGCCCCGATTACCTGCAGCGGGCGTGCGACATCCTGCTTCAGCACAAGGGCCCCGACACCGTGTGCGGCACCGTGCGCAACATCGGGCGCGAGGGGCAGGAAGCGCATGTCATGACGCTGGCCGAGCTGCGCGACACGCAGGTCGACATGTTCACGTGCGTGTTCATCGGCAACAGCCAGACGGTCGAGCTGAACGGCAAGATGGTCACCCCGCGCGGTTACCTTCAGCGGGAGGATTAACGTGGAGCGGATGGAACGGAAACCGGGAATTCGTTCCACTTCGGTGGAGGAACGGCAGCTGGGGAAGTGGAACGAATTCCCGGTTTCCGTTCCATCTGGCAACGGCGCAACGCCGCGCGTCCTCGTGTTCGGCGGCACCACCGAAGGCCGCGAGCTCGCCACGTGGCTGGGCGAGCGCGGCGGCTGTCAGGTCGTCGTCAGCTCGCTCACGGAATACGGCGGGTCGCTCGTCGAGGACATTCCCAACGTGACGTCGCTCACGGGACGCATGCTGCCGGACGACATGGAACGGCTCATGCGCGACGAGCGCTTCGCGTGCGTCGTCGATGCGACGCATCCGTACGCAGCTGGCGTGTCGGAAAGCATCGCGGGCGCCGCCGAGGCGTGCGGCGTGCCGCTGTTGCGGGTGCTGCGCGAAAGCGAGCCCGAGGGCCCATGGGAAGGCGTCGACAGCCCGGCTGAAGCTGCGCAGCTCATCGCGCAGAAGACGGGACCTGTCATGCTGACGACGGGCAGCAAGGACCTTCCGCTGTACGTCGCCGCCGTTCCCGACTTCGCCGAGCGGCTGTACGCGCGCATCCTTCCCGTGGCCTCGTCGCTTGCCGCGGCGGACGAACTCAGCATCCCGACGAGCCACATCATCGCCATGCAGGGCCCCTTCTCGAAGGAGCTCAACATGGCGCTGATCCGCGAGTTCGGCATCCGCACGCTCGTGACGAAGGCGTCGGGTGCGGCCGGTGGGTTCTGGGAGAAAGTCGAGGCGGCACAGGAATGCGGGTGCGACCTCGTGGTCATCCACCGCCCGCTCGACGAAGAGGGCCTGAGCATGGACCAGGCGAAACAGGCTATAGTGCATTATTTGATGAGTGGCAGGATGAGTAGCAGGACTGTCCTGTGACTCATTTCCTGTGAGAGGCTGCGAGCCCGGGTGATTGCCAGAAAATGAGTCACAGGACAGTCCTGCTACTCATCATTAGGCGAAACGGAGCATGATGTGAAGGTATATCTAATCGGCATCGGCATGGGAAACCCCGACACGCTGACGCTGGGCGCCGAGCGCGCCATCCGCGAAAGCGACCTGCTCATCGGGGCGAAGCGGCTGCTCGAGCCGTTCCAGGGCAGCGACTGCGAAAAGCTCGAGCTCATCAAGTCCGACGACATCGTCGCCGCACTTCAAGCCGCCACGTGCGAGAAGGCGAGCGTGCTCCTTTCCGGCGACGTCGGCTTCTACAGCGGCGCGACGGCGCTGTACGGCAAGCTCGCCGGCTTCGAGGTCGAGGTCATCCCCGGCATCTCGTCGCTCGTGTACTTCTGCGCGAAGCTGCGCACGCCCTGGCAAGACGCGACGCTCGTGTCGGCGCACGGCCGCGACCACGATGCGGTGGGCGCGATTCAGTCAAGTTCGAAGACGTTTTGCATAACGGGTGGCAAGACCAAGGTGGAAGACATCTGCCGTGACCTGGTGGAACGGGGGATGGGCGGCGTGTCGGTTGCAGCGGGCGAGCGCCTGTCGTACGACGACGAGCGCATCGTGCGCGGCACGGCTGCCGAGCTCGCCGAAATGAGTTTCGCGGACTTGTCGGTCATGCTTGCCGAGAACCCGCATCCCGTGCAGCGCCCGTTCGCTGCGCCATCGTTGGCAGACGGCGACTTCGTGCGTGGGAAGGCCCCCATGACGAAAGGGGAGGTCCGCGCGCTGGCAATCGCGAAGCTGCGGATCGCCCCCGACCATGTGGTTTGGGACGTCGGCGCAGGCACGGGCTCGGTGTCGGTCGAGGCGGCGCTTGCGGCGAACCGCGGCGCCGTGTACGCCATCGAGAAGAACCCCGACGCATTGGCGCTCATGCGCGAGAACCGCGACGCCAAAGGCGCTTTCAACATGGTTCCCGTGGAAGGTGCGGCTCCCGAGGCGCTCGCCGGCTTGCCGGCGCCCGACCGCGTGTTCATCGGCGGCTCGTCGGGCAACCTCGACGCCATTGTGAACGCGGCGCTGGCCGCCAACCCGCAGGTGCGCGTCTGCGCCACGGCGGTCACGCTCGAGACGCTTGCCGACCTGCTGGCCTGCCTGCGCGCGCACGACGTGGAAGACGCCGACATCGTGCAGGTGTCGATTGCCCGCGCCGACGCGGTGGGATCGTATCACCTCATGCGCGCCGAGAACCCGGTTTACATCGTCACGTTTGAGGCCAAATGAGTAGCAGGACGTTCCTGATACTCATTTGGCCGAACGTCTTCCGAGTTGTACTGCATTGCATAAAATGAGTATCAGGAACGTCCTGCTACTCATTTGGGAGCGCCCCTACAGTGGGAAAGGAACTGGGAGGATTAATGAGTTTAACGGCACCGCGCATCGTCATCGGCGCCCCCGCAAGCGGCGGGGGCAAGACCACGTTCACGTGCGGCCTGCTGCAGGCGCTCGTGCGGCGCGGCATGGCGCCTGCCGCGTGCAAGTGCGGCCCCGATTACATCGACCCGATGTTCCACAGCGAGGTCATCGGCGCCTTTTCGCGCAACCTCGACCTGTTCTTCTCGGATGCGGCCCAGGTCCGCTCGCTCGTCGCCGACAGCGCCGCGCATAGCGACGTCGTGGTCATCGAGGGCGTCATGGGTTACTACGACGGCATCGCGGTGAGCGACGAGGCGAGCGCGTGG
This sequence comes from Eggerthellaceae bacterium, assembly GCA_017459925.1. Taxonomy (GTDB): domain Bacteria; phylum Actinomycetota; class Coriobacteriia; order Coriobacteriales; family Eggerthellaceae; genus UBA9715. The sequence goes on from JAFUCC010000198.1 coordinate 17,737, forward strand.
GACGTCGCGCGCACGACCGACGCCCCGGCGGTGCTCGTCATCGACGGCCGAGGCCGCGCGCGTTCGATTGCCGCCGAAGTTGCCGGGTTCGCGCGCTTCCGCGCGGACAGCCACGTGGAAGGCGTCGTGCTGAACCGCGTGTCCGACATGCTGTACCCGCGCCTGAAGGACATCATCGAAACCGAGACGGGCGTGCGCGTGTACGGCTACCTGCCCGTGCTCGAGGATTGCAGCCTGGAAAGCCGCCATCTGGGATTGGTGACGGCCTCCGAGGTCGCCGACCTGCAGGTGAAGCTCGACAAGCTGGCGAGCGCGATGGAGCGCACGGTCGACATCGACGGCCTGCTGCACCTGGCTTCGTCGGCGCCTGCCCTGAACGAAGCTCCTTGGCTGGAACTGATACCGGGTTTCCGTTCCAGCGGCTACAACGCTCCGCGCATCGCCGTGGCGCACGATGACGCGTTCTGCTTCTACTACGCTGACGCCTTGCGGCTGCTGCAGCACCTCGGCGCCGAGCTCGTCGAATTCTCCCCGCTGGCCGACACGGGCCTGCCCGAGGGCGTTTCGGGCCTGTACCTGGGCGGCGGCTACCCCGAACTGCACGCGCGCGAGCTGAACGCGAACGCGCTCATGCGCACGTCGATTTCGCGCGCCATCCGCTCTGGCATGCCGACCATCGCCGAGTGCGGCGGGTTCATGTACTTGCACGACGTGCTGGAAGACTCCGACGGCGGCACGTATTCCGAGGTGGGTGTCGTGCCGGGCGCGTCGTTCAAGACCTCGAAGCTCGGGCGGTTCGGCTACATCACGCTTACCGCCGCGCACGACGGCCTTCTCGTCGACGCCGACGAGAAGCTGCGGGCGCACGAGTTCCATTACTGGGATAGCGAGACGCCTGGCAACGATTTCACGGCCGAGAAGCCGCAATCGGGCCGCTCGTGGAAGTGCGGCATGTCCACGCCTTCCATGTACGCGGGCTATCCCCACCTGTATCTGCCGGCTCATCCGCAGGCCGCCCGTCGTTTCGTCGACGCGTGCGCGGCCTACGACGGGGAAAGGGGCCAACGATGACGGCCAAACCCATCATGGTGCAGGGCACGATGTCCGGGGCGGGCAAGAGCCTGCTTGCGGCGGGCCTGTGCCGCATCTTCGCGCAAGACGGGTACCGCGTGGCGCCTTTCAAATCGCAGAACATGGCGCTGAACTCGTCGATTACGGCTGAAGGCGCCGAAATGGGCCGTGCGCAGGTCGTGCAAGCCGAAGCCGCCGGCGTGCCCCCCGAGGCTGCCATGAACCCGATCCTGCTGAAGCCCACGAACGACACGGGCTCGCAGGTCATCGTGAACGGCCAGGCCATCGGCACCATGAGCGCGCGCGACTACTTCGCCTACAAGCACAACCTCATTCCCGACATCATGCGGGCCTACGACGACTTGGCCAGCCGCTTCGACATCATCGTCATCGAGGGTGCGGGCAGCCCCGCCGAGGTGAACCTGAAAGACGACGACATCGTGAACATGGGCATGGCGCGCATGGCGAAATCGCCTGTGCTGCTGGCGGGCGACATCGACCGCGGTGGCGTGTTCGCGCAGCTGCTCGGCACGCTGATGCTGCTCGAAGACGACGAGCGGGCCATGGTGAAGGGCCTCATCGTGAACAAGTTCCGCGGCGACAAGACCATCCTCGACCCGGGGCTCGACATTCTGCGAGAGCGCAGCGGCATCCCCATCGCGGGCGTCGTGCCCTACACGCTGCTCGACATCGACGACGAGGACAGCCTGTCCGACCGCCTGGACGTGCGGCGTGCGGGCGCGCTCGTCGACGTCGCGGTCATCCGCCTGCCGAAGGTGTCGAACTTCACCGATTTCATCGCGCTGTCGGCTATCGACGGCGTGGGCGTGCGCTACGTGCAGCGGGCGTCCGATCTGGGCGAGCCCGACCTCATCATCCTGCCGGGCACGAAGAACACGATCGCCGATTTGAAGTGGCTGCGTGAAAGCGGCATCGAGACGGTGCTGCTGAAGCGCGCTTCTGCGGGCACACCGGTCGTCGGCATCTGCGGCGGTTACCAGATGCTCGGGCTCGAGGTCAGCGATCCGCATGGCATGGAGGGCGGCGGCACGATTCGCGGCGTCGGCCTGCTGCCGACCCGCACGGTGTTCGAGCCCGAGAAGCGACAGGTGCGCGTGGAAACCTCGCTCGGCGAGGTGGGCGGCGCGCTTGCGGCGCTGTCGGGCATGCCCGTCGAGGGTTACGAGATTCACATGGGCGAGACCTTCATCGACGGCGAGCCCGTCACGGCCTCGATGATCAACGAGGGCAACGTGTACGGCACCTACATCCACGGCGTCTTCGACACGAGGGAATGCGCCGAGGCGCTGGCGGGCGCCCTGTTCGAGGCGAAGGGCCTCGACGCGGCCAACGTGCAGGCAGTCGACATGAAGGCCTACAAGGAAGAGCAGTACGACAAGCTCGCGCAAGCCATGCGCGACAACATGGACATGGACCTGATCTACCGCATCTTGGAAGCGGGCGTTTAAACGAGAATTGAACATTACCCCAGGGGTGATGTTCAAAATGATGGAGGAGGGCGTATGAGCAGCCTGGACAAGTTGGAGTTCGTGAAGCCGGCCGACATCGAGGCGCGCAGCTTCGAGATTATCACGAGCGAGCTGGGCGACAAGCAGATCGACCCGGAGAACGAGCTCGTCGTGAAGCGCGTCATCCACACGTCGGCTGACTTCGACTACGCCGACAACCTGGTGTTTTCTGAACATGCGACGACCATTGGCGTCGAGGCGTTGAAGGGCGGCTGCTCCATCGTCACCGATACGAAGATGGCGGCATCGGGCATAAACAAGCGCGTGCTCGCGAAGTTCGGCGGCGAGGTTTTCAACTTCATCTCCGATCCGGACGTGGCCGCCGAGGCGAAGGAGCGCGGCCTCACGCGCTCGGCCGTGTGCATGGAGCGTGCCGCCGCGCTGGGCAAGCCGCTCATCTACGCCGTGGGCAACGCGCCGACGGCCCTCGTGCGCCTGTACGAGATGCTGCAAGCAGGCGAGATGCCGTGTCCGCCCGCGCTCATCGTCGGCGTGCCCGTCGGCTTCGTGAACGTGGTTGAGTCGAAGGAGCTCATCTGCGAGCTCGACGTACCGCACATCGTGGCGCGCGGCCGCAAGGGCGGCAGCAACGTCGCCGCCGCCATCTGCAATGCGCTCCTCTACCTCGCCAGCAACAACGCCCGCGAATGAAATGAGTAGCAGGACGTTCCTGATACTCATTTCCAGTTCCGCTGACGAAAATGAGTATCAGGAACGTCCTGCTACTCATTTCCAGGGTATACTGGTGTGCATTCAATTTCTGCATAGGGAAACGGAGATACCATGCCTGTGAAAATCGGCCTTGTCGGCACCGGCACCGTGGGCGGCGGCTGCATCGACATCATTCAGAAGCATCGCGAAGACTTCAAGCGCCATTACGGCATCGACATCGAGCTTGTGCGCGTGTGCTCGCTCGACCCGGCCGAAGCCGAGGCGCACGGCGTGGGCCATCTGTTCACGAGCGACTTCCACGAAATCACGGGCGATCCGGAAATCGACCTGGTCATCGAGCTCATCGGCGGCACGGGCGTGGCGCACGCCATCGTCACCGAGGCGCTGAAGAACGGCAAGAACGTGGTCACCGCCAACAAGGCGCTCATGGCCACGGCCGGCGAGGAAATCTTCCATCTGGCCGACGAAGCCGGCGTCGAAATCGCGTTCGAGGCCAGCGTCGGCGGCGGCATCCCCATCATCGACCCGCTGAAGCACTCGCTCATCTCCAACGAGATCTCCTCGGTGCTCGGCATCGTGAACGGCACCACCAACTACATGCTCACACGCATGGACGAAGACGGCATGCCTTACGACGAGGTGCTCGCCGAGGCGCAGGCGAAGGGCTTCGCCGAGGCCGACCCGACCGCCGACGTCGACGGTTTCGACGCTGCGGCCAAGATCGCCATCCTCGCCTCCATCGCGTTCAACTCGCGCGTGGTCATGAGCGACGTGCACAACGAGGGCATCCGCAACATCCAGCCCATCGATCTGGCAACGGCCCGCGACATGGGCTACTCCGTGAAGCTGCTGGCCATCGGCCATCGCCTGCCCGAGGGTGTCGACGTGCGCGTGCATCCCACGATGATCCCGCGCTCGCACCAGCTGGCGCACGTGAACGGCGTCGACAACGCCATCTACGTCACCGGCGACGCGGTCGGCGAGACGATGTTCTTCGGCGCCGGCGCGGGTTCGGGCCCGGCTGCGAGCGCCGTCATGGGCGACGTGCTGGAAGTGTCGCGCCACATCACGCTGGGCGTGCCGCCGATCGTCGGCTGCACGTGCACCGACGAGCTGCCCATCGTTCCCATGGACAACCTCGAGACCCGCTATTACATCCGCTTCGTCGTGCCCGACCGCACGGGCGTGCTCGCTGCCGCGGCCGAGGTCTTCGCGAAGCACGACGTGTCGCTGCGCTCGGTCGTGCAGGAGGGCACGCGCGAGCGCGACGCCGTGAACCTGATCTTCGTCACGCACACCGCCCGCGAGAAGAACATCCGCACGGCGCTGGCCGAGCTCGGTGCCATGGAAGACATGCTGCTCGCCGACCCGACCGTCATCCGCGTGGAGGACTAAGTGGCCGGCTTCATCTTCGACATGGACGGCTGCCTGCTCGACAGCATCAACCTCTGGTTCGATTCCGAGCAGTACGTGCTCGACATGGTCGGCGCCAAGCTGACGAAAGACGAGCGCGACGAGCTGAACACGCTGACGCTCGAAGAGGCCGGCGATTGGTTCCATGACAAGTTCGGCGTCATGGGCAGCGGGGAAGAGGTCGCCCGCACGATTGTCGATTACATGATCGACTCGTACCGCAACAAGGTGCAGCCGAACCCCGGCGTCACCGAGTTCGTGGCGGCCCTGCACAACGCCGGGGCGCCCATGTGCGTGCTCTCGTCGAGCCCGCAGGAGTTCTTGCAAGCCGGCCTTGGGCATGCGGATCTGAAGCAGTACTTCGAAGAGGACCTCATCATATCGGCCGAGGACCGCGGGTGGACGAAGCGCAACCCCGAAACCTTCCAGCGCGCGTGCGCGCTGCTCGGCACCGAACCTGCCGAAACGTGGCTGTTCGACGACAGCTGGTACGCGGTGCAAACAGCGCACGAAACGGGCTTGCACGTGGTCGGCACCCACAGCTCCGACCGATGCGGCACTCACGAAGAGCTCGGTCGCTACGCAGACAAGGTCATCGACGACTTCACCGCCCTGAACCCCGCCGATTTCCTGAATGAGTAGCAGAACTGTCCTGTGACTCATTCTCTGAGAAAATGAGTCACAGGACAGTCCTGCTACTCATTCCTCTGCGCGACGGTCTCCGCGCAGGGCAGGCCGTAAGCGTCTTGCGCACTGCGCACTGCTGCCAGTATCGCCTGCGCCACGACGTCTGCGGCGAGCATTCCCACGAGATCGGTGTCGGCTTCGACTTCGCAGGTGGAAAGCGCGTACAGGCTGTCGCCGTCCATCGACGTGTGAACGGGGCGAATCGTCCGCGCCAAGCCGTCGTGCCCCATGCCGGCAACCTTGCAGAGCTGCGCCTTCGTCAGGTTGGCGTTCGTGAGGATGGCGCCGATGGTCGTGTTCGTCACGACATCCGATTTCGCAGCCGCGGCTTTTTCGGCAAGGTCGTACAGAACCTCCGCGGTCGACCTAAAGGAATTTCCGTCCTCTGCCAGCAGGCCCGCCACCGTCTTTCCCGATGCGGGATCGCTCACATCGCCGATTGCGTTCACGACGACGATGGCGCCAACCTGCACGTCGCCGACCTGCACCGCGAAGCTCCCGATGCCCGACTTCATGCAGAACTCGGGGCCGCACGCCTTCCCCACGGTGGCTCCGCAACCTGCTCCGTAGTTTCCGTCGCGGTAGTTGCCGGTCTCGGCATTTGCGCAGGCAGCGTAGCCCATTTCGGCATCCGGACGCGCAGAAGGGTCTCCTACGAGCAGATCGAAGATGTCCGATTGGCACACGATGGGCACATGCGCCGGGCCGACCTCCACGCCGATGCCGCGTTCTTCCAGATACCGCATGGCGCCGCCAGCCGCATCGAGCCCGAACGCGCTTCCCCCGGCGAGCAGCACGGCGTGAATGCGCTCGGCAGCCGCCAACGGGTCGAGCGTGCGCGTGTCGCGAGAAGCGGGGCCGCCGCCCCGCACGTCGATTCCAGCGGCCATGCCCTGTTCGCGGATTATCGCCGTCACGCCAGTGGCGCCAGCAACATCCTCAACCTGCCCGATTTTGAACCCGGCGATATCGGTGATGGCAATCGTGTTCATAAGCGCTTCCGTTCAACAAGCCGACCGGTAAGGCACATCGGCCGGCCACCGTTACTTCCTGTTCGCGTTGCGGATGGCGAGCAGCCCCCGCAGCGCCAGATCGTCGCGAATCTCGAACTCGTGATGCGTGCAGGCGCAGACAACGCGCGCCCAGCGGCCGGTGGCCACAAGTGCTGTTTCGCAACCAAGCTCGTCCCACATGGCTTCGACGAGGCCGTCCACCTTCGCGGTTTCTCCGAGCACGATTCCCGCGCGGACGGCGTCGAGCGTGGTGCGGCCCACGACCTGCGTTGGCGCTTGCAGGTCGGTTTCCGTCAACTGCGCGGCGGCACCGCTTAAGGCCTCCATCGAAACGCGCAAGCCGGGTGCGATGGCTCCGCCGGCGAGCGAGCCCTTTTCGCCCACGACCGTGAACGTCGTCGCCGCTCCGAAGTCGACGACGATGACGGGAGCCCCGAAGATCGCCTTGGCGGCGACGGCGCAAGCCACGCGATCGCCTCCGACTTGGCCGGGGTCCTTGTAATCCATGGCAATGCCGCTCTTCAATCCCGGGCCCACGATGAGCGCGCGCTTTCCGCTAAGCGTCGCCAATGCCTCGGACCATGCCGCCGTCAAAGCGGGCACGACCGAGCACATGATGGCGTCGTCAGGTGCGGGCAGGTCTTTCACGTTCAGGAACGTCCATGCGCATTGCATCGCCTCGTCGGCCGTGATGTTCGCGCTCGTCGAGACGCTCCATGTGGAAAGCAGCTCGTCGCCCGCGAAAAGGCCAAGGGTCGTCTCTGCGTTTTCTATCGTCACTGCAAGTACGGTCGGTTCGCCCATGTTCGCTTCCCATCCGCCGTTTGTTTACGAATCGACATCAGTGTACCAATAGCGCGCCGCGCCTTGCTGCGTTATAGTTCGAGATGTAACCCGACTTTCCGCCAAGGGAAAGCGGATATGCGAAAAGAGGCAATCATGAACGAGCTGAAGGGTCAGCTGACTCTGCGCGGCGTCATCATCGGATGCGTCGGCTGCGTCATCATCACGGCCGCATCGATGTACACGGCGCTGAAGATGGGCGCGCTTCCGTGGCCGATCATCTTCGTGGCGCTGGTCTCCTACTTTTTCCTACGCGTGCTGGGCTCGCGCTCGCTCAACGAGGCGAACGTGACGCACACCATCATGTCCGCTGGCTCGATGGTCGCAGGCGGTTTGGCGTTCACCATTCCCGGCATATTCATCTTGGGGCTCGGGGACGTGCCTCTGTGGCAGATGCTGCTCGTGGCGCTGGCGGGTTCCATCTTGGGGCTCATCGGCTGCGCGGTGTTCCGCGCGAATTTCATCGAGAAGCAACAGCTCGAGTTCCCCATCGGCCAGGCTGCTGCCGAGACGCTGAAAGCGGGCGACGCTGGCGGGAAAGTCGGCGCGCAGCTGTTCGGCGCCATGGGCTTCGCCGGCGCGTGGGCCGCTTTGCGCGATGCGGTGGGCGTCATTCCCGCCATGCTGTTCGGTGGCGTGGCGATTCCCGGCATCACGTTCGGCATCTACCTCAGCCCCATGATGCTTGCCGTGGGCTTCTTGGTGGGCGCGGTGGCCATGGTGGCATGGTTCGGCGGCGCGCTCGTTCAGCTTCTCATCGTCGCAGGCGGTTCAAGCGCGGGATTGTTCGACGTCGCCACAGGACAGGCCATCAACTCCAGTTTGGGAATGGGGCTTATGATGGGCTGCGGCATCGCCGTCGTGTGCAAGGGCATCCTGCCGAAGGCGCTGCGCGCGCTTAAGAACCGCGGAAGCGGGGAGGGCGTGTCTGGTGACGAGCTTCAAGCCGCCAGCGCCAATGCCCTCGCCGGTAAGCGCAACCTCAGCGCCGGCGTGCTCGGCCTTCTGGGAGCCGTCGTGTCGCTGCTCATCTGCTTCGCGCTGGGCATCGGGCCGCTCGGCAGCGTCATCGTGGTGTTGCTGTCGTTTGCCACGGTTGCTATGAGCGCGCAGTCCGTTGGCCAGACGGGCATCGACCCCATGGAAATCTTCGGCCTCATCGTGCTCTTGTTCGTGGCGCTCGTGGGCGATACGCCGCAAGTGCAGCTGTTCTTCGTCGCGGGCGTCATTGCCGTGGCGTGCGGCATCGGCGGCGACGTCATGAACGACTTCAAGGCCGGTCACGTGCTCGGCACGAACCCCCGGGCGCAGCTCGTGGGCCAGGCGATCGGCGGCGTCATCGGCGCGGTCGTGGCGGCAGGCACGCTGTATGCGCTCGTGTCTGCATACGGGCCCGATGCGTTCGGGGTTGGCCACGATTTCGTCGCCGCGCAGGCCAGCGTCGTGGCCACGCTCGTCGGCGGCATCCCGAATGCCCCGGCGTTCATCATCGGGCTCGTCGTCGGGTTCGGCATCTACTTGCTGGGCGGTCCTGCCATGATGATCGGCCTGGGCGTGTACTTGCCGTTCTACATGTCGTTCACGGCGTTCCTCGGTTGCCTTGCGAAATGGATCTACGACGCGGTTGCCAAAGCCCGTCGCAAGGACCTGCCTGAAGCCGAGCAACGTGCTGCGCGCGAGAAGTCGAACCAAGCCGGCCTCGTCGTGGCCTCGGGTTTGCTCGGCGGCGAGTCGATCGTCGGCGTGTGCATGGCGTTGGCCGCCGTGTTCATGTAGAAAACAACCCACCGGCGAGCCGCAAGCCGTGCTCTTCCCAGTTGAATAGTCTAATTCCAGGGCCTAAGGCGCGGTTTCATGTCTTGCGTAATGCGTTCGAGCTGATCGGAGGCTGCGTCTGGCAGTATTGTGCGCCTCTCTTCGACGCCTTCCATGATGCTGTCTCGCATATCTTGGTATAAGCGCGAAATAACGTTTTTCCCAAGTCGCAGGTCCTCGCCGAAGAGCCGCCAATCATCGAAAGTGATGTCGTCGATGATCTGGTGATCGCCTATGCAGAAGCCAAGCTTTCTGTCATAGCCTAGCACCGTCGTGCATACGGCGTCGTACATCGGCGCGAGCTTTGCTGCATCCCATGAAGGGCTATACAAAAACGAATGGTTCTTCAAATGGTTGTCGCAATTGCCAATGAAGTAATTGAATAGCGTCATGCGGGCGAATTTCCGCTTGTCGGCAATCGAGTCGGCAGATGTCTTTGCAATGAGGTTTCCGATGACTTGGGCATAGCACACAGTGTCTTCGATTTCATACTTTGCGTAAGAAGGCCATCCCAGCGCTTGGCAAAAGTCTTCTTGGTGCAAACGTAAGGGAACAATATGGCCATCGAGGTGATTTGATGGTTCCTCTTCGGGAAACCATCTGTCGAAGCGTTGGGATACGAAAAGCTGCTCGAATTCCGGGATCGTCGATGAAGCTGCGATTTCAAGCCCGCATGCTTTCGCCAGCTCCATGCAAGCGAGTTCGTTGCCTGCAAGCTGGCTCCCTGAGCTGGCAATTTTTAGAATGTGCGTGGAAGGCGCCGTCCCTCGGGGTTCATACCAGTGCTCCGGATCAGGGTGTTTCTCTGCGTCAATGTGCAACGGGTCGATATAAACTCCGATTTTCGATTGCGCTCCAGCAAGCGACAGCCTTGTCGAGGAGAGGTCGTTTACCACGGCTTCCACTGGCGCATGGCAAAGATCCGCCAAATGATCTTTCGTGATGGGCGTGAAATGGGGCTCTTCAATATCATCGCTGGTTGCACGGAAGCGGATGGCGCCAATGCATTCTGATCCCAAGTGGGAAAGAAGGCCAAGGAAGTCGCTGGGGCTCACGTGAAAACGTCGTGCCAGTTCAGTGCGCGTTCTGCCTTCAGGTGCCATGCCTTCGAAGAAGCCCTGGTATTCGAAGCGAGTGAAGGGCTCTTCTCGTAATGGCAGGGAATGCGAAATGGCTTGTGCGTTTGCTGATTCGAGGTAGCTTGGGGAGTATTGGAATGTCCAGGTCGAATTGTCGGCGGCGGAGTCGCCGTCAAATGTTCCGACCTGCTGAAATTGACCAGCATATTCTCTGAGCACCTCTAACGCCACGTCCCATCACCTCTCTCCGCGATAGCGAAATCAAGCCCAAGGCTGTTTGCGATTTGCAGGATTTGCCCGATATTCGCGCCGGGTTTTCCGCGTTCGACTTCGCTTAGGAACCGAATGCTGCAGCTATTGGCTTCTGCGACTTCAGCGAGTGTGTAGCCAAGTTTTTTTCTGCGTTTGCGTATGAGCGAGCCAATATCGGCTGGCGATTGAACAGCGATCAAGTCTTACTCCCATTTTCCCGTTCGGGACATTTCTAAGAGAATGATATCATATTTTCCCAAATGGGAAAATATTAGATATAAGGTTAATAATTTCCCATTTGGGAAAACGGCAATGTGTCATCTCGAGGCTTAGTCTGCATATTCGTGGTATTACAATTCCAGTACGGGTCGATCGGAGCATTATGGCGGATTTGGCAGGATACACGTTCAACTACAATGCGGGCGGCGCGCAGCAGCCCACGCAGCTGTTGGGCTGGCAGATTTGCCTGGCGCATCCCGAGACGCAGTCGCTCGAAGATGCCGACAACTACGCCGATTACGCCGTGAACCGCGACCAAATCGTGCAGATGCTCGGCATCGGCATGACGCGCGGGCAGAACGCCTACGACCTGAACGGCCAGCTGTTCGTGGTGCTCGTTGCCGAACAGCGGGGAAATTCGCCCGAGCCGCATCCCATCGACCAGTCGCATCAGCTGTACGGGCCGGCGGCGCCCGTCATCGCCGAGGAATTGCTGAAGGGAAGCGACCACGGCATGCTCGCCGTCTTTCCGAACGGCCATATCGTTCCCTTCACCCCGCCGACCGAGGCTTCTGCGCTGTAACGGCAACTTTTTGCCTTACTGTGCGTCCAATTCTAGTTTGGTGAGTGAAAACGACATTCTGAAAAGGAAATGTACGCCTGCCAGCCTTTCAGCACGTACATAAGCCAAGAATCCTTGGAAGTGTAAGCTCGAAAACGTCTCTCGTCGCGCATTTGCCGGTAAAAATGGCGTTTTGATTTCGCGTTCTTAATCCTTGCCGCCGAGGACGCTGTTCACGATGGCGCTCACGATGCTGATGATGATGCTGCCGATGAACGCAGCGCCGAACCCGTCGACGGCGATGCCGCTTCCGAACAGGCCGGTGGCGGCCCATGCCGCCAATTCCAACAGCAGCGCGTTCACGATGACGTAGAAGATGCCCAGCGTCAGCACGGTGATGGGCAGGCTGATGAACTGCAAGATCGGCTTCAACACGATGTTGATGAGCGATAGCACGAGCGCGCCGATGGCGATGGCGATGACCGCATCGTTGCCCACGGTGGTGATGCCCGGCACAAGCCAGACGGCTGCGCCCACGGCGATTGCGGTTGCGATCCAGCGGATGATGAAATTCATGATGGCCCTTTCGGCTGCGGGACGGCGGGGCAACCCTCAGTCGCTCAAACAGTCCTCGCAAGCTTCGCTTGCTGCGGAACTCGCTTTGTGAGGGCAGCCCCGCCGTCCCTGCGATGCAACATTCATGTGTGAAACGGTATCATGTTTTCTGTTGGAAGGGTGGCATGGTCAATCAATCGTCAAATCCCGTTTGTTCGGCGTCCCGCGCATGCGGGGCGTGCCAGCATGTGGGCGAGCCGTATGCCGAGCAGCTACGCGCGAAGGACGCGCGGGTGGCCGAGCTGTTCTCGGGCGAGGCGTTCGCCAAGGCCGAGCTGCGTCCCATCATCGGAATGGACGAGCCGTTCCACTACCGCAACAAGGTCATCTCGCCGTTCGCTCCGGGAAAGCGCGGGCCGAACGGCGGCCGCGAAATCCTGACGGGCATGTACGTCGCAGGCACGCACAAGCTCGTGAACACCGACGGCTGCTTGGTCGAAAACGAGCAAGCGCAGCAGGTCGTGCGCTCCATCCGCCAGCTCATGCGCAAGCACCGCATCGAGCCTTATGACGAAGACCGCGGCGCCGGGTTCTTGCGCCATGTGGTCGTGCGCGTGGGTCATGAAAGCGGGGAAGTGCTCGTGACGCTCGTCACGAACGCCGACGAGTTTCCCGCATCGAAGGCGTTTTGCCGTGCGCTCGTGAAGCAGTGCCCGTTCATCACCACGATCGTGCAGAACGTGAACACGCGCCAGACCAACGTCATCCTGGGGCAGGACGAGCGGCGCCTGTACGGGCCGGGGTTCATCCTAGACACGCTCTGCGGGCTGAGCTTCCGCATTTCGTCGCAGTCGTTCTACCAGGTGAACGCCGTGCAGACCACGGTGCTGTACGAAACGGCGATACAGCTTGCCCAACTCGGCGATGCGCGGTCGGTCATCGACGCGTATTGCGGCACGGGAACAATCGGGCTGGTCGCCGCGAAGCGCGGCGCTGCGCAGGTTACAGGCGTCGATTCGGTGGAATCGGCCATTCGCGACGCCCGTGAGAACGCGCGCCACAACGGCATCGAAAACGCCCGCTTCGTCGCGGCGGACGCCACGGCGTTCATGCGCGACATGGCAGCGGCGGGAGAGAACGCTGACGTCGTGTTGATGGACCCGCCACGTGCGGGGTCGACGCCCGAGTTCCTCGATGCGTGCGCGCAGCTTGCGCCGAAGCGCATAGTGTACGTCAGCTGCAATCCCGAAACCCAGGTGCGCGACCTGCGCCACCTGGTCGAGCGCGGATACAAAACCCAAGTCGTGCAGCCAGTCGACATGTTCCCCCATACCGAGCATGTCGAGACGGTCGTTCTGCTGTCAAGGAAATGAGAACGATAACGGCAAAAATGTGAGAATGAGACTATCGGGAGTTTTAGAAGAACAGAAGAAACGGTTGAAACAGGAAGGAAAACCTGTGAAAAAAGCATTAACACTTATTTGGTCAGTGACATTGGCACTTTGTCTTTGCCTGACAGCTTGCGGAGATAATAACAACAGCACAAGCAATGAATCATCGGCATCGGTAGAATCTCCCAGCGACGAACTCAGAAACAAACCACAGTCTGAACTTGCGGTGTACCTGTATAACTACTGGCGGAATGATATTCCGGAAGGGAGCGAAAAAGAACTGCCGAAAAATTACCGGACATGCGCATCCGAATTCCACGATTATGATGAATTCGGAGAAGAGGAAGGCCTCGAGAAAGATTATCAGCCCGACCTAACCGGCCTTGACACACTGAATGCGTCCGGATCCGGTTATTTCAATGAAGCACAGTTTGCAAAAATGGTTGAAACACTCCGTTCCGAATATGACGGTACCATCTACGACGTGGATTTGCGCCGGGAGCCTCACGGACAATTTAACGATACATCCGTAACGTGGTACAGCAAATTCAACCTGTATATGGTTGAATTGAGTGATGCGGAGGCCGATGTTCAAGCAGGGGAATTCATGCAGGCAGCCGAAGGGACGTCCCAGGTGCTTTATGATTCCGATGATTATCCGGATCCATCAAAAACCATTCCAATTGAAGTGACCGACGTGACCACCGAAGATGAACTTTGTGCGAAATATGATGTGAATTATGTTCATATTCCCTGCACTGACCATATTTGTCCCTCAGATGCCGAGTTTGACATGTTCATCCGAATGGTACGGGATCTTCCCGAAAACGCATGGCTCCATATTCACTGCAGCGGAGGAAAAGGCCGGGCTACGACTTTTCTCGTTCTCTATGACATGATGCGCAACCCCGGCGTCTCCCTGAAGGATATAGCCTACCGTCAGGCTTATCTGGGAAAGAAGAACGTGCTGAACCCGGGCAAAGATGGTAGCTGGAAGGAACCCTACGTCACAGAACGTGCTGAAATAATGCCAAAACTTTACGACTATGTGCAGGCGAATTATGAGAGCGGCTTCACACAGCTGTGGTCCGAATATAGACAGGCTAAAGGTTTCTGACATAGTTTCTAATCATTCGATTAGACATGTTCCCTCAAACTGGTATGTGCCACGTGATAGCAAAATTGTTTCCTCGTGCCACATCGAAACGGTGGCTTCGATTGCCAAGCCCCCGATTTCCCAATCAATCGCGCATTCTCACCTACAAGGGCCTCCGCAGTCTCTATAATGGTTCGCGCTCAAATAGTGTTGAAGAAGTCGTCTAATACGTATGCGAGGCTGCGAGGGGGAGTTTGCAGCCGGCTCCATATGCTTCAGGGGGAAGCATTGTGACCAACTCGGATCTGGCGCCGGAACCTGAAATTCATGCGCCCAAAATCAAAACCCTGAACACCGTGTCCGTCGTCATCGCGGCTCTTCTCGTAGTCGTGTCGATAGTCGTCATCGGGCGCTTGGTTCAGTCGAGCAATCAGTCAGAAAGCGTGCACGCGCGCTACGACGCTTGCGTAAGCGCCGCCACCGAGCTGAGGATCGCCTCGGATTACCTTACGACGCAATGCCGCATGTTCGTGATGACGGGCGATTCCAGCTACATGGACGCATACTTCGAGGAGCTCTTCGTGACGAAGCGCCGCGATGCCGCCGTGGACACCCTCGGATTGGAGACGGGGGACGCCAACGCAGCCGCGGAGCTTACCGCCGCGCTTGCCGAGTCGAACAAGCTGGCGGAGCGTGAAATGTACGCCATGAGGCTCACGGCGGAGGCGATCGGCACCGACCCGCTTCCCGGCCAGCTGGTCGCCATCGAGGTGAGCCCCGAAGACGAAGCCCTTTCGAATGCCGATAAGAGGAGCCTCGCCCAATCGATGGTGCTGGGCGATGAGTACCGAGAGGAGAAAGGGCTCATCCTCCAAGATGTCGGCAACTGCGCTGAATCGCTCGTCCGCAGCCTCGAGCAGAAGGTGCTCGATCATGACAGGATGACGGACAAGCTCCTCGGCATCCAAATCGCCATCACCGTGCTGCTTTTGCTGATTGTGGCATTTGCCGCCGTCTCGAACCATTTCCTGGTGACGAGGCCCATGCGGCTGCACGAGGAAAGCCTGAGGGAAGAGCGCCCCTTCGCGGTCGTCGGAAGCTACGAGATCAGGCGCGTGGCAGTCGCCTACAACAGCCTTTTGGAAGAGGCGAGGAGGCGCGGGGAGTCCCTGAAGCACGAGGCCGAGACCGACCCCCTTACCGGGGTCCTCAACCGCGGACCGTTCAGCCAGCTCATCGAGGAGAACAGCCCGAACACCGCGCTCATCGTAGCCGACGTCGACTACTTCAAGCAGATCAACGACCGCTACGGCCACGAGGTCGGCGACGCGATCCTGAAGAAAGTGGCGTCGACGATCGTCGAGAACTTCCGCAGCACCGACCACGTCTGCCGCATCGGCGGCGACGAGTTCGCGGTTGTGGCAACGCGCATAAGCTCGAGCGGCAGGAAGGTCATCGAAGCAAAGCTCGCGGCGATTGCCGCCGCCCTTGCAGATACCTCAGACGGGCTTCCCGAGGTCGCCATGTCGTTTGGCGTGGCGTTCAGCGACTTGCTCACGGGCGAGGCCACGCTCTACCGCGAAGCCGACAGGGCCCTTTACGTATCGAAGAGTGCCGGCCGCAATGCGGCTACGTTCTGCGGTGACGAAGCGCCAGCTGAAGCGCAATAATCCCAAGAGCGCAAACGACCGCCGCCGATAGGCTGTCAAGCCCTGCATATTGGCAGGATATTCCCCGCTGTTAGCCGTATAATGCTGGTGTCGGCCCTTCATCGTCGCTTGTCTAAGCAGGCCGGCAGAGGCGGGGGATGCATTCGATTCGCGTAAAGATCACGGCGGCCACCATTGCGGCGATCATCATCAGCGTGTTGGCGCTGGGCTTCATCGCCGTATTCACCATTGGCGTGGAAAGCGACGAAGCTTCGACCGAGAAGATGCAGCTCATCAGCGAGAACGCGCAGAAGTCGCTCGATGGGTACCTGAACAGCCTGAAGCAGTCGGTCGACATGGCCGACTTCGTGGCGGAAGATTCACTGTCGCAGATTCGCCTCGAGGACTACAACATTCCCAACGCGTCCTCGCGCGCCGTGAACCAAACGCCCGAGCAGGCGCAGAAGCTCGACGAGTTCCTGACGTCGCATTTCTCCCTTGTGCGGAGCGCGTTCGGCAGCGTGGCCAATTCCACGAGCGGCGTCGAGGAATACTATTACTGCATCAACGCCAACCTCGGCTCGTCCAGCCACGGCTTCTTCTATTCGAAGGTGGGCCTTTCCGACTTTCAGGAGCAACCGCCCATAAACTCGCATAACCTCGACCCGCGCGAGGTCGACCGCGACATCTGGTACTTCGCGCCCATTCAGGCAGGTTCGCCCGTTTGGGTTGGCCCCTACCGGGACCGTTACCACGATGACGCTTCGGTGATTTCGTACGTGGTGCCGACGTACAAGGACAACACGCTCATCGGCGTTATCGGCATGGATATCCTCATGGAAACGTTGGTTTCCCAGATCAGTTCCATTCAGGTGTACGACACGGGGTTTGCCTGCCTGCTCGACCAGGACGGCCACATCCTGTACCACCCCGACATGGAAGAGGGAAGCGTGCCGCAGGCCATTGACGACCTGCTCAGCTCAGGAGTCTTCCAACAGGAAAGCAGCAACGGGGAAATGATCCGTTATAACGTGGACGGCGAGGAGCGCCAGCTCGCGTTTTCGACGCTCACCAACGGCATGAAAGTCGTGGTTGCCGCGCCGGTGAGCGAGATCGCGGCGTCCCAGCGGACGTTGACCGAGCTTATCTCGGTCATAGCGAGCATCATCCTCGTCATTTTCACCGTCTTCATCTTGGTGGTCATGGATGCCATCACCGACCCGCTGAAGCGACTCACGGCTGCTTCCCGTAAACTCGCGTCCGGCGATTACGATGTCGAACTCGATTATGATGGGAAAGACGAGGTCGGCGTTCTCACCGACTCGTTCAGGCAGATGCGCGACGAGCTGCGGACCTACATTACCGATTTGAACAGCCGCGCTTCGACGGACGCCCTTACAGGCGTGAGGAACAAGGGAGCCTACGACGCCCTGGTCGCCAAGATCGATGGGACGATAGACGCAAGCGGCGAGGGCGAACCCCCGAAGTTCGGCCTCATCGTGCTCGATTGCAACGACCTGAAGCAGATCAACGACGAATACGGGCATGCGAACGGCGACGTGTACCTTCAGAGCGCGCGCAGGGTCATCTGCCGGGTGTTTGCCCATAGCGCCGTGTTCCGCATCGGTGGCGACGAGTTCGCGGTCGTCTTGCAAGGCGAGGACTTCGACAACAGGGGCCGACTGCTCGACGCGTTCGACGAGATGGTCGAAGAGGTGAATGCCGTTGTTTCCGAACCTTGGAAGCGCGTCAACATAGCCAAGGGTGTGGCCACGTTCACGCCGGGCCAAGACAAAAGCGTTGAGGACGTGTTCAACCGCGCTGACGAGCGCATGTACGAGGACAAGCAGCAATACAGGCGCCGGCGCGACCGCGCCGCTGCCGAGGCAAGCGCGGATAACGGGTAGGCGCCATGATAGACCTGCTGTTCAGAACCGAGCTCGTACTTGCGAGCCGCGGGCTTGTGGAAGCGAACGATCCCGTGCTGCTCATGGTGTCGGGCGGATCGGATTCCACGGCGATGGCCTACCTTGCCCGCGGGCTGCGCGAACGGGGCGCAATCGGGCCGCTCGCCATGCTGCATGTGAACCACCGGCTTCGCGGCGGGGCCGCCGACGAGGACGCCGAGTTCGCGCGGCAGCTCGCCGAGGTGCTGGATATCCCCTTCACGTGCGCGACGATCGAAGTCGGCGCCATCGCGGAAGCAGAGCACGGCAACGTGGAGGCGGTTGCGCGCCGCGAGC
The DNA here is from genome assembly GCA_017459925.1 of Eggerthellaceae bacterium. Lineage (GTDB taxonomy): Bacteria > Actinomycetota > Coriobacteriia > Coriobacteriales > Eggerthellaceae > UBA9715. Next base: position 35,826 of record JAFUCC010000198.1, read on the forward strand.
GTTACGCGGCTGCCCATGACGCGCTCGCCGACCTATGCCGGCGCGAGGAGGCGCCGGTGTCGCGGGGGCGCATTTTCGTGGCGCACACGGTCGACGACCGCATCGAGAACTTCTACATGCGCTCTATCGTGGGCACGGGCCCGGGTGGCTTCAGGTCGATGCTGTACCGCAACGGCCAGGTGGTGCGCCCCGTGCTCGACGCGAGCCGCGAGGAGTTGAGGGATTACATCGCCCGCCGGGCGAAGGACGGGTTCCCAGTCGCGCGCGACGCCGCAGGCGCGCTGTGGCGTGAAGACGCCACTAACGAGCACACCGACCGGTTCCGCGCGTACGTCCGCCACGAGATCATCCCGCGGGCAGAGGAACGCAATCCGAAACTGCGCGAGACGCTCATGCGCACGATGAACCTCATCGCCGACGAGGACGACATGGTGTCCGCCATGGCCGATGAAGTCGCTGCCAAGAACGTGCAGTGGCTGGGCGAAGGGGAGGGGTGCCTCATCGCGCCCGCGTTCGCCGTCGTGCCCGTGCCGTTGCAGCGCCGTGTGGTGTCGGGCGCGCTTGCGCAGATGCTCGGCGCCGACGAGCGCATCGACACGGCCACCATCGAAGCGGTGCTCGCCGGGTTTTCGGACGGCAAGCCCAACGGCGGCTACGTCGTGAACGTGCAGGGCAACCTGGCCGTCAGCGCCAACAAGCAAGGCGTGCGCATCGAGCCCATGGCCGCCTTCCGCACGCGCCGGAAGAGGGTGTGATGTGTCAGAAGGATAATGAGCATCAGGACGTTCCTGCGACTCATTACCGGGAGACGTGACAGAGGTTGGGACACTCTGAGCAAATGAGTCGCAGGAACGTCCTGATGCTCATTATCCTTCTGGCATATCCGTAGGAGGAATGAGCATGGATTACGACATCGTATTGGCAAGCGCTTCGCCGCGCCGCCGCGAGCTTTTGGCGCAAACAGGCGTCGAGTTCCGCGTGCATGCGGTCGACGTCGACGAATCGCTCGACGAGCGGCTGGCGGAAGATCCGGTCGAAGCGGTGAAGAAGCTGGCAGAGCGCAAGGCGAAAGCCGCGGTCGAGCAGCTTGTCACGCCCGATTACGACGGCACGATGGTCGTGCTGGGTTCCGACACCATGGTGGTGTTCCGCGGCGAGATCTTCGGCAAGCCGCGTGATGCCGCCGATGCCGAGCGCATGCTGCGCGCGCTTTCCGGGCACGGGCACGACGTTCACACCGCCGTGTCGTTTTGGGCGGTCAACGCTCCGAAAGGGGAAGACGTCGGCCTGTTCTACCGCACGTTCGTCGACACGACCTACGTGTACTTCCGCGAGCTTTCCGACGAGGAAATCGCCGCCTACATCGAAAGCGGTGACCCCTTCGACAAAGCCGGCTCGTACGGCATCCAATCGGGCGGAGGCGCCTTCGTCGACCACATCGAGGGCAACCTCGACACCGTCATCGGCTTTCCCGTCGAGCGTCTGAAGGCCGAGTTCCCCGACATCTTCGGATAGAATGAGTAGCAGGACGTTCCTGTTACTCATTTCTAATGAGTAACAGGAA